>DATAUF010000149.1:0-52408 GCA_036268405.1 Mycobacteriales bacterium
TCATGAGATAACGGTCCTCAGCCGAGGAAACGCCGCGGCCCGCCTTCTGGTACGGCTCGCCCGTCGGCACGAAGACGACCTCGTCGAGGCCGAAGATGTGCGCGACCTCACTCCCGGCCACCAGGTGGCCATGGTGGATCGGGTCGAAGGTACCGCCCATGACCCCGAGCCGCCGCCTGGCCGGCTTCTCGTGTCCGTTGCTCACAATCTGTCTCCTCATCGCGCTACGCAACGGTATAGGGATAGACGGAGCGAAAATGTTCCGGTACGCCGCAGTGTCCGCTCCTTGTAAGGAGCACTACCCTGTGAAGCATGACCACAGTGCCTGACCGTGCACGTGTCCGCCTCGCAGGCATTTCCTCGCGTGCCTACGAGCATCCGGCCGATCGCTCCGCGCTTGTCGCGCTGCGCAAGCTCAGCGGTTTCGACGTGCTGCTGCGGAAGCTATTCGGACTATTCAACGAACGGGCCTTCCGCCTGTCCTACCTGGCCAGCGCCGTTAAGGTGTCTGAGCGCCAGTTTCCCCACATCTACGCGCTCGTCCGGGATGGCTCCTACGTCCTGGACCTGCCTGAGGTGCCCGACGTCTTCGTCACCCAGGACCCCGTCGTCAACGCGATGGCGCTCGGCCGAGATCACCCGTTCATCGTGATCACCACCGGCCTGGTCAACCTGAATGACCAGGAGGAACTCCGGTTCGTGATCGGCCACGAACTCGGGCACGTCCTGTCCGGGCATGCCGTCTACCGCACCATGCTCCTGTGGCTGGTCCAGCTGGCCGGGCGGATCGCCTGGATGCCGATCGGCTTCATCGGCCTCCGGGCGATCATCTGGGGCCTGGAGGAGTGGTTCCGCAAGTCCGAGCTGTCCTGCGACCGGGCCGGCGTGCTGGCCGGGCAGGACGTCGACGCGGCCAAGCGGACGCTCATGAAGCTCGCCGGCGGGCCGTACCTGTCCGAGCTCAACCCGGACGCGTTCCGGGAGCAGGCGCGCGAGTACGACGCCGTCCCGGACCTGCGGGACAGCATCCTGAAGCTGATGCAGCTCCAGGGCAACACGCACCCGTTCGCCGTCGTGCGGTTCGCCGAGCTCGACCACTGGCTGAACTCCGGCGAGTACGAGCGCATCCTGGGCGGGGACTACCTGCGCCGGGCCGAGGACAAGGATGCGTCCGTCACCGACGAGGTACGGAACGCGGCAAGGTCGTACCAGGACTCGTGGAGCCGTTCGGAGGACCCGCTCGCCGGGATCTTCCGCGGAGTGGCCGACACCGTGGCGTCCGCCGGAGGCAGCCTGTTCGACCGGTTCACCGGCGGACGGGGTTCTGGCGGCTCGGGCTCCGGCGGTTCCGGGTCCGACAGCAACTAACCTGCGCGCCCGAAGGCGGTTTCTGCCGCAGGGCGCATCGGGGGTACGGGGGGTCGTCCCCCGGGAGATGCTCTGTAGTTGTGCGCCCGGTAAGGTGGCGTTTTGTGCCACCGGGCGCACAACTACAGGACCACGAGGTCGTCACGGTGGATGACCTCGCGCTCGTACTCCTGGCCCAGCTTGCTCGATAGCCAGCGCGTGGAGCGGCCCATCAGCCCGGGAATCTCCTTCGCGTCGTAGTTGACCAGGCCGCGCGCGACGGTGTTGCCGTCCTCGTCGGCCAGGTCGACCGGGTCACCGGTGTCGAACCTGCCCTCGACACCGGTGATGCCGGCGGGCAGCAGCGACGCGCGGCGGTGGACCACCGCCTCGACGGCGCCCGGGTCCAGCTTGAGCGTGCCCCGGGCGACGGCCGCGTGCTGGAGCCACAGCAGCCGGGTCCGCGGACGCTGGCCCGAGACGGCGAAATACGTGCCCGTGGGCTCGCCGTTCAGGGCCGCGCTGGCGTCCTCGGCTCTCGTCACCACGGTCGGAATGCCTGCGGACGCCGCGATCAGGGCAGACTCGACCTTGGTCGACATACCGCCCGTACCCATGCCGCCCTGTCCCGTCTTGCCCGCCTTGACGTTCTCAAGGTCGTGCTTGCCGGTGATGGTGTCGATCTTGGTGGCACCGCCCTTGCGGGGGTCACCGTCGTAGAGGCCGTCCACATCTGACAGCAGGATCAGCGCGTCGGCCCGGGTCACGTGAGCGACCAGGGCCGCCAGCCGGTCGTTGTCGCCGAACCTGATCTCGTCCGTCGCCACCGTGTCGTTCTCATTGACCACGGGGACGGTGTCCAGGTCGAGCAGCCGTTCAAGGGTGCGCTGGGCGTTCCGGTAATGGCCGCGGCGCATGAGATCGTCGGCGGTCAGCAGCACCTGGCCAGTCTGGATGCCGTGCCCGGCGAACGCGGCCGAGTACCGGGCGATGAGCAGGCCCTGGCCAACGCTAGCCGCCGCCTGCTGGGTGGCCAGGTCTTTCGGGCGCTTGCTGAGCCCGAGTGGCGCCAGGCCGGCCGCAATCGCGCCGGAGGAGACGAGCAGGACCTGCTTGTTCTCCTGGACCCGGGCCGCGAGGGCGCTGGTCAGCGCCTCGATGACCGCGTCGTCAATGGCCCCGGCTTTCGTCGTCAGGGACGAGGAGCCGACCTTGATGACTGTACGCTGCGCGGTGGCGACATCTTCCCGGCGCTCACTCATCTCCGCCTTCGCTTACTGAAGCCGCCGGTCGGTGCCCCGCGGGCCCGCAACGTGCCCGCTGCTCGTCGGCAGGGCCGGGTCCCAGTCGAAGACGACCGCGTCCTCCCTGGTCCCGATCAGCACCGTGTCGCCGTCTTCCGCGCCCTCCTTGGCCAGGGCGTCCTCGATGCCGAGGCGGGCCAGCCGGTCCGCCAGATAGCCGACGGCCTCGTCGTTGGCGAAGTCAGTCTGCCGCACCCAGCGCTCCGGCTTCTCGCCGCTGATCAGGTAGGCGCCATCCGGCAGCCTGACGATCGTGAACCCGGTCTCGGCGACCGCCTTCGGGCGGATGACGACCCGCACCGGCTCAGGCTCGGGCTGCAGCGCCCGGGCCTGTTCGACCAGGTTGGCCATGGCGAACTTGAGCTCGCGGAGGCCTTCGGTGGACGCGGCGGAGACCTCGAAGACGAGGAAGCCGCGCTCTTCCATGTCGCTCTTGACGAGGTCGGCGAGATCGCGTGCCTCCGGGACGTCGATCTTGTTGAGCACGACGATCCGCGGCCGGTCACTCAGCCGCGTCCCGGCCAGCCCGGTCCCGATGATCTCCTCGTACCTCTTGAGCTCGTCCTCGATCGTCTCGAGGTCGGTGATCGGGTCGCGGCCTGGTTCCGGGGTCGCGCAGTCCACCACGTGCACCAGCGCGGAGCAGCGCTCAACGTGCCGGAGGAAGTTGTGCCCGAGGCCCTTGCCCTCGCTGGCGCCCGGGATCAGCCCGGGGACGTCGGCGACGACAAACTGGACCTTGCCCGCCTCGGCCACCCCGAGGTTCGGGATGAGGGTCGTGAACGGGTAGTTCGCGATCTTCGGCTTCGCGGCGGAGATGGCGGAGATCAGGGACGACTTGCCCGCGTTGGGGAACCCGATCAGGCCGATGTCGGCGACGGTCTTGAGCTCGAGGGTAAGTGCGCGCTCCACTCCGGGCTCGCCCTTCAGCGCGAACCCGGGCGCCTTGCGCCGCGGAGAGGCCAGCGCCGCGTTGCCCAGTCCGCCCCGGCCGCCCGCCGCCGCCACGAACGTCGTCCCGGTACCGATCAGGTCGGCGATGACGTCGCCGTCGCTGTCTTTGACAACCGTGCCGTTAGGAACCCGGACGATGAGGTCGATGCCGTCGGCGCCGCTGCGGTTGGATCCCTCCCCCTGCTTTCCGTTGCCAGCCTTGCGGACTGGCCGCCGGTGGAAGTCGAGCAGGGTCGCGGTGCTGGGATGCACCTCGAAGATCACGTCACCGCCACGGCCGCCATTACCGCCGTCGGGACCGCCGAGTGGCTTGAACTTCTCCCGGTGGACCGAGGCACAGCCGTTGCCCCCGTGGCCGGCCTGCACTCGCAGCACGGCATGGTCGGCGAACTCCGCCATGGTCCTCCCCTTTACATGCTTGAAGGCGGGCCGGTAGGTTTCCGGCCCGCCTCAATGTCGCTGGATTACGGCTAGGCCGTGACCCTTCCGGATACCTGTCCGGACGGGCCGGGACCCGGGACGATGCTCACGGCGCGGCGACCACGAACGCGGCCGAACTGGACCGCACCGCTCGACAGCGCGAACAGCGTGTCGTCCTTGCCCCGGGCAACGTTGATGCCCGGGTGGAAGTGCGTGCCACGCTGCCGGACGATGATCTCGCCCGCGTTCACCGTCTGGCCGCCAAAACGCTTGACGCCAAGCCGCTGCGCGTTAGAGTCCCGGCCGTTACGGCTGGACGACGCGCCCTTCTTGTGTGCCATCTGTCGTTACCTCGCCTTACGCCTTCGCGATGCCGGTGATCCGCACCTGCGTGTACTGCTGACGGTGCCCCTGACGGCGCTTGTAGCCCGTCTTGTTCCGGTAATGGATCATGTTGATCTTCGGGCCCTTGGCCGCACCGACGACTTCGCCGGTCACCTGGTACCCGACGACTTCAGCCGGGTCGCTGATGACCTCGCCGTCGTCAACCACAAGCAGCGCGGGGAACGTAACGCTCGACCCGGCTTCGCCTTCAAGCTTGTCGACGGTGAGCACGTCATCGAGGGCGACCTTCTCCTGCCTGCCACCGCAGCGCACAATCGCGTACACTCGAGAACTGCCTCTCCCTTATGCGTGCCCCGTCTGATCGCGCCCGTTCAACCTGTCATGACCGTGAAGGTCTCAGTTGTACCGGCTGCGCCTGTCGGCGGGCTCGCCATGAACCTGACATGCCAACTTACGTGCATGAAACGACCACAAAAGTACCCAGCGGATTCTGGGGTTGAGGTCGTTGCCAGTAATACTAGCAGCTCCCGCGGCCCCTCTGACCGCCGCTTAGGTTCTGGGGTGATCAGGGATTCTGGGGCGCTTCGGGACAGGGCGTGGTCCCATGGCGTTCCGGGGCTTGACGCCTGAGGCGAGCCAGCGGACGGATCCGGCTATACCGCCGCGGCTTTGCCGCCACGCTCGGGCGGCCATCCACGCCTGAATCGGAGCGTTGACGAAGTACGGGCGGCGCCGTGGATTCCACGGCGCCGCCCGCACTCTTCGATCAGGTGGTCAGAAGAGGCCCCACGGCCCCTCCGCGCCAGGCTGGTCCTCGTCCCTCGGCTCCTCGCTGGCCGTCTCCTCGCTGGCCGGCTCCGCAGACGCGGCTCCGTACGCGGCGGGCGCAGGCTCGGCTTCGGCCGCCGCCTCTTCCATCGCCGACTCCTGGGCGACGGGCTCTTCAGCCGCCGGATCAGCGGGCACGGCCGTCGCGGCGGGCACGGCCGCGGCAGGCACGTCAGTGACCGGAGCATCCGCGACGGAAGTCTCTGCCGCGGATCCCTGCACTGTCTCTGGCTGCACTGTCTCTGGCTGAGCGGTCTCTGACGGGGCAGCAGTCTCCGGTTCCGCAGCCGCGGGAATCTCCGCCGTGGCCGACGGTTCCGCTGGCACTTCCGCGGCTGGGGCCGGGGCATCGAAGACCGGTGCTTCCGCCTCGGGCTCGGCCGACGTTTCGGCCGGAGCGGGATCAGCCACCTCGGTGCTGGCCTCCGGAGCGGCCTCCTCAGCCGACACCGCATCCGCAGCCGGCCCTAGCTCCTCAGTCGGCGCCGTCTCCTCAACGAGCGCTGCCTCGGCCGCCGCGACCGGTTCGGCCGGTTCGGGCGTGGTCACCACGGCGGCGCGGGCCACCGCCGAACCGGCGCGGGTCTTGGTCCGGCGGCGCGGCGGGGTTTCCGACGCAACCGCGGTGTCGGGCACGTGGACAGCGACGGGGGCTTCCGCCACCGGCGCGGGAGTGAGAACGCCGGTGGTGTGGTCACCATCGGCTTCCTCGTCCGCCACCGTGACCGAGCGCGCCACCGCCACTCCGGCACTGCCGGTCCGGGTCCGCTTGCGGGGAGCCTTCTGCGCCTTGCCGGACTGCTCCTGGCCGGACTCCGCCTCGGCAGCGGCCAGAGAAGAAGAATCCGGCCCGGCAGCATCCGATGCCACCGGCTCCCTCACCGCGGACGGCCCCAGGTCAGCGGACACCGCCGCACCAGAGTCGGATTCCGGCCAGCTCGTCAGGCTGGAAGACTCCGCCTCGTCCTCGACCGTGACGGTCGAGGCCGCGGCAACCTTGGCCGCCGACGCGGCAGCGGTGGCCACACCGGAACCGCCGCCCGAACGCTTGCCGCGGCGGGAGCCGCGCCCAGAGCGCTGCTCGTCGTCGGCGTCCCCGTCAGGCCGGCCGCCCCGGCGCGAGTTCCCCGACGGCTGGCCGTTCGAAGAACCCGACGAACCTGAGTGCCCGGCCGAGGACCGGTGGGTCGGCTCACCCTGCTCGAGTGTCAGGATGACCCCGCGCCCGTTGCAGCATTCACACGGCTGGGAGAACGCCTCCAGCAGCCCGGCGCCGACCCGCTTGCGGGTCATCTGGACCAGGCCCAGCGACGTGACCTCGGCGACCTGATGCTTGGTCCGGTCCCGGGCCAGGCATTCGAGCAGCCGACGCAGCACAAGCTCCCGGTTCGACTCAAGCACCATGTCGATGAAGTCGATGACGACGATCCCGCCGACGTCACGCAGCCGGAGCTGGCGCACGATCTCCTCGGCGGCCTCCAGGTTGTTGCGGGTAACCGTCTCCTCGAGGTTCCCGCCCTGCCCGGTGAACTTGCCGGTGTTGACGTCGATGACGGTCATCGCCTCGGTCCGGTCGATGACCAGGGAGCCGCCGCTGGGCAGCCAGACCTTCCGTTCCAGCGCCTTGGCGAGCTGCTCGTCGATCCGGTAGGTGGCGAACGCGTCCTCGCCCGATTCCGCGGCGGACCCAGAGTCAGAGCCGGACCCGTCATCCTCGCCCCAGCGCGAGAGCCGGTCGGCCAGGTGCGGTGCCACGTAGTGGACGTACTCGTCGATCGTCTCCCAGCCCTCATCCCCAGAGACGATGAGCCTGCTGAAGTCCTCGTTGAAGACGTCACGGACGACCCGGACCGTCAGGTCGGGCTCGCCGTACAGCAGCGACGGCGCGGACGCCGTCTTGGCCTTCTTCTCGATGCTCTCCCACTGCGCGGCCAGCCTGGTCACGTCCCGGTCGAGTTCCGCTTCCGCGGCGCCCTCGGCGGCGGTCCGCACGATGACCCCGGCGTTCTCCGGCATCACCTTCTTGAGGATGTGCTTAAGCCGGGTCCGCTCGGTGTCGGGCAGCTTGCGGCTGATGCCGGACAGCCGTCCGTCCGGTACGTAGACCATGAAGCGGCCCGGGAGGCTGACCTGACTGGTCAACCGGGCGCCCTTCTGGCCGATCGGGTCCTTGGTGACCTGCACGAGGACCGTCTGGCCGCTCTTGAGCGCCTGCTCGATCCGCGGTGGGCCGCCTTCGAGCGCGCTTGCGTCGTAGTTGACCTCGCCGGCGTAGAGCACCGCGTTGCGGCCGCGGCCGATGTCGACGAACGCCGCCTCCATGCTCGGCAGGACGTTCTGCACCTTGCCGAGGTAGACGTTGCCGACCATCGAGGTGGCGTGCTTGCGCGTCACGTAGTGCTCCACGAGGACGTTGTCCTCGAGCACCGCGATCTGGGTACGGTCCTCCGCCTGGCGCACGACCATGACCCGCTCGACCGCCTCGCGCCGGGCGAGAAACTCCGCTTCGGTGATGATCGACGGGCGGCGCCGCTGGGTCTCGCGACCGTCACGCCGGCGCTGCCGCTTGGCCTCGATCCGGGTCGAGCCCTTCACACCGCGAACACCGTCGCCACGTCCACCGTCGCCGCGCGCGGAGTCGTCGGCGATCTGCCGAGGGGTCCGCACGTGCACGACCGTGTTGGGCGGGTCGTCAGGGCTTTCGGGATCGGATCCCTCGCCGCCACCGGTGCGCCGGCGCCGCCGCCGGCGATGGGTCCCGGTGCCGGTGCCGTCGTCGGGCCCGGCGTCGTCATCGCCGTCATCGCCCGCGTTGCTCGAGCTGTCACTGCCCTGCTCGTCATCGCCCTCGGCAGCGGCTGAACCTTCGCCGGTCCCCCGGCCGCCGCGGCCACGGCGCCCGCGGCGCCGGCGGTTCGAGCGGGGCATGCCGTCGGCATCGAGCTCGCCGTCGCTGTCGCTGTCGGCTTCGGGGGCGCCGCCTGGCTCGTCGCTCGCCCCGTTGTCGTTGCTGCTGGCCCTAGCCGGGGCACGGCGTGGGGGAGCTGCAGCGTCCGCGTCGTCCGCGACACGAGCCGGAGCGCGGCGGGCGGGTGCCGGCGCGGCGGGCGGCGGCTGGAAGAGCACCGCGGTCGGGGAGATCGGAGCAGCCACGGCAGGCGCCGTGGAGGTGTCTTCCTTGGCGGCGGCTGCCGGGGCCCGGCGGCGGCGAGCGGGAGCGGGAGTGTCATCGCCACTCGCGGTTTCTGCTCCGGTGCCGTCGGCCGGCGCGCTCGGGGCCGCAGCGGCCGCCTTCTTGCGGGTGCGCTTGACCGGGGCAGGCGTCCCGTCCGTGGATGCCGATGCCGACTTCTCGGCCGGGCCGGCGCCTGCTGCCGACGCGGTGTCGGAGGCCGGGCTCGGCGGGCCGGCGGGCCGGCGCGCGGCGCGGCGCTTCGGCGCAGCCGTACCGGCAGCGGGGTCGGTGGGGTCAGTGGTGTTGTCGTCGTCGAGCAAGTCGCTCTCCTGTCCGCTCCCGGGAGCGCCGGTGCCTTTCGGGCACTGGCACCCCGCTCGGGGGCGAGGTGGTCGCCGTAGCCTCACCCGACGGGCGGTGCACGGCGGAAGCCGGTGGAAGCGACGGCGTCAGGGTGAGCGAACGATGGTCGGGACCGCTACTTGAGCGGGTCGATCAGCCGTCTTCCATCCAATGGCGGTGCCGCATCGAGCAGGCCCTGCGCCAGCCGCGTCACCACGGGGGTGACGGGCGTCGACAGTCCGGCTGCGCGTCGCAGCGCTGTCATTACGTCGTCGGGTCGGACAGCGGGTATGGCGTGCCGAACGACCACGTCCAGTGTCGCACAACCGGGCTCGCCGGCCCCGGAGGCTGCCGCCACGACTCCGCCGGACACCACCGACGCCCGAGCATCGACGGGTTTGACGCCGTCCTTGGTCGGCCGATCGACCACGATGCTGTCCTGTGCCATGAACGCGGCAAAGGCTGTCTCCGCAGCCGCCTGATCCACGCCGGGCAGGACGATCCGCCACCACGAGGCCTCGATGTGGTCCGCGAGAGAAGGCCCGCCAGGCACCACTTCGACGACCTCGACCACGTCGAGCCCAGGAGGCAGCGCCGCATCGAGATCGTCCCTGACCGATTCCGGGGTGCGGGTCTCGGCCAGCCCGATCTCGAGGTACTCCGCCTCGGACGCGACTCCGGTCGGCGCGGCTCCGGCGTAGGACACCTTCGGATGCGGGCTGAAGCCCGCACTGAACGCGATAGGAACGCCCGCGCGGTGAATCGCCCGTTCGAAGGCGCGAGCGAAGTCGCGGTGGCTGGTGAAACGCAGCCGGCCGCGCTTGGTGTAGCGGACCCGCATCCGCTGTACGACGGGCGGCGGCGGCGGGCCCTCCGGCTGACGGGACATCAGACAGGACTGAGCGGCAGAACCGTCCGGCCGGTCGGGCCGACCTGGTTCTCGGTGCCCATCCCCGGACAGACGCCGCAGTCGTAACAGGGGCTCCAGCGGCAGTCCTCGACCTCACCGCCGGAGATCGCGTCCTGCCAGTCCTGCCACAGCCACTCCTTGTCCAGCCCGGAGTCGAGGTGGTCCCACGGCAGCACCTCGGTGAGGTCGCGCTCGCGCGTCGTGTACCAGTCCAGCGACACCGGCGTGCCGTCGAAGGCCCCCGTTGCGGCGGCGACCCACGCGTCGTAGGAGAAGTACTCGCTCCAGCCGTCGAAGCGCGCGCCCGCCTCCCACACGCGGCGGATCACGGCGCTGACGCGCCGGTCGCCACGGGACAGCATTCCTTCGATGATCGACGGCCTGCCGTCGTGGTAGCGCAGCCCGATCGAGCGGCCGAACTGCTTGTCCTTGACCACTTCCGCCTTCAACGCGGCGAGGCGGCGATCGACGCTCTCGTGGTCGAGCTGAGCGGCCCACTGGAAGGGGGTGTGCGGCTTGGGTACGAACCCGCCGATCGAGATCGTGCACCGCAGGTCCTTGCGTCCCGCGGCGGCACGACCGGTCTCGATGACCCGGTGCGCCATGCCGGCGATCGCCACCACGTCCTCGTCGGTCTCGGTCGGCAGGCCACACATGAAATACAGCTTCACCGCGCGCCAGCCGTTGCCGTACGCCGTCGCGACGGTCCGGATCAGGTCCTCCTCGGTGACCATCTTGTTGATCACCTTGCGCATCCGCTCGCTGCCGCCCTCCGGCGCGAACGTCAGCCCGGTACGCCGGCCGTTGCGTGACAGCTCGTTGGCAAGCGTGACGTTGAACGCGTCGACCCTGGTCGACGGCAGCGAGAGCGAGACGTTGGTTCCCTCGTAGACGTCGGCAAGTCCCTTGGCGACCGCGGCGATCTCGCTGTGGTCCGCGCTCGACAGCGAGAGCAGCCCGACCTCTTCGAAGCCGGTCGCCGCCACGCCGCGCTGCACCATCTCGCCGATCGTCGTGATCGACCGCTCCCGAACCGGTCGCGTGATCATCCCCGCTTGGCAGAACCGGCAGCCGCGGGTGCAGCCCCGGAAGATCTCGACGCTGTAGCGCTCGTGCACCGTCTCGGCCAGCGGCACCAACGGCGCCTTGGGGTACGGCCACTCATCGAGGTCCATGACGGTGTGCTTGGCAACCCGCCACGGCACACCGGGCCGGTTGGGAACGACACGCTGAATCCGGCCGTCGGGCAGGTACGTCACGTCGTAGAAGGCCGGGATGTACGCCACACCACTCGTGGCAAGCCGCAGCAGGAGGCCCTCACGTCCGTCGGGTCGGCCGTCGGCCTTCCACGCCCGAACCAGCTCGGTGATCGCCAGGACGGCCTGCTCGCCGTCGCCGAGCACCGCGGCATCGATGAACTCCGCAACCGGCTCCGGATTGAACGCCGCGTGGCCACCGGCAACCACCACCGGGTCGTCGAGGCCGCGATCCACCGCAGAGATCGGGATGCCGGCGAGATCGAGTGCCGTCAGCAGGTTGGTGTAGCCGAGCTCGGTCGAGAACGAGACGCCGAGCAGGTCGAAGTCACCGACCGGGCGATGAGCATCGACGGTGAACTGTGGAATGCCGTGCTCGCGCATCGCGGCTTCGAGGTCCGGCCACACCGAGTAGGTGCGCTCGGCAAGGACACCCTCGCGCTCGTTGAGGAGCTCGTAGAGGATCTGCACGCCCTGGTTGGGCAGTCCGACCTCGTAGGCGTCGGGATACATCAACGCCCAGCGGACATCGGCGCAGTCCCATTCCTTCACGACTGCGTGCAGCTCGCCTCCGACGTACTGAACCGGCTTGCGCACACCAGGCAGCAGCGGCTCGAGACGATCGAACACACTCTCGCCCGACATGTGGCCAGGGTACGGCGGTGGCCGGTTCTCAGCGTTCGGAGCGGACGCGCACGTTCTGCAGCAGTCCGATGGCGATCATCGACGCGAACATCGACGTCCCGCCGTAGGACACGAACGGCAGCGGCAGACCGGTGATCGGCATGATCCCGAGGTTCATGCCGATGTTCTCGAACATCTGGAACGAGAACCAGCACACGATGCCGACGGCGACGAGGGTCCCGAAGCGGTCGCGCGAGAGCCGTGCGATCCGCAGGGCCCGCCAGATCACGATGCCTGACAGGACGATGACCAGACCTGCACCGAAGAGCCCGAGCTCTTCGCCGGCTACCGAGAACACGAAGTCGGTCTGCTGCTCGGGGACGAACTGGCCGTTGGTCTGGGTGCCGTGGCCGAGGCCCTGCCCGAACCACCCACCGTGACCGATCGCGATCGTGGCCTGGTGGGCGTTGAAGGCAAACGTCTGCGCGGCGGCAGACGCGTTGGAATGGGTAAGCGCGTCGAAGCGGGCGAGCTGATACTGGTGCAGCAGGTGCGCCTGGTCGACGAAGATCGCTCCGACGACAGCAAGCACGAGCATCCCGCCGACCCAGCGGCCCGGGATGCCCGATAGCGCGAGCATCCCGAAGATCGTGATCATGAAGACCATGACCGAGCCGACATCGGGCTGGGCAAGGATCAGCACGACAGGCACTGCCGACAACGCGAAGCAGAGCAGGATGTCGTTACGGGTCGGGTCGGCGCGGCCTTCGCGTTTCTCGGACAGCAGCATCGCGATTCCGAGGACGACGGAGAGCTTCGCGAACTCCGACGGCTGGACCTCGAAGCCTCCCCCGACCTGGATCCAGGAGTGCGCGCCGTTGATCGTGCTGCCCAGCGGCGTCAGCACGACGAGCAGCCCGAAGATCGAGGCGCCGTAGAGGACCAGCGTGTAGGCGCGCAGCGTCCGGTAGTCGACCAGCGCCGCGAGAGCCGCGAGGCCCAAGCCGAGCACGATGTTGAGGACGTCCTTCTTCAGGTACGACGAACCGAGGCCCTGCGGCTTCGCGGCAGCCCAGACCAGCGCACAGCCGAGGATGCAAAGAACGGCGACCGCAGCGATCAGCACCCAGTCGAGCTGCCGCAGGAAGGAGTCGCGGTCCATCGCCCGCGCCCGCAGGGACGTGTCACGGCGAAGTGACACCGGCGCGACGCGGGTTGACTCCGACCAGTCGGTCACGGCACGCCGATCCGCCGGCGGTCCGGACTGAGCGCAGGTGGCAGGTCCGTGGCTGACTGCGCCGGCGGCGACGCCGTGCCGGTCGAACTGGTCGAGGCCTTGTGGTGGTGGATCGGCGGGCCGGCCTCGACGACCTGGATCTTTGGCAGCGTCTTCGGCGGAGCACCGGTCGAGAAGAGTGCTTTGTGGCCACCGAAGCCGTACACCTCGTCCCACATCGTGCGAGCGAACGGAGCCGCACTGACAGCACCCTGGTCGGCCTTGTCGACCTCGATCACTGTTACGAACTGCGGCTTCCCGCCGGGCGGCCCGGCGAACGACACGAACCATGAGCCGTCCTGGCTGGTGCCGGACAGCTCGGCGGTCCCGGTCTTGCCACCGACCTCGACTTTGCTCATCGGAAAGCCGGCGAACGTCGACACCGCCGTACCCGGCGGGTCGGTTGAGGTCGTGACGCCGTAGAACGCGTTCCGGAGATAGTTCAGGTCAGCCTGCGACAGCGGAAGGTGGTCTCGCACCGGAGCCTTGATCCGCCTGATCAGCTTGCCGGTCGGGCTGACGATCGCCTTTGCGATCCGCGGCTCGAAGACCGTGCCGCCGTTGGCCATCGCCGCGTAGGCCACGGCGAGCTGCAGCGGCGAGACCAGCACGGTGCCCTGGCCGATGTCCTCGTCCTCCTGGTCACCCTGCTCGAAGACATAGCCGGACCTGCAGTACGCCGCGTCAAACGCCCGATGCGCGGCCGTGAAGCTGGGGTTCTTCGAGCCCAAGCAGTACGCGTGCTTGAGCTGCTCCCACTCGATCCTGGCGTTCTTACGGTCGCCAATATGACCTTCGGTGACCTCGCGAGCAGGCAGATCGAGCCCGACCTTCTCACCCAGCCCGTAGTCGTGGGCCATCGCTTGCACGCCCTCCACCGGCTTCTTGTGGTTGAGGACGAGGTGGTTGTCGCGCTCCCAGTCGGCGGCACCGAGCTCGTAGAAGAAGGTGTCGCACGAGACGATCAGGGCGGTCCGCAGCGGGATCGACCCGAGCCCGCTCTCTCCCTCGAAGTTGTGCTTGCCGAAATAGCTTGACGGGCAGTCGTAGTAACCGCCGGTGCTCATTGTCCCGTCGTGAATCAGCCCCGACGAGGAGATCAGCTTGAAGGTCGATCCGGGCGGGTTGGCGCTCTGGAACGCCTTGTCCAGGAGGGGATCACCCTTTTGGTGGAGCAACCGGTTGTAGAGCTTGCTCGAGATGTGGGGCACGAACGCGCCCGGCGGATAGGTCGGATCGCTCGCCATCGCCACGACCCCGCCGGTCCGGGCGTTCAGCACGACACCGGCTGCGTAGTCAGCCGTGTGACCCGAGCGCCGGGCGGTGTTGATCGCATCCTGGAGCTGCGTCTCAAGGGCGGCCTGGGTGCCGGCGTCGATGTTGGTGACGATATCGTCGCCCGCGACCGGCTGGGTGTTCTTGAGCGTCCCGGTGACCGCCTGCACGTGGTCGACGCTGACCTGTTTCACGCCCGGAGTGCCGCGCAGATACTTCTCGTACTCCGCCTCCAGCCCGGTCGCCCCGACGTAGGCGTTGGCCTCGATGTCCTGTCGGGCTTTCGGAAGCTTGTCGAGCTGCGTCTTGGTGATCTTGGCGATGTAGCCGAGCATCGCGCTGGCCAGCGCGCCGTCGGGCTTCGGGTAGTGGCGAACCGCCGTCAGGTCGACCGATATCCCGGGATAGGACTCGGGCTGCTCCTTGATCTGCAGCGCCTGACGAGCAGCGGCGAGGGTCGGCTTCAACTGGCTCACGACGACGGGCTGGTAGGACACGCCGTTGTTGCAGGGCGTCGGCGTCGAGGTGACGACGGTCTTGCCCTTCTTGTCCTTCGTGACCGTGTAGGTGCAGGGCGTGGTCTCGTTGTTGAGCAGGTGGTAGGAGAGATGAAGCTGCTTCGCCAGCCGGTGCAGGACCGCTGCGGTCTTGACCGTGCCGAGCCGAGTCAACGCGGTGCGGTCGACCGAAACGACCAGCGCCGGCTTGTTGTCGACGAACGGCTTGCCGGTGTCGTCGAGGATCTCGCCACGCGGCGCGGGCGTCACGATGTCGCGGATGTGGTTCTGGGCCGCCGCGATCCGTAGCTGCGGCGCGTCGAGCACCTGGAGGTACCAAAGCCGGCCGAGCAGCGTCGCGACCAGGGAGACGACCAGCACACCGAGCACTACGAGACGCAGGCGCGAGCGGTCAGGCAACGTGGCAACGCTTCCGGTCAGGCGATCCGTCGGGCAGGGCGGGTCTATCAGAACTACTGGGCGCTATCGCGATCCGACCGGCTCGAGTCGGCGGGCCGCGGCGGAGACGAGGGGGACCACGAACGGCGCCAGCACCACATCGTAGACAACCGTCCCGGCCAGTGCGTGAAGCGTCGCGCCCGCCGTGATCCGCGCGTTGCCGAGCAGGTCGCCGAGTCCGGCGTAAAGCAGGACCACCCCGACTGAAGCGCCGGCGACCACCGTGATGATGGTCAGCACCGAGCTCTCCTCGCCCGCGTCGAGCATCCCTGCGAGGTAGCCGATAACGGTGTAGGCAAAGGCGAGCTCGCCGGCGTAGTGATGGGTCGGCGGAAGCACATCGGCAGTCAGCCCGGCGAGGAAGCCGAGGACGGCCCCCCTTTGCGAGCCGCCGATCAGCGCGAACGCGACGACCACCACGACGAGCAGGTCCGGTGCGCCGAGCGGGAGCCGCATCCGGTTGATCAGGCAGACCTGGAGCAACACCACGGTCACCACGACCGCAACCCGCAGCGCGATCCGCTGAGCGGTCACGGTGTCCGGCTCCGGTTGGTCGCGGTGTTGGTCGAGGTGTCGGCCGGGGTGCCGGTGCCGGTCGGCGTACCCGGAGGCGTGGTCGGCGCTCCGGGTGTGGCCGTCACCGTCACCGTCACGGTAGGCGCCGGCGTCGGGGACTTCGGGAGCAGCGCATCATGCGGAATGGTCTTGGGCGAATGGACCACGACGGCGACCACGTCGAGGGAGCTGAAGTTGACGAACGGGCGCACGCTGGCGCTCTGGGCGACCTGGCCGCTGGCCGGCGTGACGCGGGTGATGGTTCCGACTGGCACCTCTGGCACGAACGGTCCGCCCGGGCCCGAGGAGAAGGTCACGAGCTGCTGTCCGACCGCTAGACGAACGGTGTTCTCGAGCAAGGTGAGGCTCATCGGTTCGCCTCGGCCCTCTCCCGTCACCGACGCGACTGCGAGCGTGCCGGTCGACAGCCGGGCTCCGACGGTGAACTCCGAGTCGTTGGCCAACTGGACAGTCGCGGTGTGGGGGCCGACCGAGACGACTCTGCCGACCAGCCCGGCTCCGCTGATCACCGTCTCGTTGCGCTGAATGCCGTTGTCACTTCCCCGGTCGATCGCGACCGTCGACTCGAAGCCGAACGCCCCGCCGTACGCCGTCACCCGCGCCGCGACGGAGGTGTACTGCGCCAACCCCGCGAGGTGGAGCAGCTTCTGCTCCTGCAGGTACTCCTGATGCTCGGTGGCGTTCAGCCGCAGCTGGGTCTGGAGCTTGGCGACCTGGCGGTGCAACGTCTCGTTCTCGTGCTTGTAGGTGCCGAGGTGCCCAAGCCCGGAGAACCACGAGCCGATCGGCTGCACGACGGCGTTGATCCCGTCCTCGATCGGGCCGAAGACGGCCGAGGCCACCTTGCGGACGCCACCGAGCGCCCCCGACCGGTAGTCGAGCGTGATCAGCGTGAACGCGGTGAGCAGCAGCATGGTGAGCACCAGCCGCGCGCGACGCGCGTTTCTCATCGAACCGACCTCATGGCGAAGCGAACGTTATCGGCAGATAGACGCCGCCGAGCGGCGTCCGGTTGTTATCGCCGAGGTTCTGAAATGAGAACTTGCTGGAGAGCTTCGAACTCTTCGACGCACTTGCCCGCGCCCATTGCGACGGAGTTCAGCGGGTTGTCGGTCACGTGGATCGGCATGCCGGTCTCGTGACGCAGTCGCTCGTCCAGGCCGGTGAGCAGCGCACCGCCACCGGTGAGGACGATCCCGCGGTCCATGATGTCGCCCGAAAGCTCTGGCGGGGTCTTGTCGAGGGTGGTCTTGACGGCGTCGACGATGGCGTTGACCGGCTCCTCGACCGCCTTGCGGATCTCGTCCGCGCTCACCACGATCGTCTTCGGTAGGCCGGTGACGAGGTCGCGGCCGCGGATCTCGGCGTGCGGCTCGTCCGGGGCCGGGAAGGCCGACCCGATCGCCATCTTGATCTCCTCAGCCGTCCGCTCACCGAGCATCAGGCTGTACTCCTTCTTCACGTACGCGATGATCGATGCGTCGAGCTCGTCGCCACCGGTTCGGATGGACTGGCTGGTGACGATGCCGCCGAGGGAGATCACCGCGACCTCGGTCGTGCCACCGCCGATGTCGACGACCATGTTGCCGGTCGGCTCGTGGACCGGGAGCCCGGCGCCGATCGCGGCGGCCATCGGCTCCTCGATGATGACGACCTTGCGGGCGCCGGCCTGGTAGCCCGCGTCCTTGACGGCGCGCTGCTCGACGCCGGTGATGCCACTCGGCACGCAGATGACCAGGCGCGGCCGCGCCGTACGGCGCCGCTTGTGCACCTTCTGGATGAAGTAGCGCAGCATCCGCTCGGTGGTCTCGAAGTCGGCGATCACGCCGTCCTTGAGCGGTCGGATGGCGACGATGTTGCCGGGCGTGCGGCCGATCATGCGCTTGGCCTCGGTACCAACGGCGAGGATCCCGGCGGTGTTGGTGTTGATCGCCACGACGCTCGGCTCGTTGAGCACGATCCCCCGGCCGCGCACGTAGACCAGCGTGTTGGCCGTTCCGAGGTCGACGGCCATGTCGCGGCCGAGAAAACCGCTGGTGTTGTTCGCCATACGGCGCATGCCTTCCGATACGGGGGAATGTGAGTGCTCGCAACGAAAGCCGGGCACTCCGAGGGGCTGCGACGATTCTACCGTCGATCCCCGCTCGACCGAAATAGCCGATTCGCAGCTATTTCAAGTTTTGGCTGGCTGATGTTCGGAGGATGGAACCGTCAGGCGAGGGCGGGAAAGAACAACCGGACCTCACGAGCGGCTGACTCGACGGAGTCCGAGCCGTGCACAAGGTTCTGCCCGATCTCGGTGGCGTAGTCGCCGCGGATCGATCCCGGCGCCGACGCGATCGGGTCGGTCACGCCCATCAGCGCCCGAACCGCCTCGACCGCCCGATGCCCCTCCGCGACGATCGCGACCAGCGGGCCGCCGGTGATGAAGTCGACGAGCTCGCCGAAGAACGGCTTGCCCTCGTGCTCCCCGTAGTGCGTGCTCGCGGTCTCCCGGTCGAGCGTGCGCAGCTCGAGCGCCGCGATCGTGAGGCCCTTTCGCTCGAGCCGACCGACGATCTCGCCGACCAGCCCCCGACCGACGCCATCGGGCTTGACCAGGACAAGGGTTCGCTCAGACACGGCGGACAGGCTATACGCACCGCCGAGGCCAACCTTTTGGGTCTCTCAGACCCCCTTGAAAGACCATTTAGGTTGGCCTCGGCAGGTGCCACTGGCGTAGCCAGTAGAGCCAGATCCCCGCGAAGGCCGCCCCCACGACGTACATCGGCCAGGTCGCGATGCCGGCACCGATGGCCACCACCTGAACAGCGCTGGAGAAGACCTTGCCGCCTCGCCGGCGCAACGTCGCGGTCGCGACGACCAGCAGGATGAACAGCCCGACCAGATAGCCCACGTCGAAAACCGACACGTGACCGCGCTGAGCGGTGGTCACGGCGGGCACGGCGAGCAGCACGACGATGGCCTCGATCGTGAGTCCGGCCGCGCCGATGGCATAGAGCCCGCGCGGTGCTGGCGGGGGTTGGCTCATTGGGAGGGCCGGAGCAGGTGGCGAGCCTCACCGACGGTCACGATCGACCCGGTCACGATCACGCCCGCGCCGCCGAGCTCGGCCTGGGCCTCGGCCGCTCCGACGGCGTCAGCAATCGCATCGTCGAGCCGGTCGGCCGCCGCCACCCGGTCGTCGCCGAAGACCTCGCGGGCGATTCCCTCGAGCACCCGGACAGGGAGCGCCCGGGGAGAGCTGTTCGTCGTGACGATGACCTCGCTCACCACGGGTTCGAGCTGCTCGAGCAGGCCGGCGGCGTCCTTGTCATCGAGTACGGCGACGACCGCGACCAGCCGGTCGAAGCCGAACGCATCGTCGAGTGCCGCCGCGAGCGCAGCCGCTCCTGCGGGGTTGTGGGCGCCGTCGATCAACACGGTCGGATTGCGACGAAGCACCTCGAGGCGCCCGGGTGAGCTGACCGCGGCGAACGCCGCGCGCACGGAGTCGGCGTCGAGCGCACCTCGATCGCCCGCGCCGAGGAACGCCTCGACGGCGGCCAGCGCGCATGCCGCGTTGCTCGCCTGATGCTCTCCATAGAGCGGCAGAAAGATCTCCTGGTACGTGCCGCCCAGACCCCGCAGCTCGAGAACCTGGCCGCCGACCGCAACGGTCCGGGCGCCGACCCCGAAGTCGATGCCTTCACGCAGGATCGCCGCATCGACCTCGGCCGCCCGGGCGTCGAGCACGCGAGCAGCCGCATCCAGCTGAGGCGCCGAGATCACCGTCGCACCCGGGTGGATCAGACCGGCCTTCTCGGACGCGATCTGTTCGATCGTGGAGCCGAGGATGCCGACGTGGTCGAGGCTGATCGGTGTCACGACAGCGACCGGGGCGTTGATGACGTTTGTCGCGTCCCACCGCCCGCCGAGACCTACCTCGACAACGGCGACGTCGACGGGCGCATCGGCGAACGCTGCGAACCCCATCGCGGTGAGCAGCTCGAAGAACGTCACCCGGTCGGAATGGCGGCCGTCGACGATCTCCGCGTACGGCGCAACCTCGTCGTACACCTCAGCGAAGCGCTCGGCGGAAAGCGGCTCGCCATCGACACAGATCCGCTCGGTGACACGTTCGAGATGCGGCGAGGTGTGGCGACCGGTACGTACCCCGAGCTCGCGAAGCAGCTGGTCGATCATCCGGGCCGTGGAGGTCTTGCCGTTGGTGCCGGTGATGTGGATCGACGGATATGACTGCTGCGGGTCACCCAGCAGGTCGAGCAGATCGATGATCCGGTCCAGGTCGGGGACCATCCTGGTCGGGTATCGATCCTCGAGCGCCTTGTCCACACGGGCAAGAACCTCTGCAGGCGTCGGCTCGTCACGCTCCCCGGAACTCACGTGATCGAGCCTAGGAGACTGCTGAACGATGCCGTCCGCGCAGCAGGACAGCGCATCGTTCAGCAGTCTCCTGAGCGCTCGTAGACTGACGCGTCGTGAGCATCCCGGAGAAGCCGACCCTCGACGGCCTCGAGCAGCGCTGGGCGAAGATCTGGGAGACCGACGGCACCTACCGCTTCGATCGCTCGAAGTCACGCGCCGAGGTCTACTCGATCGACACCCCCCCGCCGACGGTCAGCGGCTCGCTTCACGTCGGTCACGTCTTCTCCTATACGCACACCGATCTGATCGCCCGCTACCAGCGGATGTGCGGTCGCGATGTCTTCTACCCAATGGGCTTCGACGACAACGGTCTGCCGACCGAGCGCCGCGTGCAGAACTACTACGGCGTGCGGTGCGACCCCTCGTTGCCGTACGACTCCGACTTCGTCCCCCCAGGCGAGGGCGGCTCCGCGAAGGACCAGCAGCCGATCTCCCGCGGCAACTTCGTCGAGCTGTGTGTCCGCCTCACCGGCGAGGACGAGAAGACCTTCGAGGGGCTATGGCGCCGACTCGGGCTCTCGGTCGACTGGTCGCTGCAGTACACGACGATCGAGCCGCGCTCCCGTGCCGTCGCGCAGCGCGCGTTCCTGCGCAACATCGCGCGCGGCGAGGCCTACCAGGCGCAGGCTCCGACGCTGTGGGACGTGACATTCCGGACCGCGGTCGCACAGGCCGAGCTCGAGGACCGCGAGCGACCCGGCGCCTATCACCGCGTGGCGTTCACCTCAATCCCGTCCGAAGCTCCGGTCTACATCGAGACGACGCGGCCGGAGCTGCTGCCGGCCTGCGTCGCACTGGTCGCGCACCCGGATGACGAGCGCTACCAGCCGTTGTTCGGCACGACCGTGCGGACGCCGGTGTTCGGGGTCGAGGTTCCCGTCGTGGCGCACCGGCTCGCGGCGCCCGACAAGGGCTCCGGCATCGCGATGATCTGCACGTTCGGCGACCTGACCGATGTGATCTGGTGGCGCGACCTGCACCTGCCCACCCGCGCGATCATCGGAATCGACGGCCGGCTGATCGCGACACCGCCGAGCGACGTCGACGCCGCGGCATACGCGCGCATCGCCGGCAAGACAGTGTTCTCGGCGCGGCAGGAAGTGGTCGAGATGTTGCGCGAGGCGGAGGCACTCGACGGCGAGCCTCGACCGATCACGCACCCGGTGAAGTTCTTCGAGAGGGGCGACAAGCCGCTGGAGATCGTCACCTCCCGCCAGTGGTACGTCCGCAACGGTGGTCGCGACCCCGAGCTGCGCGAGGCACTGCAGGCACGGGGTCGCGAGCTCGACTGGCATCCCGGCTACATGCACAGCCGCTACGACAACTGGGTCGACGGCTTGACCGGCGACTGGCTGATCAGCCGGCAGCGATTCTTCGGGGTCCCGATTCCGGTCTGGTACGCCGTCGGTGCCGACGGCACGACCGACTACGACTCACCGATCGTCGCCGACGAGGCTTCCCTGCCGGTCGACCCGTCGGTCGAGTGCCCGCCGGGCTACGAAGAGTCGACGCGCGGCGAGCCGGGCGGATTCGTCGGGGACCCCGACGTGATGGACACCTGGGCGACGTCGTCACTGACCCCGCAGATCGTCGGCGGCTGGGGCAGCGACGACGACCTGTTCAGCCGCATCTTTCCGATGGACCTGCGGCCGCAAGCGCACGACATCATCCGGACGTGGCTGTTCTCGACCGTGGTCCGCAGCCATCTCGAGCACGGCGTGCTGCCGTGGGCGCACGCCGCGATCTCCGGGTTCGTGGTGGATCCGGATCGCAAGAAGATGAGCAAGTCCAAGGGCAACGTGATCGTGCCCACCGAGATCCTGGAGACCTACGGCGCGGACGCTGTGCGGTGGCGCGCGGCAAGCACCCGCCCGGGAACTGACACGCCGTTCGACGAGGCCCAGATGAAGGTCGGGCGACGACTCGCGATCAAGGTGCTCAACGCCTCGAAGTTCGCGCTCGGTCTCGGGGCGACTCCCGACCTCGACGCCGTCACCGATCCGATCGACCAGTCGCTGCTCGCATTGCTCGCGACGGTCGTCAGCCAGGCGACGGCAGCCTTTGAGGACTACGACTACACGCGTGCGCTCGAAACCACCGAGACGTTCTTCTGGACCTTCTGCGACGACTACGTCGAGCTGGTGAAGGAACGGGCCTACGGCAGTCGCGGCGAACCCGCCGCGGCGTCGGCAAAGGCTGCGCTCGGCACCACGTTGTCGGTGGTGTTGCGACTTTTCGCGCCGTTCCTGCCGTACGTCACCGAAGAGGTGTGGTCGTGGTGGCAACAGGGCTCGATCCATCGCAGCACCTGGCCGACGGTCAAGGAGACGCGTTTCGGCGCTGATGCCGATCCCGGCCTCATCGCCCTCGTCGGCACCGCCCTGTCACAGGTGCGCGGCGCCAAGTCCGCCGCCCAGGTCTCGATGCGCACCGAGGTGGCCAGGGCCGTCGTGCGTGGGCCCGCCCACTCGCTCGACCGGTTGCGTCCGGCAGCGGCTGACCTCGCCGCCGCCGGACACATCGCCGTGCTCGACTTCCAACCGGCGGAGTCCGGCGACCTCGTGGTCGACGTCAGTATCTGAAACAGCGTCGGCAGTCGACGGCTACAGATAGGTGAAGTGGATTGCGCTCGACACCTGGCTGACTCCACCCGCTGTGCGAACGGTGACCGCGGTCGACAGGCCATGCAGATCGTGGACAGCGGAAGGCAGCGTGGTGGCCAGGGCCCTGGCGGGCGGCGCGGTCACCTCGATGGTCCGGGCATTGACGACCGTGACGTGCGTCGCGCGCAGCATTCCGAAGTAGACCCCGGCACCCTGCGCGAACCCGGTGCCGTCCAGCGTGATCGTTGCGCCGCCGCGGATCGATCCGACGAGCGGCATCATCGCGGTGACCGTCGGGACAGGTAGATAGGAGAACAACGCCGAGCAACCGCTACACGATGCGGCGGTGCGATGGTCAGCTCCCAGCAAGCTGATCGAGACGTCGGCCGACCGCAGTCGTGATGGTGCGACCGCTCGAATGAGGCGTGACGACACCACCGTGAAGCGCTGCGCCGGTACCGACCCGAACAGCACCTGCGTCACCCGCCCGAGATGCCGGCCGGAGATCGCAACCAACGTCCCACCGTGCAACGGACCGGCTGTCGGACTGAGGGCCCGCACCGTCGGCTCCGACGCGGTCAAGACCACAGCGTCGGTGCTGGGTGTCGACGGACGCGCACTCGCCGGCGAAGTGCCGCCTGGGCTTCCGGGCTGGGTCGATGGGTTTCCCGCGTCCGGCGCGGGTCCCGGCTGGCTCCCGGCGTCCACGGTCGTCGACTGCGCGCCGGCAGCCGCGCGCTCAGGGGATGACGTCGAGTGACCGATCGTCACAACGGCGACGGCAGCTAGAACGATCGCTGCGGTGGCCGACACCATCCCGACGAGCAGGCCCCTCCTCGGTCGGACCGGACGGGCCATCACAGCCGACGCGGGTCGCGCGACCGGCTGCCCACGGCCGCGGAAGGCCGCGAGCCAGCCGTAGCGGCGAATCGGCCGTTCGATGAGGTAGTAGAAGACGCCGGAGATCGCTGCGATCAGCAAGGTGTCGAGCATGACCATGTGCGTCACGGTCATGTGAGGAGCGACCCGGAGCACCCCAAGGATCACGACGCAGTGCACGAGATATGCCTCGTAGGAGACCTTCCCCACGACGACGAACGGTCGCCAACCGAACACCCGGCTGACGAACGAGGGGCGATCGGCCGCGACGAAACAGTGACCGATCAGCAGACAGGCCAGCGCGCCGTAGACGGCGTATCCCCCACCTTCGAGCACGAGCCAGCGCTGCGCTGCCAGGATCGACACGATCACCATTCCGGCGAGCCCCGCGAGCGCAACAAGCGGCGACGCCAGGAGGCGGACGAACCAGCCGTCCGAATGCGTCGTGAGGGCGTAGCCGAGGGCACAGCCCATCAGGATCGGTGGCGCCTGCGTCGGTGTCATCGCGAAGGCGCGGCTACCCCCGAAGTGAACACTGGCAAAAGCGCCGAAGATCGACGCCGCGACGATCCCGCCCCACAGCACGCCGAGCACGCGGCGCCTCGGCCAGCCGCGACGTAGCGACGCGCGAAGGAGCATCGGCCACGTCAGGTAGAACTGCTCCTCGATTCCCAGCGTCCACGCCGGACCGAGCCATCCGATGTTGCCACCCCTGAAAAGCTCCCAGTTGCCGACGAACAACAGGATCGAGACCGCCGTGACCCACGGATGGGAGCCGAGCGGCGGGGAGCTCGAGCCGGGCAGGCCGAACTGCACGAGGAGAAGCAGCGGAACGATGGCGACCAGCGCCGGACCCAGCCGCCGCGAGCGCCGCAGGTAGAACCGATCGAGCGCCACCGTGCCCGAGCGCTGGAACTCGGACACCAGCAGGCTGGTGATCAGCGCGCCGGACAGTACGAAGAACATCTCGATGTTCAAGGTGAACGGCCCCGAGCTTCTTATCCACCGAGGCGCCGTCGAGAGTCCACCGAGAAAGATCTGGAAGTGGGTGTAGATCGTGCCCGGCAGGCTGACGCCCCGCATCCCGTCCAGGGCCGGCACATAACTGATGCGTCGGGTCGCTGCAGGCTTGTCGACGGTCGTCATGCGCGTCCCCTGACTCCTGCCGTCAGTCACCCGTCAACGTTTCGATGCGTCCCGACGAGGCGACGTGCTGTGGTGGCTCGGGCACGGTACCAACACTGTGCGGGCGGGTACGGAATATGGCCGCGCGCCATCCCTTGCGACGGATCGGGCGCTCGACCCAGTAGTAGAAGGCGCCCGAAAACGCGGCGATCAGCGCAAGGTCGAGAAGGATCATGTGGGTGACGCGCATCGTCGGCGCGACGCGGAGGACGGCGAGAATGACGATGCAGTGGACGAGGTAGGCCTCGTACGAGACCTGACCGATGATGACGAACGGTCGCCAACCAAGCACCTTGCTCCAAATCGTCGGCCGGTCCGCCATCACCATGCAGTGACCGATGAGCAACGAGGCCGCCGCGCCGTACAACGCGTACCCACCACCAGCCAGCGCGGTGAGATTCGCGTCCCACTCGATCGAGATCACCACCATGCCGGCAAGGCCCGCGAGCGCCACCAGCCGCGACCGAAGCACATACGCCAGCCGGCCCAAGGGGTTGCTGGTGATCGTGTACCCGAGCACGCAGCCGAGCAGAATCGGCGACAGCTGCGCCGGGGTCATGTACGCGACGTGCGTGGGGCGGAAGGAGTGCGCGAGCAGAGCCGACACCGCCGTGCAGATCACGATGAGGATCCAGCAGCCGACGATCACGGCCTGCCGGCTCCAACCTCGCCGAAGCGCGGCGCGAAGAGCCGACGGCCACGTCAGATAGAACTGCTCCTCGATGCCCAGGGTCCAGGCAGGACCGAGCCAGCCGATGTCCCCGCCTGCGGCGATCTGCCAGTTGCCGGCGAAAAGCAGGACGATGACGGCGGTCAGCCACGGGCGGGTACCCAGCGGAGTGGAGCTCGATCCCGGTAGTGCGAACTGCGCGATGAGCAGCAGCGGGACAACTGCGATCAGCGCCGGTCCGAGCCGCCGCGAGCGCCGCAGGTAGAACTTGTCGAGCGCGATCGAGCCGGTGCGTCGGTGCTCCGCGACGAGCAGGCTGGTGATCAGCGCGCCGGAGAGCACGAAGAACATCTCGATGTTCAAGGTGAACGGGCCCGACCTGCGGATCCACCAGGGCGCGGTCGGCAAGAAGCTGAGGAAGATCTGGAAATGGGTGTAGATCGTGCCCGGGAGGCTGATGCCGCGCATCCCATCAAGCGCGGGCACATAAGTCATGCGTCGCGGTGACCCCATCTGCGAGTCGACGCGCCGGCGCGCTGCGACGTCGACCTGCTCACCCATCGTCTCCCCGTACCTCGACCCGTCCCGTCACCGCGTACTCGCGCGCGGGCTCCGCGACACTGCCAAGAGCCACCGGCCTGGCGCGGAGGACGACCGAACGCCAACCGTCACGGCGGATCGGTTGCTCAACCCGGTAGTAGAAGCCCGCGGACAGCACCGCGACGATGACGAGGTCGAGTCCCATCATGGGGTAGACGTGCAGGTGCGGTAGAGCGCGCAACACGGCGAGCATCACGATGACGTGGATGAGATAGGCCTCGTAGGAGATCTGGCCGATGATCACGAAGGGCCGCCACGCGAACACCTTCGTCACGAAGGTCGAGTGTTCGGCGCTCACGAAACAATGGCCGATCAGCAGGCAGGCGAAGCCTGCGTAGACGGCATACCAACCCCGGATCTCGTACGACGGATGGTGTGCGGCGACGATCGACACAACGACCATCCCGGCAAGCCCGCCCAGCGCCACGACCCGTGAGCGCAGCACAGCCGCAAGACGCCCGCCCGGGTTCGCCGTCAGCTCGTAGCCGAGCGCACAGCCGATCAAGATGCTCGGCAGCTGTGCCGGAGTGGAGTAGAAGGCGCGCTGTCGCCCGACGTGGGTGAAGAGGATCTCGGTGATGCCGAGCGCGAGCACCACCGCCAGAGCGAGACCGAGCAGGACCGCGCGGCGGTCGATGTGCCGCCGCGCCGTTGCGCGCAGCAGCCATGGCCACGTCAGATAGAACTGCTCTTCGATGCCGAGTGTCCACGCCGGCCCGAGCCATCCGATTCCGCCCGACACGGCGTACAGCGCCCAGTTGCCGACGAACAGGCCAACTACCACCACGCTGCGCGCCGGATGCACGCCGAGCGGTTGGAACACGCCGTGCCCGGACCAGAAGACGGTCAGCAGGATCATCGCCGGCAGCACCGCGAGCAGCGCCGGTCCGAGCCGCCGTGAGCGCCGCACATAGAACTTTGCCAGGTTCATTTCGCCGTTCCGGCGATGCTCGGCAACCAGCAAGCTGGTGATCAACGCACCGGACAGGACGAAGAACATCTGAATGTTCATCGTCAGCGGACCGACCGAGGACAGCCAGCTCGGGGCGCCCGGCCCAGCCTGCAGCAACAGCGCAAAGTGGGTGAGGATCGTGCCTGGCAGACTCAGCCCGCGGAGACCGTCGAGGGCGGGGATGTAGCGGAGGCGGGCAGGCTTCTCAGAAGCCCGCGTCACGCCGACTTCTCGCGCCGCTCCCGTTTGGCCGGTTGAGCGTCGCGCGGGACGAGCGTCGGATTGACGTTCTCCAGCACGACCTCGCCAGTGATGACGACCTTGGCGACGTCCTTACGGCTCGGCACGTCGTACATGACCGACAGCAGGACCTCTTCGAGGATCGCGCGAAGTCCACGGGCGCCGGTCCCTCGAAGCACAGCCTGGTCCGCGATCGCGTCGAGCGCGTCGTCGCTGAACTCCAGCTCCACGCCGTCGAGCTCGAAGAGTCGCTTGTACTGACGGACCAGCGCGTTCTTGGGCTCGGTGAGGATCCGGATCAGCGCCTCGCGGTCGAGGTTGTGGACGCTGGTGATCACCGGGAGCCGGCCGATGAACTCCGGGATCATGCCGTACTTGAGCAGGTCCTCAGGCATGACGTCGCCGAAGATGTCGGCCGTGTCGACATCACGCGCGCTGCGCATCACGGCGCCGAAGCCGAGGCCCCGCTTGCCGACCCGCGACTCGATGACCTTGTCCAGTCCGGCGAAGGCGCCGCCCACGATGAACAGCACGTTCGTCGTGTCGATCTGGATGAACTCCTGGTGGGGATGCTTGCGACCGCCCTGCGGCGGGACGCTTGCCGTGGTGCCTTCGAGGATCTTCAGCAGCGCCTGCTGCACACCCTCGCCGGACACGTCGCGGGTGATCGACGGGTTCTCGCTCTTGCGGGCGATCTTGTCGATCTCGTCGATGTAGATGATCCCGGTCTCGGCCTTCTTGACGTCGTAGTCGGCGGCCTGGATCAGCTTGAGCAGGATGTTCTCGACATCCTCGCCGACGTAGCCGGCCTCGGTCAGTGCCGTGGCGTCCGCGATGGCAAAGGGGACGTTGAGCATCTTGGCGAGCGTCTGGGCCAGCAGCGTCTTCCCGCAGCCGGTCGGGCCGAGCAGCATGATGTTGGACTTCGCGAGCTCGACCGGCTCCTTGTCGGTGGCGCCGGCCTGGACCCGCTTGTAGTGGTTGTAGACCGCGACGGACAGAGTCTTCTTCGCGCCGTCCTGGCCGATGATGTAGGAGTCGAGGAACTCGTAGATCTCGCGCGGCTTGGGCAGGGAGTCGAACGAGACGTCCGAGGACTCGGTGAGCTCCTCTTCGATGATCTCGTTGCACAGGTCGATGCACTCGTCGCAGATGTAGACACCCGGACCCGCGATGAGCTTCTTTACCTGCTTCTGGCTCTTCCCGCAGAAGGAGCACTTGAGCAGGTCGCCACCGTCGCCGATGCGTGCCACTCGATCTCCTCCGCCGGTATCAGCCGTACCTGGGTCGACCTACCCACCGCACCGCGGCTTCAGGCTCGGTACGACGGTACCTCGCCGCGCGGACATCGCGCCTTATTTCGGGGACGGCACGGCGGTGAGCTTGCGGCTGCGGATGACCTCGTCGACCAGGCCGTATTCCACAGCCTCCTCAGCGGTGAGGATCTTGTCCCGCTCGATGTCCTCCTTGACCTGCTCCGGCGTCCGGCCGGAGTGGGTCGCGATGAGCTGCTCGAGCAGGGCGCGCATCCGCAGGATCTCGCGCGCCTGAATCTCGATATCGCTGCTCTGCCCGCCGCCCTCGCTGTAGGGCTGATGGATGAGGATCCGGGAGTTGGGCAGCGCGAGGCGCTTGCCCGGCGTACCGGCGGCGAGCAGCACGGCGGCGGCGGACGCGGCCTGGCCGAGGCACACCGTCTGGATCTCCGGACGGATGAACTGCATGCAGTCGTAGATCGCGGTGAGCGCCGTGAACGAGCCGCCCGGGGAGTTGATGTAGATCGAGATGTCGCGGTCGGGGTCCATCTGCTCCAGGCACAGCAGCTGCGCCATCACGTCGTCGGCTGACGCATCGTCGATCTGGACGCCGAGGAAGATGATCCGCTCCTCGAACAGCTTGGTGTAGGGCGACAGCTCCTTGAAGCCGTAGCTGGTCCGCTCGGTGAACGTCGGCAGGATGTAGCGCCCCTGTGCCGGATGGGTGGCAGCACCACCAGGGCGCATCGTCGCGTCGTACATGTCGGTCTCCCCTGAAGAAGTCATGGCGGTCAGGAGACCGCGCCTTCGGACGGCACCTGGTTTGCCTTGGCGACGACGTGGTCGACGAAGCCGTAGTCCTTTGCCTCGTCGGCCGTGAACCAGCGGTCGCGATCGGAGTCACGCTCGATCTGCTCGACGCTCTGGCCGGTGTGGAAGGAGATCCGCTCCTGCATGACCTTCTTGGTGTAGAGCATCTGCTCGGCCTGGATCGCGATGTCGCTCGCCGTCCCACCGATCCCACCAGAGGGCTGGTGCATCATGATCCGCGCGTGCGGGGTGGCGTAACGCTTGCCCTGAGCCCCAGCGCAAAGCAGGAACTGCCCCATGCTGGCCGCGAGACCGACGGCGACCGTCGCGACATCGTTGGCCACGAACTGCATGGTGTCGTAGATCGCCATACCGGCACTGACCGAGCCACCGGGCGAGTTGATGTAGAGGAAGATGTCGCGCTCCGCGTCCTCGGCCGCGAGGAGCAGCAGCTGGGCGCAGATCTGGTTGGCGATCGGATCATCGACCTGGCTGCCGAGGAACACGATGCGCTCGCGCAGCAGGCGCTCGTAGACGGAGTCGTTGAGGTTGAGGCCGGAACCGCTCAGCCGCATGTCCGGGGTCGGATCGCTCATGCGACGACACTAACCTCCGCTACCGCCGCATTCGGGGCCGCCCGCACCGGTGTTCGCTCAGGGCATGTGCGGGTTCACTCTGCTCGTCGTAGGGCCAGTTCACCTGCCCGCAACATGAGCCGGGCAAGGTTGGCCCCACCAAGCGGAGAACCGACCGAGGAGACGACCGTGCTGATGCGCGCCCGCGTGAGCGTGCTGGACCGACCGGGATCGCTGCTGGCGATGACAAAGGTGATCGCCGACATGGGCGGCAACATCGTCGACATCGAGGTTCTCGCCACCGCCGAGGGTCGAGTGGTCGACGATCTGATCGTAGAGCTGCCGAGCAACGACCCCGAGCGGCTGATCAAGGAGCTCGCCAACACCGGCGCCGAGGTGCTCAACCTGCGCAAGACCGTGCAGATCACCGGTCAGCGCGCCGACCTGGATCTGCTGGCGCGGGTTGCCGCCCATCCGATCGACATGATGGCGACCGTCGTGAGCCTCGCGCCATCGGTCTGGTGTGCGGACTGGGCTGCACTCGCCACCTCGGAGGACGGTGCGACGCCGCTGCATGCCACCGCCGGCGTCCCCAAGCCGCTCCCCACCGGCATGCCGGAGCCGATGGGCCCGCTGCCGCGGCGCGGCACTGCACATACTGCGAACGGAACCACGTACGAGGTGGTCAGCCTGCAATGGGGCAACCACCATCTGTACATCGGCCGGGTCGATGGCCCGACGTTCCTGCAGGTCGAGCTCGTGCACCTCCGCCGGGTCGTCGAGCTCGCGAGCGCGATCTCGGCCGGCGCCACGGTGGACATCCGCGCCTCCGAAGCGTCTCCGGTCTAGTGCGACACCGCGCCTGACAGCGCGGCGGACCTATTCGTCGGCGGTGTCGGCCTCGTCGTCGTGATCGTGGTCGTGATCGTGGTCATGGTCATGGTCGTGGTCGTGGTCATGGTCGTGGTCGTGGTCGTGATCGTGGTCGTGGGCCTCGGAGGCATCCGCCTGGCCGGACAGCTTCGAGAGGTCGACCGGCCGGCCTGATGCGTCGGTGATCGCGGCACGTTCCATGACGAGCGCGAGCGCCTTGCCACGCACGATGTCCGACATCAGCGAGCCGAGCGCGCCGGCGTTGACGAGCTCCTGCGCATAGGCGTCCGGCCGCATCCCGGAGCGGGCCGCACGACGCACGATCTCCTCGGTCAGGTCTGACTCGTCGACCGAGATCTCCTCCTTGCGGGCGATCGCGTCGAGGATGAACTGCGAGCGAATGGCCTTTGCGGCACTGTCCTCGAGGTCGGTATCGATCGCCTCCGCCGTGGTGTCCTCCGCCGCGGCGTAGTCCGCCTTGGTGATGCCGGCTTGGGTGAGCTGGTGCTCGAGCTCGTGCTTGCGGTACTCGACCTCTTCAGCCAAGACCCGCTCGGGCATCGGCACGTCGACCTTCTCGAGCAGCGTCTCGAGGACCTTCTCGCGTGCCTGCACACCCTGCGTCAGCAGCTTGACCCGGGCGAACCGGTCACGGACGTCGGTACGAAGCTCGTCGATCGTGTCGAACTCGCTGGCCGTCTGGGCGAAGTCGTCGTCGAGGTCCGGGACCTGCTTCTCCTTGACCCCGCGAACCGTGACGGTGGCCGACGCGGCCTGACCGCCCTCATCGCCGGACCGCAGCTGGGTCTCGAACTCCTTGGTCTCCCCGACCGACAGCCCGACGAGCGCGTCATCGAGCCCGGTGACAAGCGCGTCGCTTCCGACCTCGTAGGACAGGTTGTTTGCCGAGGCATCCTCGACTGGTTCGCCGTTTGCCGTCGCCGCGAGGTCGATCGCGACGTAGTCACCCGTGGCCGCGGGCCGCTCGACCGACGCGAGCGTTGCGAAGCGGTCTTGCAGACCCTTGAGCTGCTCTTCGACGTCGGAGTCGGCGACATCCGCGTCCTCGACGGAGACCGGGAGGCCGTCGTACTCCGGCAGCTCGATCTCAGGCCGCACATCGACCTCGGCTGTGAAGACGAGCTGGTCACCCTCGGTGAACTCCGTGACCTCGATCTCGGGCTGACCGAGAATCTCGAGCTCCTGCTCGCGGACCGCGTCACCGTAGAAGCCGGGCAGCCCGTCGTTGACGGCCTGCTCGAGCACCGTGCCACGTCCGACCTGCTGGTCGATGAGCCGCGCCGGCACCTTGCCGGGCCGGAAGCCCTTGACCCGGATCTGCTGGCCGATCTTCTTGTACGCCGCGTCCAGCGCCGGCGTGAGCTCGTCGAACGGCACCTCAACCGTGAGCTTGACGCGGGTGGGGTTGAGGGTCTCGACGGCGCTCTTCATGACGGCGCGGAATCTCCTGTGCGTGGTGGGACGTGCCGGACGGGCCTGATGTTCGTTCGCTGTCGGGGCGGGGAGACTCGAACTCCCGATCTCCTGCTCCCAAAGCAGGCGCGCTAGCCACTACGCTACGCCCCGCGGCGTGCCCTGCGATCTTAGGTCGATAGGGCAAACCCGCGCGGGCGTAGCTCAATGGTAGAGCCCCAGCCTTCCAAGCTGGCCATGCCGGTTCGATCCCGGTCGCCCGCTCCATAGCTCGCTCAACTTGTCAGGCTCTCGCGCCGCTATAGCGCGTTGAGAGCCTGACAAGTTGAGTCGGGCGGGCGATCAGAGCGACGTGAGCCAGTCGACCAGGATCCGGTTGACCTCGTCGGGCCGTTCCTGCTGCACCCAGTGCCCGCAGTTCTCGAGGATGTGGCTGCCTCGAAGGTCGGGCAGGCTCTCCGGGAACCTCTTGATCGCGTTCTGTCCCCAGAGCACCGGGCCGTCCCTGTCGCCGCCGATGAACAGCGAAGGCTGCCGGATCGGGGCACCGGTCCAGGCCCTCAGGTCGATCCAGTCGCGGTCCACGTTGCGGTATCGGTTGAGCGGACCGCGGAAGCCGGCGTACTCGAACTGCTCGGTATAGAAGTCGAGGTCGGAGTCGGTCAGCCAGGCCGGCAGCGAGTCGGGCAGCGTGACGCGGTCGAGCAGCAGCTTCCCCTTCGCCACCGATGCCGTCGTTCCGCCATCGGCACTGCGGTGCGCATCTGCCGAGGCGCCGACATAGAACTTGAGCAACGACGTCCGTACGTCGAGCTCGAACTCGCGCTCCGCGCGTCCGGGCTCCTGGAAGTAGTTGATGTAGAACTCTTCGTCCTGCCCCGTCAGCTGGCTGGCCATATCGGCCATCCGCGCAAACGCCTCGGTCGGGCGAGGACCACCCGGGGCGTTGTACGGCACGCTGAGCATCGCCACCGCCATGAAGACGTCGGGCCGGAGAAGCGCCGAGTGCGCGGCAATCGGCGAGCCCCAGTCATGACCGACGACGATCGCTTGCGCGCCCGGTCCGGCGAGGGCCTCGACCACCCCAACCGTGTCGCCGACGTGGTGCACCATCCCGTAGGCCTCGACCTCGATCGGCGCCGACGAGCGGCCGTAGCCGCGCACGTCGATAGCCACCGCACGAAACCCCGCCTCGGCGATCACCGGCAGCTGGTGTCGCCAGGAGTACCAGGACTCGGGGAAGCCGTGCACCAGCAGGACCAACGGCCCGGAACCTGCTTCGACGCAGTGGATCCGGGTTCCCCGAACGTCGACAACCTGATGAAGCATCTGCAAAGGCTATTTCCTGTCGTTCGCTACACGCCCACCACATGGAAGTGGGACCGCGGATCGCGTCCGCGGCCCCACGCCCGATAGATACGACTACAGGCCGCTGAGCAGTCCGGTCGGGAGCAGCGTCAACACGTTGACCGGCAGCGAGTTGAGCACCGACGTCGGTACGCCGAAGTAGGTCGACAGGGTGCCGAGCTGCAGGCTCGAGAGCACTCCCAACGGCAACGCCGAGATCAGCGTGGTCGGCAGGACGCCGGACGGAATGCTGATGGGCAGGCCGGCGAGCAGCATGCCGAGCAGGTTGCCGACCAGGGGAATGCTGGCGAGACCCGGAAGGCTCGGCAACCCGGAGCCGGTGAGGTCACCGGTGGGAAGCAGCCCAAGGAAGCCAACCGGCAGCCCCGAAAGAGTGCCCACCGGGATGTTGAGCAGCGACGAGATGCTGGACAGCGCCGTCGAGGACAGACCCAACGATGAGATGAGGCTGCTGGGCGACAGGCCCGCCGGGATGGTGACCGGCAGTCCGGAAGGCGGAGGGGTCGAGCCGCCGGTGACGTACTGCACGAGGTTGCCGGGCAGCAGGCTCAGCACGTCGAGCGGGAGTCCGGACAGCACCGAGGTCGGCACGCCGAACAGCGTCGACAGCGACGTCAGCTGCAGCGACGACAGCACGGTCGACGGCACGGTCCCGATCGACTGAGTGCCGACCAGGCCGATGTTCGTCGGCAGCGAGAACGGCAATCCGGCCAAGGAGCCGGATAGCAACGCGACCAGATCACCCACGACCGGTAGTCCCGCGAGACCCGGCAGGCTCGGCAACCCGGCGCCGGTCAGGTCACCGGTCGGGAGCAACCCAAGGAATGCGACCGGCAAACCGGTGAGCGTGCTGGTCGGGATACCCAGAAGCGACGAGATGCTCGATAGCGCCGTCGAGGACAAGCCCAACGACGAGATGAGGCTGGTCGGTGACAGGCCGGCCGGAACGGCGATCGGAAGCGCCGAGGTGCCGGACGTCACGTACTGCACGAGGTTGCCGGGCAGCAGACCCAAGACGCTCAGTGGCAGTCCGGCCAGCACCGAGGTCGGCACGCCGAACAGCGTCGACAACGACGTCAGCTGCACGGACGACAGAACGGTCGAAGGTACGGTCTCGATCGGCTGCGAGCCGATCAGGCCGATGTTGATCGGCAGCGAGAACGGCAGTCCGCCGAGGACGCCGGACAGCAGCGAGACGAGGTCACCGACGACCGGCAGGCCGGCGAGGCCGGGAAGGCTCGGCAGGCCGGCGCCGGTGAGGTCACCGGTCGGAAGCAACCCGAGGAATCCCACGGGCAGCCCGCTGAGGGTGCTCGCCGGGATACCGAGGCGCGACGCCACGCTGGACAGCGCCGTCGAAGACAGTCCGAGGGAGGAGATCGGCGTCGCCGATGTCACGCCCGCGGGGATCGTGACCGGCAACCCGTTCGACGCCGGCTTGACGTGCACCGCGTGGACGACGACCTTCTTCGACTTCGTGACCTTCACTCCGTGCTTGTCCACGATCGTGAGGACAACGGTGAACGTCCCGGCCTTTGCGTACGCGTGACGCGCGAGTGCGTGCAGGCTGTGCAGCGCGACGGAACTTCCGTCGCCGAACGTGACCTTGGCCCTGCGCAACCGGTCGCCCTTGGGCAGGTGGCTGCGACTGGCGTCGGCCACGACCTTGGTGCCGACCGCGGGCTTGGCGGTCGACACGCTCAGTGCGGCGACCGGGTGCTTAGGCGCCGACGCCGTCGCGGCGAACGCGGTTGCGGACGTGGCGACGGTGAGCGCCGCGGCGACGCCGACGGCGACGCCAGACGTGAGGATCGGGCGAGTGGGCACGGTGTTCCCTTCAAGCAGCAGGCTGGGTGCTTGAAGCATCGATGCGGGCGCCGCAGGAAGCCATGGCTATATCGGGTCATTTATCGGTCACCGACGTCATCTCCGTTACTTCACGGCGCGACGATCGCTGCGGCAAGTGCCACACGGTGGTCCTTTGACCAAGGTGCACCGAGTACGGCGCGGGGCCGATGAAGAATCCCCTCGCCGCCCTCACCGACCAGTCCCACCGCTTCGGCCTCGACCCGCTTGGCGTCGTACTGGTGGATTCGCCAGCCACGAGCGTGTCCGAGCTCGGCCAGTACCTGCCGGTACATGATCGCGTCGGCGCGCGCTTCGTAAGGCGCGCGACGCTGGGTGGCGATGTCGGACGGAAACTCGGCCGGCCAGGTACGCAACGAGATCGAGTCGATCGGTGCACCGGCGGCACTCGCGAGCTCATCCAACGCAAGTGAGGTCGACGTGACGATCGAGGCGCGCACGGTTACGACCAGCGAGGCGAGAGCGGCGTCCGTCAGCGGCTGCCCGACACGATGCATGAGGTGCGCTCCGCCCTCGTGGTGAACGGGTGCCGCCGGAAGGCCGGGCGCGATCAGCTCAACGCGCCGGCGGTCGACGACGGCGCCGTCAGGTGCGGCGATGACCGCAATCGCCCAGCCGAGGTGATCGGCGATGCCGAGACGCATTGCCTCCCCCCGTCGCGCTCAGACGTACGAGTCGTCGGCTGAGCGGTCGCGGAACCACTGGGCGATGCCGGGCATGTTGTCCTCGAAGTCACCAGGTGCCGAGACGTTGAGCATCCCGGCGCGCCCGTCCGTACGGTTTTCGAAGTCGTGCGGGGTGTTGCCGGGCACGAGAACGAACGTTCCGGTGGTCGCCTCGAGCCACTCGCCGTCGACCATCACGTGCATAACGCCGGCGACAACGTAGAAGACGTCGTCCTCGGGATGCTGATGCGTGCCGGGACCCTTGGTGTGCGGATCCAGCCACCACTCCGAGATCGAGTAGCGCTGCTCCGTCTCGGCACCGTCGGCCTTGAAAACCGCCGAGAGACGGCCCATCGGAAACGCCCGGCCCTCGCCGGGTCCAAGCACCACCGGACGTCGTACCGCGCTGCCTGGTTCCGACATGGTCGCTCCTCGGCTACGGGGTGAGCTGGTCGATCCTCACCATGTTGCCGGACGGGTCGCGGACCGCACAGTCGCGCGCGCCCCACGGCTGGTCGGTCGGCTCCGAGACGATGTCGGCACCGGCGCCCTGGAGCTGCTTGAACGTCGCGTCCAAGTCCTCGCTGTGGAAGTTGACGCCGTTGGCGGCGCCCTTCGCGACGAGCGCCTGGATGGCATCGATGTCGGCGGGGCTGCCATTGAGGTAGTTCGTGAGAACGATGCCCACTGTCGGCTGCGACGGCGATCCGACGGTGATCCACCGGAAGCCGTCGCGGGCGACATCCATGCGCACCTCGAGGCCGAGGGCATCGCGGTAGAAGGCGACCGCCACCTCGGGGTCGTGCACCTGGACGAAGCAAGTAGAGAGAGTGACATCCATACCGACGACCCTAAGCAGCCGTCAGGCGCTTCGCTTCTCCGATCGTGCTCGGCTCGGACGAGTCACGTGCTTCGCAACACAGCCCGGGACGCCCACAAGTCCGGTGTGGTCGCCGGATCGATACGCCGTCGGCGTCTGACCTACCAGCTCGGTGAAGCGCGCACTGAACGATCCGAGCGACGTACAGCCGACCGCCATGCAGACATCCGTGACCGACATCGGGCCCCCGCGCAGCAGCGACTTCGCGCGCTCGATCCGCCGCGTCATCAGATAGGCGTAAGGAGTCTCGCCGTAGGCCGCGCGGAACTGCCGCGAGAAGTGCGCGGTCGACATCAAAGCTGCGCGGGCGAGCGCTGCCACGTCGAGCGGACGGGCGTACTCGCGATCCATCAGGTCACGGGCGCGACGCAGGTGCGCAAGGTTGGCCAGCTCCTCGGACGTCACGGCTCCAGCGTAGAAGCCCAACGATCGTCCCGTGGCCACGCCGGCGATCTCTCCGATGCCGCCGATCCCAACGAGAAGGGACGGCGGCCGGGGTGACGAATGCTCAGAATCATGAGGTCACGTCAGCGCGTCCGTCGGTTGTCCACTGCTCCCACCGTCGCGACAGTCGCCGTCTTGCTCGCGAGCCTCGTCGTCGCCGTCGACGGAGCAGCGTCGGCCAGCCCGCACGTCAAGGTCGGCCCGCTCACCGCGCACGGAACTGCCAAGGAGGTGCTGGTCACCGGCGTGGAGCCCGACGACAAGGCGCAGCTGAGAAACCCAGCCGGCAAGGTCGTCGCGACGAAGTCCCCTGACTCGCTCGGCGGCATCGTGTTCTACGGCGTGAGGCCGGCCAGCGGCTACCACGTCCACGTCGTGGGCGGCGCTACGACCAAGGCGATCACTGTGCACTCCAACCGGTCCGCGCCGTGGGACCCCAAGGCCTATGACCAATCCATTCCCGACAGCGGCTACGGCTACCTCACGACGCGCGACGGCACCAAGCTCGCCTACGACGTCCACCCGCCGACTAGCCCGGCCGGCCTCGGCCTTCCCAATGTGGTCCTTCCGCCGGGGATCCCGGACTACGCCCCGCCGTACCCGACCCTCATCGAGTACGCCGGCTACGGCTACGCCAACCCCGCAGGCCCGGAGAGCGGGATCGCCGTGATCGCGAACCTGATGGGCTTCGCCGTGGTCGACGTCAACATGCGCGGCACCGGCTGCTCGAGCGGTGCCTTCAACTTCTTCGAGCCGCTGCAGGCCCTCGACGGATACGACGTCATCCAGACGATCGCCCGCCAGCCCTGGGTCAAGGACCACAAGGTCGGCATGGAGGGCATCTCCTACGGCGGGATCAGCCAGCTGTTCACCGCGGCGACCCGGCCGCCAGCTCTTGAGGCCATCGCTCCGCTGTCGGTGCTCGACGCGACCGCGACGACCCTTGAGCCCGGCGGCATCCTCAACACCGGCTTCGCGGTGGCGTGGGCCAACGAGCGCCAGTTCGACGCACTTCCTGCGGGCCCGCACACCGGCCAGAGCTGGGCCTACAAGCGGATCCAGCAGGGCGACTCGACATGCAAGTCCAACCAGGCGTTGCACGGCGAGGCGGAGAACCTGCCCGCCACGATCCGGGCGAACACCCACTACCACCCAGGCTTCGCCGACCCGCTCGACCCGATCACCTTCGTCCACAAGATCAATGTCCCGGTCTACATGGCGTGCCAGTTCGAGGACGAGCAGACCGGTGGCCACTGCGCCGATCTGGCCGCGCACTTCACCGGCACGAAGCACAAGTGGTTCACGTTCACCAACGGCGTGCACTTCGACTCGTTGGATCCGGACACGTTCGCCCGTTGGTATGACTACCTCGAGCTGTACGTCGCGCATCAACCGCCGCTGATCAACGCGGCAGTGATCAACGCCGCCGCGGATGTCGTCTACCAGATGGGCATGGGCACACCGGTGAGCGATGTGGTCACGCTCCCGGTGGATCCGATCCAGCTCGAACCGACGTACGCCGGTGCGCTGTCCGCCTTCGAGAAGCTGCCATCCATCCGGGTACTGTTCGACAACGGCGCGGGCGCCAGCCCTCTCGGCCAGGTCACGCCGGGCAATCCGTACCCCGCCTTCGAGCGGTCGTTCTCGAGCTTCCCGATCCCGGGCACCGTCGCGCAGCATTGGTTCTTCGGACCCAAGGGCACGCTGACCGACCACGCCGCGACATCGAAGGGCGTCGACTCATACACCTCCGATCCTCACGCCCAGGCGCTCACCGACTACGGCTCCAACACCGGCACCGGCGGTGAGTGGGGCAATGCCTCGCAGTGGGACTGGCGGTGGAAGCAGAACCCGGCAGGCACCGCTGTCTCCTACGTGACGGCCCCCCTCAAGCACGACACCACGGTCATCGGCGCCGGCGCCATCCATCTCTGGGTGAAGTCCTCGACGCCGGACGTCGACCTGCAGGCCACCGTCAGCGAGATCGACCCCGGCAACCACGAGACCTTCGTGCAGAACGGCTGGCTGCGGGCGAGCGAGCGCAAGCTGGCAACCGGCAGGCACACGATCCTGGCCCAGCCCAGCACGTTGCTCGCGCCGATTCCGAGCTACAAGCAGTCGGACTCGAAGCCGATGCCCACGGGCAGGTTCGTCAAGGTCGTGATTCCGCTCTACTACGAGGGCCACGTCTACCGCGCCGGCACCCGGATCCGGGTCACGCTGTCAGCACCGAACGGCACCCAGCCGATCTGGTCCTTCAGCGAGCCGAAGCCGAAGACCGGCACGAGCAATGTCTCGATCGCGTTCTCGAAGACGGCGCCGTCAAGCCTGTTCCTGCCGGTGATCCCCGGGATGTCGGTCCCGACCGGGATCCCGGCTTGCGGCAGCCTGCGCAACGAGCCGTGCCGGTCCTACCACCGGACCACCAACCAGACCTGAGGCCGCGTCAACGAGGGCTGACGCCGTCGAGAATCCAGTGGCGGCTGACCGATGAAAGCCAGCGGTCGTCGCCTGCGGGCGTCAGCGAGAAGCGGGTGACCGTGCGCTGCCCGCCGTGCATGTCGGTATAGAGGACATCGACCATGAACGGGCGGCGCGCCGTTGCCGCGGCGGCGATGGAGTCGAAGATCGGCTCGGACGGTTCGCGAAGCGCGCCCTGCCAGAACCCGATGTCGCCCGGCGCCACGTAGATGTCGCGGGTCAGCCTCCGGAACAGCTTGGGATCCCGATTGTGCTGGTCATCACCGGTAGCCCGTTCCGGGAGCGGATCCCACGCCTGGAGCACCGCGATGCCGCTGCCGACATTGCGAACCGGGATGGCGAGATAGATGTCCCCGGCATCGATCTCGACAGCCGCGAGCGAGCCTTCGACGCGTAGATAACGGTCGTCGCGGAAGCCGACCTTCTGCAGCGGATCGTCGTGGCGACCGTTGACGAGGACGGGACGCAGCCCGATGAGCAGGGATCGTTCGGCAACCCGGGCCGCGTGGTTCGCAGACCGTGTGGACACGAAGGTCGCAACCGCGAGCACGAGCGTCCCCACGGCAGTGATCGCCGACGAGATGACCTCCGCGTTCATCGCCACCTCGCCTCCTGCCGACGCCAACGCTAGCGATGTATGGCCCGTGAAATACCTCGGCACGTACCACTCGGACACCGAAATGCCTCACCTTCGAGCGCATCTAGATGTGACTGCGCGCGACACGCGACGTAAACGCCCGCCGTTTGGCCGAAGCGCGCTGAGCGCCGCCTTGCGCAGCAGCACCCCGCGCGCGCCGCCGCGGAACGGCATGATCATCGAAAAGCTGACGTCGCGGAGGTGGCACGTGAAGTGGTCCGGTGCAGTGGTAGCAATCACCGGGGCGTCCCGCGGCATCGGCGCAGCGATCGCTCGGCAGGCCGCCGCGCGCGGCGCGCGTGTCGGTCTGCTCGCTCGCGACGAGGCTGACCTCAAGGCCGTCGCCGCCGGGCTGCCGACCGACTCGCTCATCGTGCCGGTGGACGTCACGCGTCCCGACGACCTCGCTGCGGCGCTTCGACGAGTCCGCGACGAGCTCGGGCCAATCGACGTACTGGTCAACAACGCCGGGATCGGTGCCTACGGCCCGTTCGCCGAGCAAGGCGCCGAGCAGCTCGCCAAGCTCTGGCCGGTCAACGTGGCGGCGGTCGCCGACGCCATGGCTGTGGTGCTTCCCGAGATGCAGGCCCGGGGCAGCGGCGTCATCGTCAACATGGCTTCGATCGCCGGCCGGATCGGCGCGCCCGGCGAGGCGGCGTACTGCGCGAGCAAGTTCGCCGTGGTTGGTCTGTCCGAGACCGTGCGCGCGGAGGTACGTGCGTCAGGCGTCAAGGTGATCCTCATCGATCCCGGTCCGGTCGCGACGGCGTTCGGCGAAGCCCGTGGTCACCCCTACGACCGCGACTTCCCGAAGCCGGTCTCGGCGGAGCGGGTCGCGAAGCTCACCATGCGCGCCGTCGACCGCGGAACACCGGAGATCTTCATCCCGCGCTGGCTACGACCCGCGCTGGTCTTCAAGAACCTCTGTCCGCCGCTGTTCGAGCTAGGCGTCCGCCCCGAGGCCAAGCGGATGCTCGCGGAGTGGAACAAGCACTAGGTCACTACCTCAGCGGGGCGAGGGAGTTGCCCTTCGTGACCGTGCTGCAGGTGTTGACCGGGGGGAGATCGAGGAACCGCTCGGTGAGATAGGCGATCCCCTGCGGGAAGAACGCCGCGCCCGCGGCGTCATGGTTGAGCTTCATCAGCTGCTCGAAGTCGACTGCGATTCCTTGGTGGCAGTACTCGTAGGCGAGCTGCTGTTCGTCCTGCTCCACCATCACGCCGTCGCCGGTGCCATCGACGTTGCCGGCAACCATGAGCATCGGCTCGGCCGGATGCCCGGGTGCCGAGCCCATGATCAGCTTGTTGAGGGTCCGGCGGAAGATCGGAACCCGGTAGACGTTCGCGTACTGCGGCTTGAGGATCTGCTTGATCGTCAGGTTTGGATAGGCCCCGTCGAACTGGCCAATGCACTCATGAGACTCGGCCGCGACGATCTTCCTTCCGTACGGCGAGAGATAGTGGCCGAAGTTGATGTGGAACGACCGAGTGATGCCGATCATCGACGCGGGCATCACGTCCGACCATGACGCGCTGCCGTTGACGTAGCGGAGGTTGTGCGCGAGATCGACCGGGATGCCGCCCATCGCGACGCCGACCAGGTTGAGGTGCGGTGTGTAGCTCGGAGCCAGCTCGGCGGCCCAGTCCGCGGCGATCGAGCCGCCCGAGTACCCCATCAGCCCGACCGGCGTCGCGTTCCCGAGCTTCAGCATCGACATCGTCGCGGTGATGCCGTCGAGCGTGCTCTTCCCGGACTCGGTGCCCGCCACGTAGTCGAGGTGCTCGTCCTCGAAGTCCGGGATAGTCACGATGTCACCAGCGGCGCGCAGACCTTCGACGAGGCCCTGCTCGATCAACGCCGTCGACTCGTTCGCCGCGCCAGGGTTCGCTCCGCGCTGCGTGTACGACGGATCGCAGAGCGGGGTCAGCGCGTCGTAGAAGCTGAGGTACGCCGCCACCTTCGGCGCGACCGTCCCGGTGACCGGCAGGACGACCGTCGTCACGCTCAGTGCAGGCTTCCCCACCGCATCCGTCGTCCGATACAGGATCTGTTCCGCCGGCAACGGCGTACCGGCCGTCGCGAGACCTAGCGTTACCGCCCGTTCCTTCAATGCCGTCCCATGCGCGATGCGGGCCAGCGGCGTCGTGCCGGCGTAGCGGTAGAACGGGTCGCGATCCGGAGTGGACATCGGGCTGGTATCGGGTGCTTCGGCGACCGACGTCCCAGATCCGGATGCCGGGTCCGTCGCAGCCGCAGTGGCCGCGGTCGACACCACCGACGCAAGGCACGCGGCGGTCGCAGCGACGGCGACCAGTCGTCGCGGCGAGATCTGCATCAGATCAGGTTCGCCACGAACCCGGGCAGACCTTCCAGCTAGTGCTTGAAGGCGTAGTCCCACACCCCTCGGCCGTACGCGCCGAGTACGAGATGCTTTCCGTCTGCTGACAGCGACATGCTCCGGAAGGTCACCTCCGGCAATCCGGTGCCGAATCGCTCCCAGTGCCTGCTGCCGAGCTTCGCGGTGAACACCCCGACGTCGGTCGCGGCGTAGAGCCGACCGGCACGAAGGATCAGCCGATGGACATCAGCCCGCGGCAGGTTCCCGCTCAGATCGTGGAACGTGTTGCCACCGTCGTGGCTGACCATGACCTTCTGGCTGCCGGTGGCCTTGTCGCTCGCGCCCATCACGATCAGCTGGCGTAGCCCGACGTAGATCGTCTCGGGGTTGTGCGGGTCGACCGCGATCTCGCTGATCTGCTGATGTGGCAGACCCTTCGATGCCGCCATGTGCCAGCAGGCGCTGCTCGCCAAACCCGCCGCGCAGTGCGGCTTCACGTTGGTCACGATCTTCGAGATCACCGTCGTCGGCTTGCTCGCACTGTCGGTCGCCAACGACGGCCGGCAGACCGAGCACATCGCGACGTAGGACACCTTGCCGCGGGTGGAGACAGCCGTGGAGTCCCACGGCCCGTTCGGCGGCTTGGGTGGCGTGTAGACCGTCTTCCACGTCGAGCTCAACAGCTCTTCGTACGTCGGGTCGTAGGTGTTGCTCTTCATGCCCGCGGTCGTCTCATCGACGTTGCCGGCCGCGGCGATGAGGTGGTTCGGGTTGGTGCGGTCGACCGCCCATGGCGACAGGAACGTCGCGCCGGTCTGGTTGTCCTGCGGCGTCACGTTGATCGTGTGCTTGAAGTCGTCGGTCGTCCCGAGGATGGTCTGGCCGTCGATCCCGCAGTAGTAGGAGTGTGCGTTGGCACCGGGGAAGACGTAGACGCCGTCGCCACCACATACCTGGTAGGCCCGGCCGTTCGGCATCACATGGGCGACGCCGTTGTCCTGCAACGCCAGCAGGTACGAGCCGTCCTGCAGACGAGTGACATCCCAGGGCAGCACCGTCGCCGGGGCATTGAGCGACGTCCAGGTCGAGTTGTTGAAGCCCGGGTAGAGGACGCCGGTCGTGTCCGTCACGGCGTGGGTGTTCTGGGCCCACCATCCGCCGTCGTTGCCGCTGTAGAGGCGCTCACCCTGCGCGGTGACCGCGATCGCCGCGCTGTGCTGGTCAGGGTGCGTCGTCCCGCCGCCGTACTCCGGCAGCACCGACGGGCACGCGATGCCGTTGCTGTTCGGGATGGTGTTGAAGTACGTCAGGAAGCCGCAGATGTTCGCGTACTTCTCGATCGCGGTGAACGTCGAAAGGAGCGGCAGGTTGGTGGCCGTGGTGCCGTGGTACTCGCCGGTGAACGCCTCTTCGAGGCCGAGGTAGACCCGGTTGGGATCCTTGCCGTCCGCTAGCACCCAGTTGTTGTAGTCGGCCTGCACCCCTTCGGCGTAGCCAAGCGGGTATTCCGCAAGCCCGTTGGTCGTGCCGAGGGCCGTCGTGAGGGTCTGCGCGTCGGACTGCAGCGCCCAGCTCTTGCCGTCGTCGTTCGACCGGAACAGACCGTTGAGCTCGCTGTTGCCATCGACGCTGACCGGCAGCACCGGGGTGTCGATCGTGATGTGGTCACCCGCCGCGCGACCCGCGTCCTGGACGAGCGCCCACATGATGTTCTTGCCGCCAGGCGCTGGGCTGTAGGCGACGCTGATCCGGCCGAGTGGGTCCTTCGAAGCGAGCGGCTGCGTCAGCTGTTTGTTGCTCGCCATGTAGGTGAAGGTGCGACCGTAGTTGTTCGACCGGTAGAGGCCGTTGCCCGGCGCGAGCACCTTGCCGCCGTACAGCTTCTTGCCGAATGCGTAGCCGACGTCAACGGTGAGCTCGCGCGGGTCGAACGGGTTGATCGCGATCGAGGCGAGCCAGTTGCCCAGGCCGTACTTCGCGTGGTCGGGAAGGTGCACCCGGTGAAAGCTGCGGCCCCGGTCGGTCGAACGCCACAGGCCGTACGTCGTCCCGACGAACACGTCGCCGTTCTTCGGATCAACCGCGATCGCGTTGGTCCCGTAGCCATGGACGTTGGCCGCTGGGTGATGCCAGGTCTTGCCACCGTTGCGCGACACGTAGACGCCGGTGCCGGCGGCATCGTCGGACAGCGTGAAGATGGAGACGCCGGTGCCGAGGTAGAGCAGCTTCGGATTGTGGGGGTCGATGGCGACCGCGCCAACCGCCTCACGCGCGATCTTGCCCTCGGTGATGTTGCGAACCGTCTTGCCGCCGTTGGTGGACTTGTAGAGCCCGCCGATCGTGCCGAGGTAGACCGTGTTGCCCGACTTGTCGTTGGGATCGACCGCCATCGCGGTCCCGATTCCGCCGACCTTGCCCAGCTCCTCGGCGCCGCTGCCGACCCCGAGGATGTCCGCCACCCCGTGGAACGGGCCGACACTGCGCCACGCGGCCCCGGTGGACGCGAGCTTCGCGGCCTGGCTGGTCAGGTGAAGAAACCGCTCATCGGTGTTGCCCTGGTAGAGCACGTTGGACACGGGGATCATGCCCGGACCCGCATCCGGGTCGCCGCCGCCGCCATCCGAGTCGGCGTCGCCGTCCGCGTCGGCATCCGTGTCCGAGTCGTGGTCGGCGTCGGCATCGTCCCGGGGGCCGAGGGTTTGCTTCGGGTAGAGCTGCTGCGACCAGAACTCCGAGCTCGGGATCCCGATAGCGGGCGCGTGGCCCTCGCCACCGCCCGAGCGGGCGACAACCGTCCCGGCGCCGACAAGGATGACCGCGACGGACAACGTCGCGAGAACGCGATGACGAGACATTCAGCCGCACCTCCAGGGCCGGAAACCTACTCCTCGTGGCGCCAGCCGTACCGCCTGGCGCGGTCGGCGAGGGGTCCCGGGTCGACCTCCCACCACGGCCGATTGCTCGGTGGTTCCTCATCCGCGGGCGCCACAGCACGCCGCCTGGCGTCAGCCACGTCCAGTGCGGCGTCGACAACCTCTGCGGTCCGGGCATCCTCCCGGATCCAGGCGCGGAACAGGATGCCGATGAACGGCACCGCCACCACCTCCGCGACCGTCACCATCAGCCCTCCTGCGATCGTCTGGTCCCAGCCACGCGACGGACCCCAGCTCCGTACGACTGACCCGTAGTAGCCGCGCGCGACGAGCGCGCTGCTCGTCATGACGGCGATGCCCGGAATCGCATCGAGCAGTCCGTCGATCGCCGCAAACGTCATTCGCACCGGCTGCGTGCACCAGACCGGCAACACCTCGACGCCGAGGATCGGCAGCGCGAACAAGCATCCCGTCACCACCAGCTGGAGCTCGAGCAGCCGCATCACGGCACCGTTGCCGAGCGCCGCGCCGAGGTAGCCGGTGAAGAACACGACGAACTGCGTCCCGACTGCCAGCAGCGGCGCGATCGCAGGAAAAGTCAGCAGGCGGACCGGGCGGGCTCGCAGGATGCCTTGCCAGCGAGCCGCGCCTGCGGGGGACAAGCACGCCGACACCAGCCCGATCGGGTCACCGAGTCCGAGTCCCACCGGCACGATCGTCAACAACAGAGTCACGCGAAGCGCCATCGGCCAGAGCAGCACCGGCGAGTACGCCGCGAGCGACGACATCGTCGACACTGCCAGGACACCGAGGCCGAGCACCGCGAACGAGACCGTTCTCGTCAGCGGCCATTCCTCGCCTCTACGGCGTACCCGACGGACACCGGCGAGGTACGCCGCGAGCATGACCACGATCACGACAGCCGACCACGGATCGAACCGCCAGGTGCCGACAAAACGGGCCACCGTGAGCGGCGCCGGCGTCATCGAGGCGCCGTTTTCGTGAGGTAACGTCCGGACTCGGATCGATATCGGGCCATCAGGGGGATTCGATGACTGAACCGCAACTGCCGCCCGCCGGCTGGTACCCAGACCCGCAGGACGCCCAGCAGCAGCGATGGTGGGACGGCACCACGTGGTCCGGACACACCGCGCCCGCCGCCGCCACGGTGACCGCACCGACCGCTGCCGCCCCTGCTGGTTCCGCCCTGCCAATGGGCGCGCCCGCGTGGACGATGCCAGCCGGCGCCGGCGAACCGGTCGCCGTGAAGCGCTCCTGGTACAAACGCCCGTTGATCATCGTCCCGGTAGCGATCGTGGCGATCGTCGTGGTGCTTGGCATCATCGGCGCGATCGTCGGCTTCAACAGCGACAAGTCCAACGGCCTCGAGAACGCGATCCTCAAGGACGGCCAGCCACAGCTGCAAGCGAGCGTCAGCAAGAACCTGCCCGGAGCGACGTTGAAGATCAACACGGTCAACTGCGTCGAGACGGGCGGCACGCAGGAGTACAACTGCCAGATCCACCTCACCATCACCGACCCGTCGGGCACCGAGTCGGAGAAGTTCCTCCAGCTCGCGACCGGGTCGTGCGACAGCAAGGGCAACTGTCTGTGGCACACGACCGATACGCCGCAACGGGACAACAGCTGAGCACGAGTCGACGAATGTCGGCGACAAGACAACCAAACCGGGTGCGCCAGACGTAGAGACGGTGTGACCCCAGCACATTCTCGTCGCGCCGTCGTCGGCGTCGTATTGGCAGCCGGACTCGGCCTGCTCGTGACGATGTTGGCCGAAGGCCTGCCGCCGTGGTCCGGCGCTGCAGCCGCGGCTCCGGCTGCGGCGCCCGACAGCCAGCGTTCGCTGGGCGCGCTGTTGTCCGCTCAGCTCGCGCCGACCACCACCGTGCCGGAAGCGGCGACCCTCGCTTCGCCGTGCCGGCACAACCAGCGCCGGCAGCTCGTCGTGGTCAGCATTGCCCGCCAGCACGCCTGGGCATGTGACGGTGACCGCACCGTGTTGAGTACTCCGGTGACGACCGGAGCTCGCGGCGACAAGACCCCCCGCGGGAGCTTCGCGGTCCAAGGCATCATCCGGAACACGACTCTGACGACGAGCGGCGGGGCGTCGTACCACGTGCGCTACTGGATCCCGTTTCACCTCGGCATCTGGGGGTTCCACGACGCCTCGTGGCAGACGATGCCCTTCGGAAGCGGCCGCTATCTCACCGGCGGCTCCCACGGCTGCGTGCACCTGCCGACCAAGGCGATGCACCAGCTGTTCGACTGGATCCACTACGGGACAACCGTGCGGATCCGGTAAGGCGGCGCAGCCGTCATCGGCCGTTGACCGAGAAGTGCTGGTAGTCCGGAGTCGAGGCCCAGCGACCGCCCCAGCCCCACCCGACCGCATCGAAGGCCTTCACGACGGCGCCATGGGAAAAGATCATGCCCCTACGGTGCTTCGACCGGTCGGCGTACTTCGCGCCTGACGGCGGCAGGATCTTGCCGTTGAGCTTGTACGGGTTCTCGCGGGTGTTGATGTCGACCGCCTCGCCATACGCGTGCTCGGACCAGGACTTCGGGCCGTTCGCGACGGCGTACCGGCAGTTGAAGGCCGACGTGTTGTCGTGGTTCATCGAGCGGTTGTCACTACCTCCGTACGCCGCGACCGGAACGATCTGACGGATCGGGAAGCGCGCGCGCGCGATCGCCGCGAACGCCTTCCTGACGGCGGGCACCGATGCTGCGTTGACCACCAGCACCCCGGTGTGGTGCAGGCCGTCAAATCCCCAGAACCCGACCTTCAGGGCGCGAAGGTCGCGCGGTGGCACCGGGCACCCGTGGTGCCAGCTCTTGCCGAGATCCTTCGCGGTGACGCGACTGACTCCGGAGGCGTCGAAGTGCAGGCCCGCCCGCGGGAGGGGCTTCGGCGCCGCCGACGCGACGGGCATCAGCCCGCCCCCCAGCCCGACGAGAACGAACGTCGCACCTGTCAGCCGCATCGACATGAGGCCAGACTAGAAGCGTGTCGAGCCCACCGCACCGCCGCGCGCTCGCTGTCGTCGCGACCTTCGCCGCATGTTCACTGATGGTCGGCGGCTTGAGCGGGAGGGACGTCGCGCACGCCGCCAAACCTCGATCGCTGGTGACCCGGCTCGTCGGGGTCCACAACGCGACACAGGTCATCTCGGTCATCAGCTCGGGGTACGGCGACACGACCGCCACGGTCCGTGCGTTCGAGAAGCGCGACGGCAAGTGGTACGAGGTCTTCGGACCATGGTCGGCTTGGGTGGGATACAACGGGTTCGCGCCGCTCGGCGCAAAGCGGGAGGGCGACGGTCGCACACCCAGCGGCTCCTACACCTTCTCCTTCTTCTTCGGTGTCGCGCGCGATCCGGGGGTGCGCTACCCGTGGCGGCACGCCGCGCGGTACGACGTCTGGGATGACGATTCGGGCAGCTCTCGGTACAACGAATGGGTCGACACCCGTCACCACTCGGCCGGTGCCGACCCCGAGCAGATGCACGTCCTCCCGTCGTACCTCGACGGTGCGGCAATCGCCTACAACACCACGCGAGTGCCCGGCCGCGGCAGCGCGATCTTCTTGCATGTCACACACCACAGCGCCACCAACGGATGCGTGTCGCTCCCCCGGCCCGAGCTGATCAAGCTGCTGCGCTGGCTGCGACCCGCCGACCACGCGCGGATCATCATGGGGACCGCCGCTACGGTTACGCGGTGACCGAACAGGCAACCGGCCCGCTACGCGGCCTCAAGGTGATCGAGCTGGCCGGAATCGGTCCGGCGCCGTACGCGTGCATGCTGCTCGCCGACATGGGTGCGGAGGTGCTGCGCCTCGAGCGACCGCGAGGAACCCTTTCCGGTGTGATCGGTGGCTACGACGTGCTGTCGCGCGGTCGCCGATCTGTCGCCATCGACTTGAAAGCCCTCGGCGCACGCGACCTCGTGCTGGACCTCCTCAAGGAGGCAGACGTTCTCATCGAGGCGTTTCGCCCAGGGGTGGCCGAGCGCCTCGGTCTCGGTCCGGACGACTGCCGCGGCGCCAACCCACGCCTGGTCTACGCCCGGATGACGGGCTGGGGACAGGACGGACCGCTCTCCGACCGGGTCGGTCACGACATCAACTACGCGTCGATCACCGGTGCGATCGCCGCGGTCGGCGAGAAGGACCGCAAGCCGGTTCCGCCCCTCAACCTGGTCGCCGACTTCGGCGGTGGGTCGACGTTCGCCGTGATGGGGATCCTGGCCGCGCTGCATGAGCGCACCACAAGCGGCAGCGGTCAGGTCGTCGATGTCGCGATGGTCGACGGCGTCACGAGCCTGCTGTCGATGGCGCACGGTCAGCGGCAGGCGGGCATGATGCCGGACGCACGCGGCAGCAGCCTTCTCGATGGTGGCGCTCCCTACTACGACACCTATGTCTGTGCCGATGGCGAGTACATGTCCGTCGGCGCGATCGAGGGGCAGTTCTTCGAGTTGCTCCGCCAGACTCTCGAGCTACCTGATCTTCCGGATCAGGGCGACCATGCCAACTGGCCGAAGATGCGGGAGATGCTCGCCGCGAAGTTCGCCACCAAGACCCGCGACGAGTGGACGGCGATCTTCGACGGCGTCGACGCCTGCGTCGCGCCTGTGCTGTGGCTGTCCGAGGCGGGAAGCCACCCGCATCTCGCGGCGCGCGAGACCCTGGTTGAGAGCGGCGGAGTCATTCAGCCGAATGTTGCGCCGCGGTTCTCCCGCACTCCCGGCCAGGTGGGCGCACCGCCACGCGCTCCGGGTTCGGACACCGTCGCCGCACTCAGGGACTGGAAGATCGACGACACATCCATCGAGCAGCTGATCGGTTCCGGAGCCGTCGTCCAGGTCGACTGAGAGCTCGCGCTAGGTACGCCAGATCAAAACCAGCGCACGGTCGTCGCTCGCGTCGGGGGATGCATCGTCCAACAGCCGGCGGGCACCACCGTCGAAGCCACGAGGGATGAGCCGCTCGGCGGCCCCGAGCAGGCGGTCGATGCCGACCGCGAGGTCACGCCCGGGCACCTCGACGAGTCCATCGGTGTAGAGCAGCAGCGCGTCGTACGGTCCGAGCTGGCCCTGCACCGAGCCGAACTCGGCGTCGCCCAGCAACCCGAGCACCGTGCCCGGTGGGTCGACGACCTGCCAGACGCCGGTGCCGCCGGAGTAGTGCACCGCCGGGAGGTGCCCGGCATTGGTGATCCGGTATCGGCCCGTTCCTAGCTCGAGGGTGAGGTGCAACGCAGTGGCGAAGCCCTCGTCCCACTCCTGGCGGATCAGGTACTCATTGGCCGATGCGAGGAACCGCTCGGCTGAGACCGCGCCGAGCAGGCCGCCGAGCGCGCCGGAAAGCGTCAGCGCACGGGTGCCGGCATCGAGTCCCTTGCCCGACACGTCGACCAGCACCAGCTCGAGCGAACGGCCGTCGTCGGTGATGGCGGACAGCAGGAAGTCCCCGCCGAAGCTGACCCCGCCGGCCGACTGCTGCTCGACCTCCGCATGCCAGCCGGCCGGCAGCGCGGGAAGGTCTCCTTGCAGCCGCAAGCGGTCACGGAACTCGAGCAGCATGGCCTCGCCGCGTCCGGCCGACAAACCGAGCCGTTGCCGGTCGAGAGACTGCTTGACCGCGATCAATGCCACAAGACCGACCACCACATAGGAGCCCGGGCGAATCGTTGACGTGCCGACGCCGAGGTTCTCCGCGATGACGATGGCTAAGGCCGCAGCGATCACCGACGACAGCGGCATGGGCTGGAGCAGCAGACCACCGAGGATGACGGGCACGACGACAGTTGTCGCCGGGAACGCCATGGGGCCGAAGCGCACATTGAGCACGAGGACAACCGCGGTGAGCGCGAGGACCGCCATGAGGGCGATCCACCTGTCGCGCGCCGTCTCCGGCGCCGCGAGGAGGCCCAGCCGGTGCCGGGCACGCTTGGCGACGTTCGCGCCGAAGACCTCCGGCTGCCCCATAACTCCGCGACCTTAGTGCGCCGCCGTGATCATCGACAGTGGAATCACGTCGATGTAATCCAGCCTCACGCGTGAGGCGCGGCGTCCTCGCGGCGCGGCGGCAACTGTCCGGTCTCCTCGTATCCGGTCAACAGCGCGATCCGCCGGACATGGCGCTCAGCGTCGCTGAACGGCTCGGCGATGAAGGCCTCGGCGTACCCCACCGCAGTGTCCTCGTCGTACATTCGCGCACCGAGACTGAGGACGTTGGCATCGTTGTGCTCGCGGCCCAGCTTCGCGGTCTCCTCGCTGAAAGCCAGCGCACACCGCACGCCGCGGACCTTGTTGGCGGCGATCGCCTCGCCGTTGCCGGAGCCACCGATCACGATGCCGAGACTGCCCGGATCCGCCACGACCTTGGTCCCGACCAGCAGGCAGTACGGCGGGTAGTCGTCGGAGTCGCGCAGCTCGAACGGCCCGCAGTCGACCGGCTCATGTCCCAGTTCGCCGAGCCGCGCGATCAGCCGGGTCTTCAGCGGGTAACCGGCATGGTCGGATCCGAGGTAGACGCGCATGCCGGCAAGTATCCCGAAGCGATGTCACCGGCTAGCGTCGGCGGGTGCCGGCCGCCCACACCGATGTCGCCGCGGTGGTGTTCGACCTCGGCGGCGTGCTCGCGGAGTTCTCCGGCGTCACGACGATGCGCGAGCTCGCCAGGATCGACTCCGACGATGAGCTGTGGCGTCGCTGGCTGGAATGCGAATGGGTTCG
>DATAUF010000150.1:0-8795 GCA_036268405.1 Mycobacteriales bacterium
GACCTCGACCCTGCGGTGCGCGCCGCGCTCGAGGAGGCCATCCGTCGCGCCCAGCGGGTGCACCGTGCCCAGCTCAGGGACGACGAGGTGGTCGACGTCGCCCCGGGAGCGGTCGTCACAGAGCGGTGGGTGCCGGTCGGCCGAGTCGGGCTCTACGTGCCGGGCGGCCTGGTTGCCTATCCGTCCAGCGTCGTCATGAACGTCGTGCCGGCGCAGGTTGCGGGAGTCGCGTCGCTCGCCGTCGCGTCGCCGCCGAAGCCGCAGTTCGGTGGTCTGCCCAACCCCGCGGTCCTCGCGGCATGCGCGCTTCTCGGTGTCGATGAGGTCTACGCGGTGGGCGGCGCGCAGGCGATCGCGATGTTCGCGTACGGCGTCGAAGGGGTCCGCCCGGTCGACCTCGTCACCGGTCCGGGCAATGTCTACGTCGCCGCCGCGAAGCGTTGCGTACGTGGTGTGGTCGGCATCGACGCAGAGGCCGGCCCGACCGAGATCGCCATCCTTGCCGACGAAACCGCGGACCCCGACCACGTCGCCGCCGACCTCGTCGCACAGGCCGAGCACGACGAGCTCGCTGCCTGTCTGCTGGTGAGCCCGAGTCAGGAACTGCTCGATGCGGTTGACACAGCACTTGCCAAGCGCGTGGCGGAGACCCGCCACCGCGAACGAGTCGAGACCGCGCTCGCCGGACAGTCGGCATACGTCCTCGTGGACGACATCACGCAGGCCATCGACGTCGTCGACCTGTGGGGTGCCGAGCACCTCGAGGTCATCACTCGCGATGCGAGCGCCGTCGCGGGCCGGATCCGCAACGCCGGCGCGATCTTCGTCGGGCCCTGGTCGCCGGTGTCACTCGGTGACTACCTCGCCGGTTCCAACCACGTGCTGCCCACCGGCGGGACCGCGCGTCACACGTCGGGATTGTCCGTTCAGACGTTCTTGCGCGGGATCCACGTCATCGACTACAGCCGTGATGCGCTCGCCGCCGTTGGTGATCACATTGCGGCGCTCGGCGGCGCGGAGGACCTCGCGGCGCACGTCGAGGCCGTCGCGACCCGACTGCGATGAGCGAGTCGGATCTTTGGGGGGACCTTCCACTGCGCGATGACCTGCGCGGGTTGACGGCGTACGGCGCTCCACAGCTCGACGTCGCCGTGCGGCTGAACACCAATGAGAATCCCTATCCGCCGCCGCCCGCTCTGGTCGCCGACCTGCGTGACTCCGTGGCCGCCGCGGCGGCAACCATGAACCGCTATCCCGATCGCGACGCGGTAGAGCTGCGGGCTGCGCTTGCGGCGTACCTCGGTCATGGCTTGTCGGTCGAGCAGGTATGGGCAGCCAACGGCTCCAACGAAGTGCTTCAGCAGCTGTTGCAGGCGTTCGGCGGAGCCGGCCGCATCGCACTCGGGTTCGTGCCGTCGTACTCGATGCACCAGCTGATCGCCCTGGCGACCGGCACCGGCTGGGTCGGATCGCAGCGCGCGGGGGACTTCACGCTCTCGGTCGACCACGCAGTGGCCGAGATCCGCTCGCACAAGCCGTCGATCGTGTTTCTCTGCTCGCCGAACAACCCGACCGGCACCGCTTTGGACCCAGCTGTCGTCGCGGCTGTGCTGGAGGTGGCGCCCGGCATGGTGGTGGTCGACGAGGCGTATGCCGAGTTCTCACACTCGCCGTCGCTGCTGTCGTTGCTCGATGACCACCCGCGTTTGGTCATCACCCGCACGATGTCGAAGGCGTTCGGCTTCGCGGGCGCGCGGCTCGGCTACCTGGCCGCTGCGCCCAAGGTCGTGGATGCGCTCACGTTGGTGCGACTGCCGTACCACCTCTCGGCATTGACACAGGCCGCCGCACTCGCTGCGCTCCGGCATGCGGACGAGACACTCGCGCAGGTTGCGCAGCTCCGTGCCGACCGCGATGCGCTTGTCATCTCACTGCGGGCGCGCGGATTCGGCGTCGTCGACTCCGACGCAAACTTCGTGCTCTTCGGCGGCCTTGGCGACGAGAAGGCGGTCTGGGAGGCGCTCCTCGACCACGGCGTGTTGATCCGTGATGTCGGCCTGGCTGGGTGGCTGCGCGTGTCGGTGGGCACGAGTGCCGAGTGCGAGGCATTCCTCGACGCGCTGGACCGAACCGGAGCTACGCCCGACCGGTGAGGGCGAGCAGCCGCATCGCGCCGATCAAGTCGTCGGCACCGGGCAGCGGGGTGAAGGCGGCCCAGGCCGGCGACGTCGGATCGGCATCGATCGCGGCAAGGAGCACATCAACGACGGGCGGGTCGATGCGGTCGTCCTGCCCGATCGCGCGCGCCAGGTCCCAGCCGTGCAGCGCGTGCTCACTGACGCGCATCACGAGCAGCTCCGCCCCGGACCTGTCGCCCCTGCCGTGGTGAGCGACGCGGTCAAGGACGCCCGGCTCCGCGAATGCCGTCGACACCTCTGCAGCGGTTGACAGGAAGTCGGCGTACGGGTCGTCGGTGAGGTGGTCGACGTCGCGCAAGGCCTCGACTTCCGCGGTTGGTGCGCCCGCCAGGAGCAGCACGTAGCGGCGGTTGCCGCCGACGACGTGGTTGACGAGGTCGCGGACGCTCCAGCCCTGGTTGGGGGTTGCGGACTCCCATTGCTCCGGCTTGACGAGTGCCAGGGTCCGCGCGAATCCGGCGGTGGCGACGTCGAGTGCCGCGTGCAGGTCCACGCGGGAGATTCTCGCGGCTCGTTGCGGTCGCGCGTCAATCCACTCGGCTCACGCGCAGCCGTCCGCGATACTGGTGGAGTGTCCAGAACCGCGAAGGTAGAGCGCTCGACCAAGGAGTCGCAGGTCTCGGTGTCGCTCGACATCGACGGCACCGGCGTCTCCGATGTCTCGACGGGTGTGCCCTTCTACGACCACATGCTTGCCCAGCTTTCGAAGCACGGCGGCATCGATCTGACCGTCAAGACGGTGGGTGATCTCGAGGTCGACGCGCATCACACCGTCGAGGACACCGCGATCGCAATCGGCCAGGCGTTGCGGGAGGCGCTGGGAGACAAGGTGGGGATCCGCCGCTTCGCCGATGCCTTCGTCCCGTTGGACGAGGCGCTCGCGCACGCCGTTGTCGACGTGTCGGGGCGCCCCTACCTCGTGCACGAGGAGCCGCCTCTCGTGGAGCTCATCGGGTCCTACGACACCACCTTGACCCGCCACATCTGGGAGTCCCTCGTGTCGAGCGCGCAGATCTGCCTGCACGTCCGAGTGCTCGGCGGGCGCAACGCGCACCACATCGTCGAGGCGCAGTTCAAAGCGGTCGCACGGGCCCTCCGGGACGCCGTGTCGCTCGACCCGCGCTCGGTCGGCGTGCCGTCGACCAAAGGCGTGCTCTAACCGATGCCAGGAAAGCGATCCGTGGTCGTCATCGACCACGGCTCCGGAAACCTGCGCTCCGCCGAACGCGCGCTGGCGCGGATCGGCGCGGAGGTCGAGGTGACCGCCGACCTTGCAGCGGCGCGCGCTGCGGACGGCGTCGTGTTGCCGGGCGTGGGCGCGTTCGCCGCGTGCATGACGGGCGTCCGCGGCGTCAGCGCCGACACCTTGGTTCGCGAGCGAGTCGCCGCCGGACGGCCGGTGCTCGGCATCTGTGTCGGCATGCAGGTGCTCTACGGCGCAGGCGAGGAGCACGGGCTGCGCACCGAGGGGGTGGCGGTGCTGCCGGGCGAGGTCGTGCGGCTCGACGCAGCGATCCTGCCGCACATGGGCTGGAACACCGTGACCCCCGCCACCGGGTCATCGCTGTTCACGGGCGTCGGCGGCGAGCGGTTCTACTTCGTGCACTCCTACGGAGTGCGCCCCGGCGGCTCGGCGGGGGAGACGCTCACGACTCACGGCGAGCCGTTCGTAGCGGCGGTCGAGACCGCATCGCTGTCGGCGACGCAGTTTCACCCCGAAAAGTCCGGCGACGCCGGGCTCACCCTTCTCGAGAACTGGCTGAACACGCTGTGACCGTCGATCGACCGCTTGTCCTGCTGCCCGCCGTTGACGTGGCCGACGGGCAGGCGGTGCGGCTGGTGCAGGGCGAGGCCGGATCGGAGACCGGCTACGGCGCTCCGGTCGACGCCGCGCTTGCCTGGCAGAGCGGAGGTGCCGAGTGGGTGCATCTCGTCGACCTCGACGCGGCATTCGGGCGCGGCTCGAACCGTGAGCTGATCGCGGAGGTGGTGGGCCGTCTGGATGTTGCCGTCGAGCTCTCCGGAGGCATTCGCGACGACGCGTCACTGGAGGCCGCGCTTGCGACCGGCTGCGCCCGGGTCAACATCGGGACCGCCGCTCTCGAGCAGCCTGATTGGGTGCGGTCGGCGATCGCCGAACACGGTGATCGGATCGCGGTGGGTCTCGACGTGCGCGGTACGACGTTGTCTGCACGCGGCTGGACCCAGGATGGGGGAGAGCTCTTCGACGTCCTGGCCCGCCTGGATGCGGACGGCTGCTCGCGCTATGTCGTCACCGATGTTCGTCGCGACGGCACTCTCACCGGGCCGAACCTCGAGCTGTTGCGTGATGTGTGCGCCGCGACTGATCGGCCGGTGATCGCAAGCGGAGGGGTTAGCAGCCTCGACGACCTGCGGGCGATCGCGGGTCTGGTCGACATCGGCGTAGAGGGCGCGATAGTCGGCAAGGCGCTGTACGCCGGCGCGTTCACGTTGCCCGAGGCTCTCAAGGCTGTGGCGACCTCGTGAGCGTCGCGGTTCGGGTCATCCCGTGTCTCGACGTCGATGCCGGTCGAGTGGTGAAGGGCGTCAACTTCCGTGAGCTGCGCGACGCCGGCGACCCGGTCGAGCTCGCCGCGCGGTACGACGACGAGGGTGCCGACGAGCTGGTCTTTCTCGACATCACCGCGTCGAGTGGATCCCGTGAGACGACGTACGACGTCGTCCGGCGTACCGCCGAGCAGGTCTTCATCCCGCTCACCGTCGGCGGCGGAGTGCGTTCGGTCGATGACGTCGACAGGTTGTTGCGCGCCGGAGCCGACAAGGTCGGGGTCAACACGGCGGCGATCGCGCGCCCGGAGCTGCTGGGCGAGATCGCGCAGCGCTTCGGATCGCAGGTGCTTGTCCTGTCCGTCGACGCGCGCCGGGTGACGGGGGAGGCCCGCACCGACAGCGGCTATGAGGTCACGACCCATGGCGGACGTGAGGGCACCGGGATCGATGCGGTCGCGTGGGCGGTGCGGGGCGAGCAGCTCGGGGTCGGCGAGATCCTGCTCAACTCGATGGATGCCGACGGCACGACCGCAGGCTTCGACATCGAGATGCTCGACCGGATCCGTTCGGTGGTCACGGTCCCGCTCATCGCGTCGGGCGGTGCGGGTCGGGTCGAGGACTTCTCCCCGGCGGTCGCCGCCGGGGCGGACGCGGTTCTGGCGGCGAGTGTCTTCCACTTCGGCACGTTGCAGATCGGCGAGGTCAAGGACGCGCTGCGCACCGACGGTTACGAGGTTCGTTAGTCCGAAGTAGCACATCAAGTGACTTCCGAAACGGACAGGTGGACCGATAGGAGTCGCAACGGAGCAGGTTCATGTGCTCCTTCGGGTCCGGGAAAACCGGGTGCATCGACCCGGCACAATGGAGGCATGTCCAGCCCTGCCCGTCCGTCCTCGCTCGACCCGGCGGTTGCCGCGCGCCTCAAGCGCGATGACGACGGCCTGATCGCCGCCGTGGCCCAGCAGTGGGACACGGGCGAGGTGCTGATGGTGGGCTGGATGGACGACGAGGCGCTGCACCGCACCCTGACAACCGGCCGCTGCACCTACTGGAGCCGCAGCCGCCAGGAGTACTGGGTGAAGGGCGACACGTCCGGGCACCAGCAATGGGTGAAGTCCGTCGCGCTCGACTGCGACGGCGACACCGTGCTGGTGTCTGTCGACCAGCTCGGGGCTGCCTGCCACACCGGCGACCGCCGCTGCTTCGACGCGGATGTGCTTGACGCCGTCGTCGGCACTCCGGCGTCGTGAACGCGTCAGCAACCACGCGGCCCGACGGAGTCGTACGTCCCGACCGCGATGGCTTTCTCGCGTCGTTCGCGACCGATCGCGTCGTCCCGGTGGTGCGCCGCGTGCTCGCCGACTCCGAGACGCCGATCAGCGCGTACCGCAAGCTCGCGGCCGGCCGGTCGGGGACGTTCCTGCTCGAGTCCGCCGAGCACGGCGGAGTGTGGGCGCGGTACTCCTTCATCGGCGTGCGCTCCGCCGCGACGCTCTCCGAGCGCGACGGCAAGGCGGTCTGGACCGGCATCGGTCCGGATGACCATCCGGACGACCCGCTGGCCGCGTTGCACGACGCGGCGGCGCGGCTGCACACCACGCGCAACCCGGAGCTGCCTCCGCTGACGTGCGGTCTCGTCGGCTATCTCGGCTACGACGCGGTGCGGCGCATGGAGCGGCTCCCGGTGATCGCCGAGGACGATCTGGCGATACCCGAGCTGCACTTCCTGCTCGCGACCGACGTCGCCGTGCTTGATCATCGCGACGGCTCAATCTTGTTGGTTGCGAACGTCATCCATGGCCTCACGCCGGGTGCTGATGAAGATCCGGCGGCGGCGTACGACGACGCGGTGGCGCGCCTCGACGCGATGACGGCGGACCTCGCAAAGCCCGCAGAGCCATCAGTCGCGACGCTCGCCAACTCGGGAGTCCCGGCGTACGACGAACGGACGACTCGCGCGGACTACATGGCTGCGGTCGAGGCGGCGAAGGAGCACATCCGCGCCGGCGACTGCTTCCAGATCGTCGTGTCGCAGCGGTTCGAAACCGACTGCTCTGCTGACCCGCTCGACGTCTACCGCACGCTGCGTACGTCCAACCCATCGCCGTACATGTATCTGCTCAGGTTCGAAGATCTCGATGTGGTCGGCTCCTCGCCGGAAGCGCTGGTCAAGGTCGATGGTCGCCGGGCGATGATGCACCCGATCGCCGGTACCCGGCCGCGTGGCGGGACCCCGGAGGAGGACGCGGCCTTCGCGACGGAGCTGTTCTCAGACCCCAAGGAGCGCGCTGAGCACGTCATGCTCGTCGACCTCGGCCGCAACGACCTCGGCCGGATCGCCGTGCCGGGATCGGTCGAGGTGATCGACCTCATGGCGGTTGAGCGGTTCTCGCACGTGATGCACCTGGTGTCGACGGTGGTCTGCGAGGTCAAGCCGGAGGCCTCGGCGCTGGATGTGCTTTGTGCCTGCTTCCCGGCGGGCACCCTGTCGGGCGCACCGAAGGTGCGCGCGATGGAGGTCATCGAGGAGCTGGAGCCGACGCGACGTGGCCTCTACGGCGGCATCGTCGGCTACGTCGATGTGGCGGGCGACCTCGACACCGCGGTCGCGATCCGCACAGTGGTCATGCGCAACGGCCGAGCCTTCGTACAGGCCGGTGCCGGCATCGTCGCCGACTCCGATCCGGCCGCCGAGGACGTCGAGTCGCGCAACAAGGCAGCTGCCGTGCTCGCCGCACTCGCGTCAGCGGAGGCGATCCGCCCGGCCCATGAGTGAGAGCCGGCGAAGCGGGCGCCACTTTTGGGTGGCGGGTGGGGTGGGGTGGAGGACGTGAGAATCGGACTCGTTCGCGCAGTCCTTCTCACCGCCGCGGGCGGGCTGCTCGTGCTGCTCGCGAGTGGCCGCAAGTGGTCGTCGGGTGCAGTGCATGTGCCCGGTGCCTCGGTGACGTCCGTGACCGTGAGCGGGCATGCGGTTGAGCCCTCGCTTCCGGCGCTCGGTATCGCCTTGCTCGCACTCGCAGGGGGACTGGTCGCCGCGCGCGGCCTGTTGCGCAGGGCAGTTGGCGTCGTCGTGGTTGCAGTCGGTGCGACTGCACTGGGCGTCGCCATCGCAGGGCGAGGAGCCGTGTCATCCGCGCTGACGTCTCACGAGGTCGGCGGCTTGGCGTTGCCCGTGCACGGAAGCGCCAATGGTTGGTGGATCGTGGCGGCGCTCGGTGGACTGCTCGCCTTGCTCGCCGGCCTGCTCGCTGCACTGCGCAGTGGTGGGTGGGCGGCGATGGGCCGCAAGTACGAGGCGCCCGACAGCTCGGTGCCCGCGGTGGCGGCAGGCGATCCGTCAGACACCGCGTGGGACGCGCTCGACCGGGGAGAGGACCCGACCACATGACGGCCTTGCTCGGTCACTACCCTGACCGAATGTCCGTCCTTGACGACCTCGTGCGTGGGGTTCGCGAGGACCTCGCCGAGCGCGAGCGAGCACTTCCGCTCGATGCGGTGAAGGAGCTCGCTGCGTCCGCGCCGGCACCTCGCGATGCAGTAGCAACGCTCTCCCGTGACGGCGTCGCCGTCATCGCCGAGGTGAAGCGATCCAGCCCGAGCGCAGGAGATCTCGCGACCATCGGTGACCCGGCGGCATTGGCCAAGGAGTACGAAGCGGGCGGTGCCGCGATCATCTCGGTGCTGACTGAGGAGCGGCGGTTCAACGGTTCGCTCGCGGATCTCGACGCGGTGCGCGCTGCGGTGGAAATTCCGGTTCTTCGCAAGGACTTCGTCGTCACGCCGTACCAGGTCTGGGAGTCCCGTGCGCACGGCGCCGACGTCGTCCTGTTGATCGTCGCGGCGTTGGAGCAGCAGGTGCTGATCAGTTTGCGAGAGCGGATCGAAAGCCTCGGGATGACGGCGCTCGTCGAGGCTCACGATGAGGGCGAGGCAGTGCGTGCGTTGGAAGCCGGTGCTCGCGTCATCGGCGTCAACAACCGCAACCTGCGCACCCTCGAGGTGGACCGCGAGACCTTCGCGCGGGTTGCACCGACGATCCCGTCCTCGGTGATCCGGGTGGCG
>DATAUF010000151.1:0-8900 GCA_036268405.1 Mycobacteriales bacterium
AGCGGCTGCAGCTGCGCAAGTACTGCCGCTGGTGCCGGTGCCACACCCCGCACCGCGAGACACGCTGAGCAGGCGGTGAGGGCAGTCCGTGGCTCGCAACCGTAAACGCCGCAACGATCGGCGTCCGCGTCGGTCTGCCGATGACGCCTCCGGGCGGCCGGGGGTCGCGACCGCGCGCGGACAGCGTGCCGACGGACAGCGTCCCGAGGACGTTGCCGACCGCCAGCACGCCGACGAGGTCGAAGAGACCCCCGAGGCGCTGCAGCACGCCACACCCGATGTCGAACTGGCCGAAGCCCAGCTGGCCTCCGGGCGAGCGCAAGCCGGCATCACCGAGCCCGAGGACGATGGCGAGGAGGAGGAGGAGTTCGACGACCTTGCGGAGGGCGCCGAGCCGCCGCCGGACGAAGAACCGCCCGGTACGCAGCTATCTTCTAGAGGGGGCGCATCGCTCGCACCACACGGCGCTGCCCGCCTCGTTCACTTCCTCCAAGGAAGCTGGCGGGAGCTGCAACGGGTACAGTGGCCCGATCGTCGGCAGGTGATGCAGGCCACCGGGGTCGTCATCGGCTTCGTCATCGTCGCCGGTGTATTCCTGGGAGCGGCCGACTGGGTCGCCCAGAGGCTCGTCAACCTCATCCTCAAGTAACGCTTTCAGTCTGAGAGAAACATGTTCCGCTGGTACGTCGTCAACACTTATTCCGGCCACGAAAACAAGGTCAAGCACAACCTCGAGCACCGCATCGTCTCGCTCAATCAGCAGCGTGCGGTCCGGCAGATCATCGTCCCCACCGAATCGGTGTCCGAGATGAAGGACAACCAGAAGATCACCGTGGAGAAGCGCACGATGCCCGGATACGTGCTCGTGCAGATGGACCTCAACGAGGATTCGTGGTCCTTGGTGAAGGGCACCCCGGGCGTGACCGGGTTCGTCGGCGCGTCGAACGAGCCGGTGCCGCTGACCCAGGCGGAGGTCGATCGATTGCTGCACATGGAGCCGGCCGAGCGTCCGCGCAGCCGCGCTCAGTTCTCGATCGGGGAGTCGGTCAAGGTCGTCTCCGGACCGCTCTCGGATTTCTCAGGCGAGATCTCCGAGGTCAACGAGGACGCCCAGCGGCTCAAGGTGCTGGTCTCCATCTTCGGCCGTGAGACCCCGGTCGAGGTTGGCTTCGACCAGGTCAAGAAGATTTAGAGAGGCGAACCGTGGCAAAGAAAGTTCTCACCCAGATCAAGCTGCAGGCCGTCGGCGGCCAGGCGAGCCCCGCGCCGCCGGTCGGTCCCGCCCTCGGCCAGCACGGCGTCAACATCATGGAGTTCGTCAAGTCCTTCAACGCCCAGACGCAGTCCGACGCCGGCACGGTCATCCCGGTTGTGATCACCGTCTACGAGGACCGCTCGTTCACGTTCGTGACCAAGAGCCCGCCGGCGGCCGTGCTGATCAAGCAGGCGCTTTCGCTGGAGAAGGGCTCGGCCGAGCCCCACCGCGACAAGGTCGCCCGGATCACCCGGGATCAGCTGCGGGCGATCGCCGAGAAGAAGATGGAGGACCTCAACGCCAACGACGTCGACGCGGCGGAGAAGATCATCGCCGGCACCGCGCGCTCGATGGGCGTGGACGTGGTCTGAGAATGCTGATCGCTGCCAGGAGATACCGCTGATGTCCAAGCACGGGAAGACCTATATCGACGCCAAGCAGCGTTTCGACCGCTCGCGCGAGTATTCGCCCGCCGAGGCGGTCGCGCTGGTCAAGCAGCTCGGTGGCGCGAAGTTCAACGAGTCCGTCGAGGTCCACGTTCGCACCGGGCTCAACGTCCGCCACGCCGACGAGCAGCTCCGGGGAACGATCGCGCTCCCCAACGGCCTGGGCAAGGAGGTCAAGATCGCTGTCTTCGCTCAGGGCGACAAGGCGCGCGAGGCCGAAGAGGCCGGTGCCGACGTGGTCGGCGGCGAGGACCTCGCGGCGCGCATCCAAGAGGGGTTCGACGACTTCGACGTCGCCATCGCCACTCCGGACATGATGCCGATCGTCGGCCGCCTCGGCCGCATCCTCGGGCCGGCGGGCAAGATGCCGAATCCCAAGGTCGGAACGGTCACGATGGATGTCGGCCGCGCCGTGAGCGAGTCCAAGTCCGGAAAGATCGAGTACCGGACCGACCGGACCGCGATCGTCCACCTCGTGATCGGCAAGACGGACTTCGAGGAGCGTCTGCTGCTCGAGAACTACGCGGCGGTGATGGACGAGCTGATCCGCGCCAAGCCGGCCTCAGCCAAGGGGCGTTACATCCGCTCGGTCACGGTCGCTTCCACGATGGGCCCCGGCATCAAGATCGACCCGTCGCGCACCCGCGACATCCTCGAAGAAGCGGTTGCCGCGTAGAATCACCCTGCACACCTTCCAGAGACCCAGCCTCAGACCTCCGGCGGCCAGCAGCGCGCAAGCCCGGAGCAGGTGGAACGCTCGAAAGCCCTGACGACCACGCCGGTCGTCCGCGCATCCGACGCCCGCCTGTGATCAGCGGGCGTCCGTCGTTGAGAGAGAGCGTCATTACATGAACAGAGACCAGAAGGCCGCGGTCGTCGATGAGATCGCCGATCAGATCCAGAACGCCGAGGCGATCTTCGCCGTCGACTACCGCGGCATCACCGTTGCCCAGGTCGCCGAGCTGCGCGCTCGCCTGCGCGAATCCGACTCCCGCTTCCGCGTCGTCAAGAACTCGCTTTCCGAGCGAGCTGCTGACAAGGCCGGGATGGACTCGCTCAAGCCGATGCTGGTTGGGCCCACCGCCCTGACGATGGTCAACGGCGACGCGGCCCTGGCGGCCAAGGCGCTCGCGGATGCCGCCCGAACGCTGCAGCTGCTCGATTTCAAGGGTGGCCTGCTCAACGGAACGGTGCTGTCCGCCGACGAGGTGCGCTCCATCGCCCGCCTGCCCAGCCGCGACGTGCTGACCGCCCAGCTCGTCGGCACGATAGCCGCGCCGCTGAGCGGACTGGTCCGCACGCTCAACGCGCTGATCGCGGGGGTTGCCATCCAGCTGCAGGCAATCGCCGACCAAGGACTTGTCAGCGGAGAAGCGCCCGCGCCCGCGGCGGCCGCTGAGGCGGAGGCGCCCGCCGCTGAACCGGAGGCCGCCGCCGAGCCGGAGGCCGCCGCCGAGCCGGAGGCCGAGACGGCCGCGGAACCTGAAACTGAAACTGAAACGCAAGCCGCGCCGGACGCGCCCTCGTCCGACGCCTAAGGAGGAAGCATGGCCACCAGTACCCAGGAATGGATTGACGAGCTGAAGACGATCTCCGTCCTCGAGCTCTCCGAGCGCATCAAGGCGCTCGAGGAGGCGTTCGGCGTCTCCGCGACCGCGGTCGCCGCCGCGGCGCCCGCCGGCGCCGCCCCCGGCGAGGCGGCCGAGGCAGCCGAGGAGCAGACGAGCTTCGATGTGGTCCTGACCGCCGCGGGCGAGAAGAAGATCCAGGTGATCAAGGTCGTCCGTGCAGCCACCGGCCTCGGCCTCAAGGAGGCCAAGGCGCTCGTCGACGAGGCCCCCAAGCCCGTCAAGGAGGGAATCGAGAAGGAGGAGGCCGACAAGCTCAAGGCCGACCTCGAGGAGGCCGGCGGAAGCGTCGAGCTGAAGTAGTCCCGCTTCGCTGTCGCGGCGCCCGCGCCGCTCGTGAACGCCTCGCACTGGTTCCCAGTGCGGGGCGTTTTGCGTGTGTCAGATCCCTTCAGAACTTCTTCGGCTGCTCTGACCTTCGGATTCGCAGCCCCTGGTGAGCTATGGCCATGACCATTTCAGCCCAAGTTCCGGACCGGGACCAGATCAACCCCTCGCTCGCCGAGCGTCCCACGCACGGCTTGAGCTCCAGGCACCCGTTCGTCGTCGACTCCTTTGCGCTGCTGGACCATCGCACGCGAGAGCGTGCCATCCCCGCCGTCGGTGCTCCGCCGGGCCGCTACCTGTCCTTCGAGCACGACGCGGTCACGATGCTGATCGCGCTCGAGCGGCCGATCACTCACATCGGGCGGGGCCTGATCGCCGACGTGCGGCTCGAGGACTCGCACGTCTCGCGGCGCCACGCGATCGTGGCGGTCCGCGGCGAGGGCGCGCGCGTGCTGGACGACCGCAGCTCCAACGGGACCTACGTCAACGGTCGCGCCATCACGGTCGCGCATCTGTCCGACGGCGACGTGCTGCGCTTCGGCCGCGCCGTGTTCCGCTACACCGAGGTCGCCCCGCGCGGCCGCGCCCGGCCGCTGCGGCGCATCCCGCTCGCTCGCGGTGTCGACCGGCGCGAGCCGGCCGGCGCCACGGCCGCCTGACGCCGGGGGGAGCCGCCGCACGGCTCCCCCCACGCCCGGTCAGGCGGGAATGCTGCCGTCGTCGTCCAGCCGGCGGCCCGCGAGGCCGTGCTTGACGGAGTCCTGCGCTCCCTCAGCCTGAGCAGGCTGGCCGCCCTCTTCGGCACGCCGACCGCGGGTCATCCGCAAAGTGCGCGATTGCGAAGCGGGTTGCCGAATCGCCGCTGGGCCCCTACACTGCCCCGGCCAGCCAATAGTCGTAGCCGCCCAATAACGTCAGAGCCGCGCCACATACGCGGACGCGACGGGCGGGGTCCGTGAGAGCTGAGCCACCCTTCACAGGGCATCGCTGCCGTGTGCTATCTTTGCTGGTCGCGCTTTCTCTGAGGTCTATAGGCCTTGAAGTAGCGCGTTAGTTCGCCTCCCTCTCGACCGCCCGAGGAGTCGCCGTCTTGGCATCCGCTCACGCCCCCCGGACGCGCCGTAGTTTCGCGCGTCTGAACAAGGTCCTTGAAGTCCCCAACCTGATTGATATTCAGCGCAAGTCGTTCACCTGGCTGACCGATCCCAACGGCGGTGGTCTGCGTGAGACGATCGATGACATCTCGCCGATCGAGGATTACACCGGCAACCTGGCCGTCCAGTTCGGCGAGTTTCAGTTCGATGAGCCGGTCGCGAGCTTGGAGCAGTGCCGCGAGAAGGATTTGACGTATGCCCGGCCGTTGACCGTGACGGTGGCGTTCATCAACCGGGAGACGGGCGAGATCCGGGAGCAGTCGGTGTTCATGGGCGATTTTCCGTGGATGACGGAGCGGGGCACGTTCATCATCAACGGCACCGAGCGCGTTGTCGTGACGCAGCTGGTTCGTTCCCCGGGCGCGTACGTGATGGAGCCCAAGGACCGCGAGAAGCAGGTGTTCATCGCCAACCTGATGCCGGCCCGCGGCTCGTGGCTGGAGCTGGAGATCGACAAGAAGGGCCGTGTCTACGTCCGGATCGACCGCAAGCGCAAGCTGCCGGTCACGGTGCTGCTGCGCGCGATGGGGTACGCCACGGACGAGGAGATCCTCGCCCTGTTCGATAATTCGCTTTACATCCGCAATACGGTCGACGCCGATCCCGAGGTCACCCGGACCGAGGAGGGGTCGCTGATCGAGCTGTTCAAGAAGCAGCGTCCGGGTGAGCCGCCGTCGATCGACGCGGCGAAGTCGCTGCTCAACCAGCTGTTCTTCGATCCCAAGCGCTACGACCTGACGCGTGTGGGCCGCTACAAGCTCAATTCGCGCCTGGGTCTGGACATCGACCTGGACATGCGGACCCTGACCCACGACGACATCATCGCCCTGGTCAAGGAGCTGGTGTCGCTGCCCAAGCTGCTGGGGATGCCCGAGGAGCTCGACGCCGAGGTCAAGGACTACGCGGCGGAGGCGGTGTCGATGCCGCGTGAGCCGATCCAGGATCACCTCGACGAGTACGAGCATTTCGGCAACCGCCGGTTGCGGACGGTCGGCGAGCTGATTCAGGAGGCCTTCCGGATCGGTCTGTACCGGATGGAGCGCGTCGTGCGCGAGCGCCTCACCACTGAGGATGCGGACACGATCACCCCGCAGACGATCGTCAACATTCGTCCGGTCGTCGCGGCGTTGAAGGAGTTCTTCGGCTCCAGCCAGCTGTCGCAGTTCATGGATCAGACCAACTCGCTGTCGGGGCTGACGCATCGCCGCCGCCTGAGCGCGCTGGGCGCGGGTGGACTGACCCGCGAGCGTGCGCCGATCGAGGTGCGCGACGTGCACCCGACCCATTACGGGCGGATGTGCCCGATCGAGACGCCCGAGGGTCCGAACATCGGCCTGATCGGCTCGCTGTCCTCGTATGCGGAGATCTCCGAGCACGGCTTCGTCACGACCCCCTACCGGGTCGTGAAGAACGGCACGGTGACCGACGAGGTGATCCGGGTCGACGCCAACCAGGAAGAGGATCAGGTCATCGCCCAGGCCAACACGCCGGTCGATGACAACGGGCGCCTGGCCGGCGATGAGATCCTGTGCCGCACCCAGGCCGGTCAGTATGTGACGGTGACGCCGGAGGAGGTCGATCTGATCGATGTTTCGCCGGAGCAGATCTGGTCGGTGGCGACGGCGATGATTCCGTTTTTGGAGCATGACGACGCCAACCGGGCGTTGATGGGTTCCAACATGCAGCGTCAGGCGGTGCCGCTGTTGGTGACCGACGCTCCGGTGATCGGCACCGGGATGGAGCGCCGCGCGGCGATCGACACCGGTGATGTGGCGATCGCGCGGGAGGCCGGCACGGTCTCCTACGTCGACGCCGAGCAGATCACCGTCGACGGCAGGGATGGCCAGCAGGAGTATGAGCTGCAGAAGTTCATGCGCTCTAACCAGGGCACGCTGATCCACCAGAAGCCGATCGTCAAGGTCGGTGCCGAGGTGGAGGCCGGGGCGGTCCTGGCCGACGGTTCGGCGTCGGACATGGGTGAGATGGCGCTGGGTAAGAACCTGCTCGTCGCCTTCATGTCGTGGGAGGGTTACAACTTCGAGGACGCGATCATCCTGTCTAAGCGGCTGGTGTCCGACGACGAGCTCACCTCGATTCACATCGAGGAGTACGAGATCGACGCCCGGACCACCAAGCTGGGCGACGAGGAGATCACCCGCGATATCCCCAACCGCTCCGAGGAGTCGCTGCGCAACCTCGACGACCGCGGCATCGTCCGTGTCGGCGCCGAGGTCCAGTCCGGCGACCTGCTCGTCGGCAAGGTCACGCCGAAGGGCGAGACCGAGTTGACGGCTGAGGAGAAGCTGATCCGCGCGATCTTCAAGGAGAAGGCGCGCGAGGTGCGCGACACGTCGCTCAAGGTTCCGCACGGCGAGGGCGGCGTCGTGATCGACGTCAAGACCTTCAGCCGCGACGAGGGCGACGATCTGCCACCCGGCGTCAACGACCTCGTGCGGGTGTTTGTGGCCAAGAAGCGCAAGATCGCGGAGGGCGACAAGCTCGCCGGACGTCACGGCAACAAGGGCGTGATCTCCAAGATCGTCGATGAGCAGGACATGCCGTTCCTGGAGGACGGCACGCCGGTTGATGTGATCCTCAACCCGCTGGGCGTCCCGAGCCGGATGAACCTCGGTCAGATCCTCGAGACGCATCTTGGGTGGGTGGCCGCCAACGGCTGGTATGACGACGGTTCGGAAGCTCGCAAGCACGCGACCAACGGTGGCTCGCGTCCCGACGGCCGCGCCGGCAAGGTCTACGTGGCCACGCCGGTGTTTGACGGCGCGACGGTCGCTGATGTCGATGAGGCGCTGGTGCGCTGGCAGGACGAGCACACCGCGTCTAACGGCCTGATCCGGATGGACGTCGATAAGAACCGCCGCGCGGGCGAGTGGGCGTCGGGCAAGACCCGGCTGTTCAACGGCCGTACCGGCGAGCCGTTTGAGGAGCAGGTCAGCGTCGGGTACATGTACATCCTGAAGCTGCTCCATCTCGTCGATGACAAGATCCACGCCCGCAGCACCGGTCCGTACTCGCTGGTCACCCAGCAGCCGTTGGGCGGTAAGGCGCAGTTCGGTGGTCAGCGCTTCGGTGAGATGGAGGTGTGGGCGCTGGAGGCCTATGGCGCGGCGTACACGCTGCAGGAGATGTTGACGATCAAGTCCGATGACACGGTCGGGCGCGTGAAGGCCTATGAGGCGATCGTCAAGGGTGAGAACATCGCCGAGCCGTCGATCCCGGAGTCCTTCAAGGTTCTGCTCAAGGAGATGCAGTCGCTGGCGCTTGACGTCAACGTGGTCTCTGAGGAGGGCGAGCGCGCTGAGATGCGCGAGGAGGACGACGACCTGCTGCGCGCGGCCGAAGAGCTCGGCATCGACCTGTCAGGCGTCCGCGCGACCGATGGAGCGGCCGCTGATGAGACCGAGGAACACGTGGGCGAGACCGTCGAGGCGTCCGCCGAGGAAACCGAAACCGAGGACCCCGACCTGGAGTCCGGCGAGGAACTGGAGTCAGAGGACTTCGCCGCCCCCGGCCCCGACGCCATGCTCGACGCCGAGGTCCCGGCCGGCGAAGCCGAAGGCGTCCTTGAGGAGGACGAGGCGTAAGCCCCCGTCGCCTCCTCAGCCCGCCAACTTTTCAAGCACGAAGGATTCATTTTGATCGACATCAATAATTTCGACGCAATCGAGATCGGCCTCGCCTCCTCCAAGCAGATTCGCTCCTGGAGCTCTGGCGAGGTCACCAAGCCCGAGACGATCAACTACCGCACGCTCAAGCCCGAGAAGGACGGCCTGTTCTGCGAGCGCATCTTCGGTCCGACGAAGGACTGGGAGTGCTACTGCGGCAAGTACAAGCGCGTCCGCTACAAGGGCATCGTGTGCGAGCGCTGCGGCGTCGAGGTGACCCGCTCCAAGGTTCGCCGCGAGCGCATGGGGCACATCGACCTGGCCGCGCCGGTTTCGCACATCTGGTTCTTCAAGGGCGTGCCCAGCCGCATCGGCTACCTGCTGGACATGGCGCCCAAGGAGCTGGAGAAGGTCCTGTACTTCGCCGCCTCGATGGTCACCTGGGTCGACGACGAGGCCCGCGACCG
>DATAUF010000152.1:0-59286 GCA_036268405.1 Mycobacteriales bacterium
GGAGCAAGCCGACGGTCGCACCGCGACCGCCGCGAGTGACATCTACTCCCTGGGCGTGGTGGCGTTTCAGTGTCTGGCCGGCCGGGTCCCGTTCGATGCCGGCTCCGACGTCGGCGTGGCGCTCGCGCACCTGCGCGATCCTGTACCGGCGCTTCCCACAAACGTGCTGGCGCCGTTGGCGAGCCTCGTCACGCGGATGCTCGCGAAGGCACCGGACGATCGACCCTCCGCGACGGAGGTCGCTGAGCAGTTGGAGCGGCTGACGGCGGACGCAGACACCGCAGGTGTCACCGTCCCGATCCCGCGGTTCCGCCGGGAGGTCGATCGCGCTGCGACCGCCGTCATGCCGCTGGTGCTGGCGGCGCGGCATCGACTTCGGGACCGACTCGCCGGACGCGATCTGCGTGAGACGCGCTCGGCACCGTTGCGAGCTCGACTGTTGCTCGTCCCCGTCGCCGCGGCCGTGCTCCTGACGATCGCACTGGCCTTCGGCGGGGGTTCCGGCGGGCTTCAACCGTCGGCCGCGGCAGGCCCCGCGACCCACTCGGCCCAGAGCCACGTCGCTGACTCATACGTCACAGTCAATCCGACGCGCTATCGCGGGAAGCCGTGGACCACTGTCCGCGCGGAGCTCCGCGCACTCGGACTGCATCCCACACCGCAGTTCGTGGCGATCGGCGCGACTGGCACGGTTCTGGCGCTTGCTCCGACCGGCCAGGTCGACAAGGGAAGCAGTATCACCGTCGTAGTCTCGCGGACCGCTCCCCCGAAGCATCCTGCGCCGGCGAAGCGCGCTGCCCCCGCGAAACACGCCGCCAAGCCGAAGGACAACCACGGCCCTGGTCCTGGCGGCCACGGGCCCGCCGGGCCGCCAGGACACAGCAAGAAGGGCCACGACGGCTGAGCCGCGACACGCGGGCTGCGGAGGTAGCGCCATCGGTCACTGCGGTGACCCTCGGGCGCGACGCCGGTTTCGGCTCGGTGTGAGCGGCGAGGTTCTGGCTCGTGACAGCCCTTCTGTCCGCGATCCTGCTGCTGATCTCGGCCACCCTGACTGCCGTCGCGGCGGCAACGGTCTGGTGGATGCTGCACGCCTGGCGCACTCCGGTCGACATGCGCAGCACGGAGTTCGACCGCCGACCTGACAGCCCGGAGCTCTCGTTCTCGCTCCTCGTGCCGGCCCGCCACGAGCAGGCGGTCCTCGGCACGACGTTGGACCGGCTGACGAAGCTCACTCATCCGGACTACGAGGTCATTGCGATCGTCGGCCACGACGACCCGGAAACGGAGCAGGTGGCCCGGGCCGCGGCCGCGCGGTCCGATGGGGTGATCACTGTCGTCGTCGACCACAACGAGCCGAAGAACAAGCCGAGCGCGCTCAACACCGCGTTGCCGCACTGCCGGGGTGACGTGATCGGGGTCTTCGACGCCGAGGACGATGTCGACCCGCGGCTGCTCCGCGTCGTGGACACCGCCTTCCGGCGCAACGACGCGCACGTCGTGCAGGGTGGAGTGCAGCTGCTGGACTTCCGATCATCGTGGTTCTCGCTGCGCAACTGCCTGGAGTACTTCTTCTGGTTTCGGTCACGCCTTCACCTGCACGCGCGTCATGGCTTCATCCCGCTTGGTGGCAACACCGTCTTCGTCCGGTCGGGCCTACTGCGAGCGGTCGGCGGCTGGGACCCTGACTGCCTTGCCGAGGACTGCGAGCTCGGGGTGCGGCTTTCCGCGCTCGGCGCCAGGGTCGCGGTGGCATATGACGCACACCTCGTCACGCGCGAGGAGACGCCGCATTCGATGAAGGAGCTGGTCAAGCAACGGACGCGTTGGAACCAGGGCTTCCTACAGGTACTTCGCAAGGGCGTCTGGCGCGAGCTGCCTACCCGCCGGCAACGAGTGCTCGCCCGCTTCACACTGGCGCAGCCATTCCTGCAGGCCTTCGCGGGTCTCTGCGTACCGGCTTCTATCGCGTTCGCACTGTTCGTGAAGGTCCCGCTCGTCGTCGCGCTCACGACGTTCGTGCCGGCGATCCCGACGATCGCGATGATCTGCTTCGAGATCGCGGCGCTTCGTGAGTTCTGCCGCGTCTACTACGTCCGCGCCAGAGCCCGCGACTACCTGACGCTCATCGTCGGCACGCCGGTCTACATGCTGCTGCTCGGCCTGGCCGCGCTTCGTGCCGTGGCTCGCGAGGTGATGGGAAACAACAGCTGGGAGAAGACCGCGCACAGCGGTGCGCACCTCGGCCAGCCTGCGGTTGAAGTCTGATGGCCGAGGTCGCACTCTCCCCTGAACAGCGTCGTCAGCTCGACCTGCCGGTCGATCCGCCACGCGATCCGGTCGGCGGCTTGCGCAGCGGACGTGCCCAGCTCCAGGCGTGGGTCTGGCGGCACCGGCGCAGCCTGCTCGTCGTCACCCCGCTGCTCGTCGTCGTCGCGGTCATCCGATTCTGGGGATTGGCGCACGGTCCGGCGCTGGCCGACGACGAGGGCACGTACGTCGCCGAGGCGTGGGCGGTCCAGGTCCGCCACGCGCTGGCGCCCTACACGTACTGGTACGACCACCCGCCATTCGGCTGGATCCAGATCGCTGCGTACTCGTGGGTCACCGGGACCTTCCACGGCGGGACGCTCCACGTCGTCGCGGTCCGCCGGCTGATGGTCGGCTATGCCGTCGTCGACGCGGGTCTGCTGTACATGCTTGGCCGGCGGCTGGGAATCACCCGCTCCTGGGCCGCTGTCGCAGTCACGATGTGGGCGCTGTCTCCGCTTGCCGTCGGCTACTCCCGAATGGTCTACCTCGACAACATCGCGCTGCCATGGGTGCTCGGAGCTTTCGTTCTTGCGGCGACGCCGCGCCGCTCGCTGTGGGCCCACACGATGGCAGGCGCGCTGTTTGCCCTCGGCGTGCTCAGCAAGGAGACGATGATCCTCCTGCTGCCCGGCCTCCTCTGGGTGGCGTGGCGGCACACCGACCGCCGGACCCGGTCGTTCTGCCTGGTCGGGCTGTCCGCGACCGGCACGTTGTTGTTGCTGCTCTACCCGCTGATGGCGGTGCTGCGCGGCGAGCTGCTTCCCGGGCCTGGTCACGTGTCACTCGTAGAGGCTCTGAAATGGCAGTTCTTCAGCCGGCCGTCGACCGGCAGCGCGCTGGCTTCTGACAGTGCCTCGCGCAACCTGGTCGATCAGTGGTTCGCGCTCGACGCCTGGCTGCCGCTGATCGGCATCGCAGGCGGTTTCGGGTGCCTCGCGTCCGCGCGGCTGCGACCTGTCGGCGCGATCGTGTTGTTGCTGGTCGCGGCCGCGCTTCGGCCCGGGTACCTCCCGCAGCCCTACGTGATCGCGCTGCTGCCGTTCGCGGCGCTCGCGGCTGCAGGCGCGGCGGATGCCGGCTGGCGCGCGCTGCGGGTGCGGCCGCCGGTGCCGATCCGGACGACGGCACGGCGCGACGCACGGCTGCTCGCCGGAGGGCGAGCCGTTGCCGCGGCCGCGACAGTCACGATCACCGCCCTGGCGGTGCCGCAGTGGTTCTCGGGTGACGCCGCCCTCGCGTCGACCGACCATTCCGCGCCCGTCGCAGCCGCCGAGCACTGGCTGGAGACACACGCGCGCAGCGTCGTCACCCACCGAACCGGGACATTCGGGCGCGACGTGCTGGTGGACGACACGATGTGGGCCGATCTGGTCACCAACGGCTTCCCGCAACGCCAGGTGATCTGGTTCTACAAGCTCGACTACGTAGACAACCTCGACCCTTCCGTACGTCGCCGGATCCACGACTACCGCGATTTCGGCTACGTCGTGTCCAGCCAGATCGTGCGCGGCGGCCTGCAGCAGAATCCGGCGCCGCGCTACGAGCTGGCGCGACTGGCGCTCGAACATGCGACACCGGTTGCGACATTCGGCAGTGGACCCGACCGGATCGTGATCGAGCGTGTCAACCCACCCACCACGAGGAGACACTCATGACGACACCTCACGGTCTCGATGCCCTGGGCTACGAGGCGACAGAGCGATTCGCGGCTGGAGGCAGCGGCGGCGACGACGGTAGCTATCCGCAGTTCGCGACAGTCATGCGCGGCTACGACCGCGGCCAGGTCGACGACTACGTCGCCCGGCTCAATGACTTTCTCGCCGACGCCGAGCAGCGGGCGCAACGTGCCGAGGGCGGAGTGGCGGACCTCACCACCAGGGTCGAACGGCTCACGGAGGAGTTGCGTCATGCCGTAGAGCGCCGGCAGCCGAACCGTGCCGGAGCGCCCTACGACGGTCTCGGCGAACGCATCGAGCAGGTCCTGCGGTTGGCGGGCGAAGAGGCCGACAACATGCGCGAGCATGCGCAGAGCGAGGCCGACGCGATCCTCACCGACGCGCAGCGCCGACGCGAGGCGGAGCGAGAGGCCTCCGAACGCGATCTGGCCGCGGTTGCAACGAGGCGTGACGCTGTGGTCGCTGAGCTGCGGCGCGTGCAGGATGTGCTGGCGACGCTCGGCCTGCGTCAGGCACTGGTGGACGACGCGGCCGCAACGGCCCAGCCGGATGCCGCTGCTCCTGGCGCCGTAGCGCCCGAGGTCGATCCCGACGCGACCCGGGTGATCCAGCTTCCGACCGCGGCGGTGTCCCAATGACGCCAGCGCCGATCTGATGTCGCGGCTGCGGTCCGGCATCGCCGTCGCCGCAGCGCTCGCCGTGCTGGGCGCGACGACCATGACCGGCTGCTCCGGAACCGCGAGTGGCGCGTCCCGCGACACCGCGTCGGTCGCCGTCGCGCGGAGGTTCTTGGACCGCTACGTCTCGGCTAGCGGCGCCGTCATCCGACGGGATCAGGGCAGCGACACGGTGAGTGAGGGACAGGGTTACGCCCTGCTGCTTGCCTACGCCGCCGACGATCGACCGCTCTTCGCAAAGGTCTGGGGCTGGACCCGAACCCACCTTCAGGATCCCGACGGACTGTTCGCCTACCACTGGCAAAACGGGGCTGTCTCCAGCACAGAGCCCGCCGCCGACGCGGACCTCCAGATCGCCTGGGCACTGGATCTCGCCGGCCACCGGTGGTCGATTCCGGCCGACACCGCAGCTGCCCGACGCGTCGCCGGTTCGATCGCCACGGCGGAGATCGGATACGACGACCAAGGCCATCCGACCCTGGCCGCCGGACCGTGGGCGGTCGGCTCGAACCGTCCGGTGCAGGTCGAGCCGGGCTACTGGACGTTCCCTGCCGACGCCGCGCTCGCCACGCTGACCGGAGACCACCGCTGGCGAAACCTGTCGCCTGCCGATGCCACCCACCTGCGCGCCCTGAGCCAAAACGGCGCTTCCCTGCCACCGGACTGGGCGACCATCGGTGACGGTGCTGATCCGGCCCCGTCACCCGCGCCGCAGGACGGAACGCCCGCCGTCTCGGGCCAGGACGGACTGCGGGCAATGGTCTGGGCAACCTGCCTGCCGGCAACACACAGCCTTGCCGCAAAGTGGTGGAAGCTCGTCGCGCCGACTGCCCAAGGCGGTGCACTTACCCGGAACCTCAACGGAACACCACAGACAAGCGGTCCATCGCCGCTGAGCCTCGTCGCCGCCGCGGCGACAGCAAGAGCCGCCGGCCAGATGACGATCATGACCTCGTTGCTCGCCAGGGCCGACCGCAACGCCCGCCAGACGCCGACCTACTACGGAGACGCCTGGGACGCCCTAGGACACATCCTGCTGACGACCAAGCTGATCCCAGGCTGCACGCCCTAGCAAGCGATGTCGTGATCGATGCCTGAGGAGATCCATTGGGCAAGCAGGGCAGGACCGCCGGTGATCGAGTGGGCGCGACAGTTCAGCCGAGCGTGGCGCTTGCTGTTGGCGCCGCCTCCCCACACCGAAGTGTGTGAGAACGATGTCGTTGCGCCGGTGATGTACGTCCACCACGTCGTCTCCGTGTAGATGCCGGCACTGACGTGGGCATGGCCGCGGAGCTCATCGAGCGCGCCGCGGACGACCGCGATGTTCGCCGCCACTCCGTTGCGCGTGTAACCCCAGGTGTTGTCGGTCTCGACGTCGAGCCACCAACGACCCGCACCGCTCGCACCCACCGATCGCGCGTAGCCCCAAGCGGTCTTTGCCGCCTCGAACCCGTAGTCGTACGCGCACCCCCCGTCGTACTTCGGTCCGCGGTGGCAGGTTCGTGGACCTCCCTGTCCCCAGTGGGCGCTCTTGTGTCCAGGGTCGGCGAGGTTGACGTAGTACTGCGGCCGGTATGCCAGACCGCGGGCCCACGCGTACTCCGAGGACAGACAAGCTGACGGGTAGTACGGCTTGCCCGCCGTGGTTGCGACGACGCCGAAGTCCACGTCCCCGCTCAAGGCGTTTGCGCAGGACACATCTCCCACGTCGCGGCCGATCGCTCCGGTCGGTGGCGGGCCGGCGTGGCTCAGTGAGACAACCGCCGGAGCGGAGCTGGAACCCAGTGCCGCACCGAATGCGAGGACTGCGGCCAACCGGGCAAGGGTGGACAAGAAGGCGAGCACGCCATCCGACGCTAGCCCGCTCCGCCGGTTATTGGCAGAGCACTACTTCAGAACGCCGCACCGCCGGCACTTGGTGCGGCGCAGCAGCCGGCCGACCCATTCATGCCCCGGACCGGCGATGCATGCCATCACCGCAGCGGCGCGCACGTCGTCGTTCGTCCTCATCCGCCATGCCGGGCCATCCACATAGCGCGCCTCACCGCGAACCACATCACGCATCGCGGGACCTCCTCCTGCGCAGCCGGAATCGGCTCCGTGCTCTGGGGGAAGGCCACCATCATCGCTGAGGCTGCCGGACGGACGTCAAGCGCCCCGCAACAATGAGGACTGGCCGGCACACCAGGAGTCGAGCACGGAGGACGCGAAGCGGCCTTCGACCCAGCTCAGTGCATCGGCGCCCCAGAGGATCAATGCCGCAGCAGACGGCTGCTGGGCCACCAGGCCCCCGGCGAGGCCTTCAGCCGCTACCTGCTGGTGGTGAGCATCGGCAACGACGTGCACGTCGAAGAAATGGCAGGCGTCCTGGGGCGCGTCCAAGCGCCGGAGCGCAGCGGAGTAGGCGGCCATCGGCTCGACCGAGCTCATCTCGAAGCCGGCCAGATGACCCACCATCGCCGGTAGCCACTTGCGGTGCAGCCCGAACAGCGATGCGAGATTCACGGTGGCGAGGGTCAAGCCGGGAAGCTGCGAGAGGTAGAAGCCGTAGCGGGTGTCCAGGCCGAGCAGGGACAGCGTCAACGCATACAGATGTTGATGGAGATCACGCTCGACGCCCTCGCCGTACTCACCGCTCTGGATCTCAGCGAGTGCGGCCTTGGGCCGACCACCGAGCCGCGGTAGCGCCCAGCTGTGAGGGTCGGCTTCCTTGAGCTGCCACGCGGTGCGGTGGATGCAGATCTCACGCATCTGGTCCCAGGTCGCGTCGTGCTCGCAGTACGTCGAAAGTGACGGGCCGTCAGCCACCGAACGCTCGCTGCTGTTCTTGCCCATCCGCTCGCGCAGCGTGGCGACGACGTCATCGGGCGCGTCCGGCATGGCAACGGCAGCCTGCAGCCGATCCAGGAAGCGACCTTCGAGCTCGGCGCGCGCCGCCAGCAGCGAAGGCTCCCACTCCCAGTCGTCGTCGACGCCGGCAAGCCCGCGGTAGTGCAGCTCGTAGAGCAGATACAGCCCGAGCGCACTGTCATCGCCGAGGAGCGGATCGTCGTCCGCGTCCGGCAGGCCGTCACACCGCCCGGGCGGGCGGCAGAGTGTGTCCACCACCCACTCGGACACGGGCCCGCGTGCCGGAGGCAACACGCCACGGCAGTGGTCGACGGTGCTCGGCACATCGCCGTACGCCTGAAGCGCAGAAACGGTCACTCTGGTGTCTTACCCCGATGGGTTTGACCGAACCTGGCAGAGCGTGGAAGTGACGGCGCTCACCCGCCACGCAGCCCGGGCACGACGAGGCCCTGCTCGTAGGCGAGCACCACGGCCTGTACGCGGTCGCGCAGCTCCAGCTTGGCGAGGATGCGCGTGACGTGCGTCTTGACGGTCTTCTCCGACAACACCAGGTGCGCGGCGATCTCGGCGTTGGACATCCCCTTGGCCAGCGCCTGCAGCACCTCGCCCTCACGGTCGGTCAGCTTCGCGAGCAGCGGGTGGATCTTCGGCGCGGCCGCTTCTCCGGCGGGTGGCAACGAGCTCGCATAGCGGTCGAGTAGCTGTCGGGTGATCCGCGGGGACACGACCGCGTCACCCATGGCCACGACCCGGATTGCCTCGACCAGCTGCTCGGGGGGCACGTCCTTGAGCAGGAAGCCGCTTGCGCCGGCCCGCAGCGCCGTGAAGGCGTACTCATCCACGTCGAAGGTCGTGAGGATCAGCACCCGGGTCGCGCGCGTCGTCGCCACGATCCGTCGCGTTCCTTCGATCCCATCGGTCCCGGGCATCCGCACGTCCATCAGCACCACGTCGGGCTGCAGCCGCGCCGCGCCCTCAGCGGCCTGGGCGCCATCGCTCGCCTCGCCCACGACGCGGAGGTCTTCGGTCGCGTGAAGGATCATCCGGAAGCCCGTCCGCATCAGCGGCTGGTCGTCGGCGATCAGCACCGTGACCGTCATGCGTGGCCCATCACGTCGACCCGCGGGACCGGCAACCGCGCGGTGACGCGCCACCCGCGTCCCGGGAGCGGGCCCGCGCAGACGTCGCCACCGAAGATGGCGACCCGCTCGGTCATGCCGAGCAATCCGTGTCCGGGCGTTGTGGCCGCCGTAGTGCTCACCTGACCGTCATCGCTGACGTCGACCGTGAGCTCGCTGTCGGTCCAGGCCACAGCGACATCCACGCGCGTCGCGTGACGTGCGTGCTTGACGGCGTTGGTGAGGCTTTCCTGCACGATCCGGTACGCCGCGGCATCCTCCGTCGCGGGCAGAGGCCTCGCGCGGCCGACGGTAGTGAGGTCGGCGGCCAGTCCGACCGCCCGTACCTGGTCGAGCAGGCCATCGAGCTCTGTCAGTCCGGGCTGCGGCGCCAGCGGGGCCTCGCTGGCCGTGTCGTCCCGGAGCACCCCGAGCAGCCGACGCATCTCTGTCAACGCTTGCCGGCCAACCGTCGATACCTGGCGCATCGCCTCGGTCGCCTCATCGGGGTCTGTCGGGTTGGTGAGGGCGGCACCGTCCGCGAGTGCGACGACCACCGAGAGACTGTGCGCCACGATGTCGTGCATCTCCCGCGCGATGCGGGTGCGCTCGCCGATCACGGCGAGCCGCGCCTGCTGGTCGCGGTCGCGTTCCAGCCGCGCGGCCCGATCCACGACGGAGTCGAGGTAGGCGACGTGGCTGCGCCATGCGATGCCACCGAACAGCGCGGCGGTGACCAGCCCGGACAGGAACACCAGCGAGCCGACCAGGCCGTCGCTAGCCGGCGCGAACCGGAATGACGCCAGCACGACGCCCACCTCGAGCACTCCGGCAGCGGCGAGCGCATCTCGACGGGTCCGACGAGCAGCAACGGTGTAGAGGGCGACCAGCAAACCGGCATCGGCGGCAAGCGGCACATGCGCCAGCCACTGAACGAACGCCAGCCCGCACAGGACCACAAAAACAGAGTTCGGAGCCCGCCGGCGGACGAAGAGCGGCAGGATCAGCGCCTGATCGAGCAACCACACCCAGATGCGGTTCTCATCGCCGTCGAGCAGCGGGACCGCCGTCGCAATGTCGAGCAGCAGCACCTCGGCGGCGTTGGTCAGCAACGGCCGGCGCCCCGCCAGCCGCAGCACCGCGGCCACCGGAGCCCACATCTCGTCGAGCGGCCAAGCTCGCTCGATCGAGGCCTGCTCGGCAGTCATGACCCCTCCTCGTCGCTGCAACGGTACGAGAAGCGACTGAGCGGGGAGTGAGACTTCCGATGTACCCAGGCGGCCGCGAATACGCCGCCGGACCGACGACTGCACGGGTGGGCGATCCGTAGCGTCACGATGTGGGCTCCCAGCCGGCTTCAGCGCTGCCGTCGATCGCCGGCGGACCCGCCGGCAACGCCAGGCTCACCGCATGGGTCGGCGTGATCCTCCTGGGCCTGTTCGCGCTGCAAGGGGTCACGCTGCTCTCCCTCGGAGGATTGATCAGCGTCCACCTGTTCGTAGGCGGTGTGCTCATCCCGATCGTGCTGCTGAAGCTGGCCACGACCAGCTGGCGAATGACTCGCTATTACCGGGGCGCGCACCCGTACGTCGCGGCGGGAAGGCCCCCGCTTCCGCTAAGACTGCTCGGGCCGCTCGTCGTGCTGACGAGTCTCGCTGTGCTCGGCACCGGCCTGGCGCTCGCGTTTGTCGGGCACCGCGCGGACGGACCATTCACGACGATCGCGGGATTCGGTGTCAGCGCGCTCACGCTCCATCAGGCTTCGGCCATCGCCTGGATCGCGGCGACCGCGCCACATGTGCTGGCGCGATTGCTGCCCGCCGTACGTCTGACGACACCGGTCGGTGGACGCCGGCGCGTCCGAGGTGCCGGGCTGCGTTTCGCGGCGATCGCGCTCACCGCGGGGATCGCCGTCACCACAGGTTTCCTCGTGCTTCACGTCGGCGTCGACTGGACCGCTCATTCGACTGCTGCACTGGTACCCGGCCAGTGACGACCCGACGCGACGACTCCAACCGACCGAGAGGAATCGAGCCCCGATGCGCCGCCGTCTGACCAACGCCCTTTCTGCCGTCTTCGAAGGTGATTCGCCCGCACCGCTCGCGGTGAAGGTCCCCGAGATCACGGCGCTGTTCTGGGTGGTGAAGGTCACCAGCACGGCGTTCGGAGAAGCGTTCGCAGACTGGTTCGACGGCGGCAACGGCTTGGTCTGGCCGGCCATCGGCGCGCTCGCCTCGCTCGCGCTGTTCACCTTCGCCCTGCGCGCGCAGTTCCACACGCGGGCCTACCGCACGTCGGCGTACTGGTTCGCGATCGCGATGGTCGCGACGTTCGGAACCATGGCGGCGGACTCGCTGCACCAGTTCCTCGGCGTGCCCTACGGCTACACGACCGCGTTCTACGCCGTCGTGCTCGCACTGGTGTTCTGGCGCTGGTGGGTCAACGAGCGCACTCTGTCGATCCACACGATCGACACCCGGCGGCGCGAGCGCTTCTACTGGTCGACCGTTCTCGCGACGTTTGCGCTCGGCACCGCGACGGGCGACTGGACCGCCACCAACCTCAAGCTCGGCTTCTTCTCCTCCGGTCTGCTCTTCCTCGGTGTCATCGCGATTCCCGCAATCGCCTACCGCCTCGGTGCGAACCCGGTCTTCACGTTCTGGTTTGCCTACGTGATCACCCGACCACTCGGCGCGTCCTTCGCCGACTGGGCCGACTTCCCGAAGGCCGCCGGCGGGCTCGCGTTCGGGACGTGGCCGGTCTGGATGGTGCTCGGCGCCACGATGCTCGGCCTTGTCCTCATTCTCGGCTACCGGGAACGACGATCTAGCGTCCGGCACGCTCTTCCTCACCCGCACCTTCCCCATCCGCATCTGCCACACCCGCAGCTGCCGGGCGTCGGTGCGGCCGAGATCGCAACCGACTGAGGTCCGCATGCGCGATCGACGGCTTCGGATCACGGCCCAGCTCGCAGCGCTCGGCCTGGTGATCTGGTTGCTCGTCGTTCCTCAGCTTCGCGGCTCAGCACGCTCCCTGCCGCTGCTGTTCGACCTCGACAACTCGTGGCTGCCGGTCGCGGTCGCCGCCGAGCTCGGCTCGCTCGCGGCCTACACGTTCGCAACCCGGACAATGCTGTCCGCGGCGGTACGGCCGGCGTACCGACGGATCATGTGCATCGACCTCAGCGCGATCGGGCTCGGTCACTGCCTGCCGGACGGCGGAGCGGCTGGGACAGCTCTCTGCTGGCGGCTTCTCGTCGGCAACGGCGTGCCGAGTGGTGACGCGGTGTTCGCCAAGGTGACCCAGGGCCTCGCCTCCACGGTGGCGTTGCACACGCTGCTCTTCACTTCGCTCCTCACCGGGGCGCTGACGAGCGGCTTCACCCGCTGGAGCATCGCTCCGACCGCGCTCGCGGGCACCACGTTGCTGGTGATCGCCGCCGTCGTCCTTGCCGTGCGGCGTCCCGGCTTCCGCCTCGGCGCGGATCGCATGGCACGTCGGGTCCCGCGATTCGGAACAGCGATTGCTGATCGGGCATCGCGCGCATACGACAGCCACCTCGACGAGCGACTCAGAACGGCGACGCGGGACCGCCGCCGGTTGCTCTCCGTCGTCGGTTGGTCGGCGGGCAACTGGGTCCTCGACGGCGTCGCCCTCTGGGCCTCGTTGCAGATCTACGGCGCCCACGTGGGACTCGAAGGTCTCGCGGCCGCCTTTGCCATCGCCTGTTTCGGAACGTGGCTGCCGATCACCCCGAGCGGCCTGGGTGTGACCGAGGGCTTGATGATTCCGGCGCTGATCACGTTCGGAGCACCGCACGTCGACGCGGTGCTCGGTGTGCTCACCTGGCGGGCGATTGCCTACTGGATGCCGATTCCGCTCGGCGCTGCGGCGTACGGCGCGCTGCACCTGCAACGGCCGCGCGGAGTTCGCGTCCTCGCGCCGGCCCCGGCAGACTCCATCGTGTGAACGCCGGCCCACTCTTCGCCTCTGTGTTCCTCGCGACGACGGTTGAGGCAGTCGAAGCAACCACCATCGTCCTCGCGGCGGGCGTGGCACGGAGCTGGCGATCGTCTCTGACGGGTGCGGGGATTGCGATCGCGGGACTCGCGGTCACGGTTGCGGCTCTCGGGCCTGCGGTGGAGCGGATCCCGTTGGACTGGTTGCGCCTCGTGATCGGCGCGGCGCTGCTCTACTACGGCGCGCAGTGGCTGCGAAAGGCGATCCTGCGCGCCAGCGGCTACAAGGCGCTGCACGACGAGGCCGCGATCTACCAGCGGGAGCTCGCTGCGGCGGCCGACCTCGCCAAGGTCCGCCGGTGGGGTGTCGAGGACTGGGAGGCGTTCCGGCTGTCCTTCAACGGCGTGCTTCTCGAAGGTCTCGAGATCGTGATCATCGTGCTGACGTTCGGCGCGAACGCCCACCGAACGCCACTCGCCGGGATCGCTGCTGCGGCCGCCGTGGTCGTCGTGGCGGCGGCAGGTGCCGTCGTACGCGGTCCCCTGACAAGGGTCCCGGAGAACACGCTGAAGTTCATCGTCGGCGTGATGCTCACTTCGTTCGGAACGTTCTGGACGGCCGAGGGCGCGCATCTTCACTGGCCAGGGGACGACAAGGCGTTGCTCGTCGTCGTCCCGACTGTCGCCGCTGCCTCGCTCGCGACTGTCGCCGCCTTGCGCTACAGGCGGGCGCGCTCCGCGATCGATGCAGCGCCGGAGCTCTCGTCGAGCGCGCGAAGCAACCCGTCCTGAGCGAATGACGCGACCAGCCGACCCGACTCATCGCGGATCTGGCCCCGGACATAGCTCATGCCGGCACCGACCGCGGTGCTCTCTTGGTCGTAGAGGACCCAGCCGTCCCATTCGACGGGGTCGTGGAAGCTGATGTCGATGGCCATCACCGCGGTGGAGACCGTCTTGTGTGACATGGCAGTGCCGATTCCCGCGTGGCCGCGCATCGTGGCCGAGATCGAGAGGTGCCCGGTGAAATGCGCGAGCAGCGCACGGCGCAGGTCGTCACGATCCGGGACCGCGTCGTAGCGCAGCCACGCCTCGATCCGGGGCGGCCCGACCTCCGCGGGGTCGTTCGGGTCGACCAGGCCGACCAGCCGGAGCTCTCGGCCGGGCAGGGGCATGTCGTACGGAATCCCGGCGTCCGGCGAGGTTTCCGGCCCAACCACCGGATGGCGGATCACATCGGCCACCGGATGGTCGAGCATCACCGTCAGGACGCCGCAGGTGCGCTCGCCCTGGCTCGCAGCAATCGACATCGTCGTGAACGACCTACCGGCATGCACGACGTCCACTGCGAGGTCGATCAGCTCCTGCGCGCGCACTGGACGGCAGAAGACACCACTCGCGCGACGGACGACCTTGCCGCCGCCCGAATCGGACGCTGCGGACTTCGTCGCCGCGACGATCGCCTGGGAGAGCACCTGACTCGCGTCGATCAGGTCACGGTCCCCCGCGTCACTGCCGCCCCGGTATCGGTTGCCGCCCATCTGCTCGACGTCGAAGACCTGCAGCAGATTCGCGAGGTTGGACTCCATCAGGACTTGTAACCAACCACTGCCGGCGTCGCCACACCGATCTCGACACTGAGCCGGTCTTGGTAGAAGGCCACGTGGCCGGCGATCTGCGCGACCTGCGGGTAGGGGTCGGGATAGGCCCACGCGACCGGCTCACTTCCGTCGGAGAGTCGCCAGTACGTCGCCTGGCCCTTGTAGGGACAACGCGAGCTGTCATCGATCGGCGTCAGCTGCGAGAAGTCGACATCCGCGTCGGGGACGTAGACGACCAGGCCGTGATCCTGCTCGTCGACGAGCAACGGCGACTCGCTCCGCGCGAGGACGCGGTCACCCGACCGGACGGTGACGAGGTTGCGACGCCGCAGCAGGTCGACGCGGTAGTCGGGCCGCTCGACGTAACCAGAGGGTTCGGTCATGGGTTCTTGCTATCAGCCCGGGATGTCGCCTGCCTGCTTGGCCACCGTGGCACCGCCCCGGGTGAAGTAGCTGAACGAGGCGGGATTTCCTCAAACAGTCACGAATCAACGTGCTCAAGGGCCCAAGGAGGTTGATTCGTGACCGGTAGACGAGTGAACCCGACCGTGGGAGCCGCGCGGATCTTTTCGCTCCTCCTGGTTGTTGCGCTCTTGTCCTTCGGGCTAGGCGCGGCCACCCCAGGCATCGCGGCGGCCAACCGGACCCTTCCGGCACACGACACGTTTTACAAGTACTCCGGCCACACGCCTCTCGGGAAGCTCAAGCCCGGGACAGTGCTCAAGACCCGGGCGATCACTTTGGCGGTCGGCCCGCTTGCTACGCCGGTCTCCGCCACGCAGCTGCTGTTCCGGACCACCGACCAGCTCGGTCGGCCGATCGCCGATGTCACGACCGTGATCGCTCCGGTGCCGGTTCCGGTGTTGCCAAGAGTCGTCGGCTACCTCTCCTTTTACGACGGGCTCGGCGCGAAGTGTGATCCCAGCTACACGCTGGCCGGCGGCGACGCGGGCGGGGCGACGGACAGCCAGGCGGAGGAAGAAGAGCTCCTGATGGCCTTCTATGTGGCAAACGGCTGGATCGTCACCGTGCCTGATTACGAGGGTGAACACCAGCACTGGATGGCCGGGCGCGAGTCGGGGCAGGCCACCCTCGACGCGCTGCGCGCCACCGAGTTCGCCCTCGGCCTCGGGACGACGACGCAGGTGGCGTTGTCGGGATACTCGGGAGGGGCGGTTGCCGCCGACTGGGCAAGTGAGCTGGCGCCGCGCTACGCGCCGGAGCTCACCCTCTCCGCGGTGGCCGAGGGCGGCATTCCCGTCGACTACGCACACCTCTTCTCCTACGTCAGCGGCGACAACGTCTACAGCGCGGCCATGCCCGGGATGCTGCTCGGGCTGGCCCGGGCGTATCACCTCCCGCTGGGGCGCTACCTGTCGTCGTACGGCAAGAAGATCGTGAGCGCGGAGAGCAACACGTGCATCACAGAGGACTTCGGGCACTACCCGGGGCTGACCGTCCGCAGGCTGTTCAAGTCGGGCCACCACGACCCGTTCAAGATCCCGGCGGTCGCGCGGATCCTCAATGGTCAGCTCATGGGTCGTGCGCCGGGCCATCCGCTCGTGCCGCTGATGATGGGCGTCGGGAACGTCGACGGGTTCGGCGACGGCGTAATGCGTGACGGCGATGTCGAGTCCCTGGCTCGGGAGTACTGCCGGCAGGGTGTCGCGGTCGAGTTCCATCGATACGGCGGTGCCGGACACGAGAGCGCAGGCGCCTACTTCGAGCCGGAGACCGCGACCTTCTTCCAGGGTCGGTTCAACGGCCTGCCGTTCGCGGGCAACTGCGGCTCGATCCCGAGGGGCGATTCGCTCGCTCCGCTACCCATAGGTGCCGAGATCGGCGTACGGCGTTAGAGTCCCTGACGAGGTCAGCCGTACGAGGAGAAGGGTACGTCCGTGGACGCCAGAGCTGCCGTTCTGTGGGACACACACAAGCCGTGGGAGATCGAGGAGATCACGCTCGACGACCCGGGGCCCAATGAGGTCCTGGTCGAGCTGGTCGCGAGCGGCCTGTGTCACTCCGACGAGCACCTCGTCACCGGCGACATGAAGATGCCGCAGGAGATGAACGAGCTGCTCGGCTTCCCGCAGTACCCGATCATCGGTGGCCACGAGGGCGCAGGCACGGTGCTCGAGGTCGGCAAGAACGTCCAGCACGTCAAGCCGGGCGACAGCGTCGTCTTCTCCTTCATCCCGTCCTGCGGTCGCTGTCCGTCGTGCTCGACCGGCAAGCAGAACCTCTGTGACCTCGGCCAGTACCTCATCGTCGGACGGCAGATCGACGGTCTCGTCGCTCGCCATCACCTCGCCAAGGACGGCACGGACATCGGCACGATGTGTTGCCTCGGCACCTTCGCGACGCACACGATCGTCAACGAGGCCTCCTGCGTGAAGCTCGATGACGACATCCCGGTCGACAAGGCCGCGCTCGTCGGCTGCGGCGTCACCACCGGTTGGGGTTCCGCGGTCTATCGCGCCAACGTCCAGGCGGGCGAGACCGTCGTCGTCGTAGGTGTCGGTGGTATCGGCATCAACGCGATCCAGGGCGCAGCAATGGCCGGCGCACGGCACATCGTGGCGGTCGACCCGGTGCAGTTCAAGCGCGACCAGTCGCTGCTGTTCGGCGCGACTCACACCGCCGCGAGCGTCGAGGAAGCCTTCGCGCTGGTCGGCGAGATCACGTGGGGCGCGATGGCCGAGAAGGCCATCATCACGACCAGCGTCGCGGAAGGCTCGATGATCGCCTCGGTGATGTCACTGGTCTCCAAGGGCGGCCGCTGTGTCGTCACCGCCGTCGCCGACATCGCGTCGACCGAGGTGACCCTGAGCCTGTTCGAGCTCACCTTGATGCAGAAAGAGCTCGTGGGCGGCATCTTCGGCGGTGCCAACCCGCGTCGCGACATCCCTCGCCTGCTGCGCCTCTACAAGGAGGGCAAGCTCAAGCTGGACGAGCTGATCACCAACGAGTACAAGCTCGACGACGTCAACCAGGGCTACGAGGACATGCGCAACGGCGTGAACATCCGAGGCCTGATCCGCTACTAGCAGTTACCTGCTCGGCCGCATGTAACTGAGCAAGACCTCAGCGCTAGGGTTCCGGCATGCCGATTGCTGTCACCGATGACCACCGCGCGCTCGCCGAGACCGCCGCCGACTTCCTGCGCAAAAGCGATGCACGGGGCGCGGCGCGAGCCCTGCTCGAAGCTGACACCGAGCCGCTTCCGGTGTTCTGGGCTGAGCTCGCCTCGCTCGGCTGGCTCGGCCTGCACCTGCCCGAGTCAGTCGGCGGCGCCGGCTACGGCCTTGAGGAGCTCGTCGTCGTGGTCGAGGAGCTCGGCGCCGCTGTGGCGCCTGGCCCGTTCGTGCCAACCGTCATTGCCAGCGCGCTGATTGCAACTGCGGGTGACGACGCCCTTCAGAGCTCACTGCTGCCCGGCCTGGCCGACGGGTCGAAGACCGCCGCGATCGCGCTCAACAGCGATCTCACCGTGTCGGACGGCAAGGCGTCAGGATCCGTCGCGGCGGTGCTCGCCGGAGGTACGCCGGACCTGCTTGTCGCCGCCTCCGGCGATGACGTGCTCGTCATCGACGCGACTCACGCCGGCGTCTCTGTCAGCGTCCCGAAGAACATCGACCCGACGCGGCGTTCGGCAACCGCGACGCTCACAGATGTGCCGGTCACCGCCCTCACCGGGTCCGGTCCAACACTCGTCGACGCCGCGCGCGTGATCCTCGCCGCAGAAGCTGTCGGCGTCTCTCGCGAATGCACGCACATGGCTGCGGAGTACGCCAAGGTCCGCGAGCAGTTCGGCCGGCCGATCGCGACCTTCCAGGGCGTCAAGCACCACTGCGCCAACATGCTTGTCGCCACGGAGCTGGCCACGGCCGCGGTGTGGGACGCCGCGCGTGCCGCCGAGGGTGGCGGCGACCAGGCCCGGATCGCAGCCGCCGCGGCGGCGACGCTCGCCGGCCCGGCGGCGTACCTGTGCGGCAACCTCAACATCCAGGTGCACGGAGGCATCGGCTTCACGTGGGAGCACGACGCCCACCTCTTCATGCGGCGCGGCACCGCGATCGGCGCGCTGCTGGATGCCGACGCCGCCGCGACCGAGGTCATCGACCTGAGCCGCTCAGGGGTCAAGCGCGAGCGAACCATCACGCTGCCGCCTGAGGCCGAGGCGATCCGCGACGACGTCCGCGCCTTTGCCGCGGGCATCAAGGACGCCGACCCGAAGGATCGCCTGGCGGCGCTGATGGACACCGGCTACCTGATGCCGCACTGGCCGAAGCCGTGGGGTCGTGACGCGAGTGCGATCGAGCAGATCGTCATCGAGCAGGAGTTCGGCACGGCGGGCATCCAGCGCCCCAACTACGGCATCACCGCCTGGGTGATCCTCACGCTGATCCAGCACGCGACGGAAGAGCAGGTCGCGCGCTGGGTGCCACCGGCACTGCGCCAGGACCTGATCTGGTGCCAGCTCTTCAGCGAGCCCGGCGCCGGATCCGACGCGGCCGGCGTGCGGACGAAGGCGACCCGCGCCGAGGGCGGCTGGATCATCAACGGCCAGAAGGTGTGGACCTCGGGTGCGCATCTCTCGGCGTTCGGCCTGGCGACGGTCCGCACCGATCCCGACGTACCGAAGCACCAAGGCATCACCACCGTGGTCGTTGACATGACGGCGCCGGGCGTCGAAGTGCGTCCGCTGCGGATGGCTCCTGGCCCGTCAGAGTTCAACGAGGTCTTCTTCAACGACGTCTTCGTCCCTGACGAGGACGTGGTCGGCCCGATCAACGGCGGGTGGACCGTCGCGCGCGCGACCCTCGGCAACGAGAGTGTGAGCATCGGCGGCGGTACCGGTGCGATGACGTTTCCGGGCGACGGCCTGATCGGACCGTACGACAAGCACCCGGCGCGGCTGGCCGGAGGCGCGCCGCAGGTCGGTCGTTACATCGCGACCCAGCAGGCGATGGGGCAGCTCAACCTGCGCACCGCCAGCCGTGCGGTCGCCGGCGGCGGTCCGGGTCCCGAGGGCGCCGTCACCAAGCTGGTGCTCTCGGAGCTCGGCCTGGACGCGGCCGGAATCCTCGCCGAGCTCGCGGGGACGGACCTGCTGTTCATGGACGAGCCTCGCCAGCTCACCGGCTACATGGTGTTGATGCAGCGCGCCATGACGATCGCGGGCGGCACCTCGGAGATCAAGCGCAACCAGATCGCGGAACGCCTCCTCGGCCTGCCGCGCGACCCACTCATCAAGTAGCTATCTAAAGCGGAGGATCGAGAACAACGTGGAGATCAGCGGCAAGAAGGCAATCATCGTCGGTGGCGCGTCGGGCATGGCCCGGGCGTCGGCGGAGCAGCTGAAGGCGAAGGGCGCATCAGTCGCGATCCTCGACCTCCCGACGTCAGCCGGTCAGGAGGTCGCCGACGGCATGGGGGGGACGTTCCACCCGGTCGACGTCATGGACGAGGTCGGTGTCGAGCAGGCGCTCGACGCTGCGGTCGAGGCGCTCGGCGGGCTGCACATCGCGGTCAACACCGCCGGTGGCGGCATCGCGAAGCGCACGCTCGGCAAGGAAGGCCCGCACCCGCTGGCCGACTTCCGCCACGTCGTGGAGCTGAACCTGATCGCCACTTTCAACCTCAACCGGCTACAGGCGCGGCACATGTCGACCAACGAGCCGGAGGACGACGAGCGCGGCGTCATCATCAACACCGCGTCGATCGCGGCATTCGAGGGCCAGATCGGCCAGGTCGCCTACGCGGCCGCCAAGGCCGGCATTGTGGGCATGACCTTCACGATGGCGCGCGACCTCGGCAGCCAGGGCATCCGCGTCAATGCGATCGCACCGAGCTTGTTCTCCACGGGCATCACCGAGGGCATCCCGGACGAGTTCGCCACGATGCTCACCAAGGACGCGGCGTTCCCGAAGCGGATGGGTCGCCCCGATGAGTACGGCAAGCTTGCCGTCGCGATCGTCGAGACCGGAATGCTCAACGGCGGGACGATCCGGCTCGACGCCGGCCAGCGGTTCGCACCGAAGTAACCGTTGCGGTTGCACCCGCTGCGCGGGTGAATCCGTCCGGCACGAGTACGTCGTTTGGGTTCAGGTCACGCACCGATGCGTGGCCAAGTCCGAGGACGGCGGAGTCGAGCCCACCACGAAGGATGTCGAGCACATTCTCGACGCCGGGCTGGCCGTTGGCGGCGAGCCCCCACAGGTAGGCGCGGCCGATCATCACGGCGCGCGCACCCAGAGCGACTGCCTTCACGATGTCACTGCCCCGTCGTACGCCGCCGTCGAGCACAACCTCGATCTCGCCGCCGACCGCGTCGGCGATCGCGGGCAGCATCCTGATGCTCGCCGGCGTGCTGTCGAGGTTGTTGCCGCCGTGGTTGGACACCGAGATCGCGGTGACGCCGGCATCGACGGCACGGCGTGCGTCGTCGAGGCGTGAGACGCCCTTGAGCATGAAAGGGCCGCCCCACTCCTGGCGCAGCCACGCGACGTCTTCCCAGGTCGGCAACGGGGTCTGCATCCACTCGCCGTAGGCGCCGAAGAACGTCGGGCCGCGCTCCGCTGCCGACGCGGCCAGGTTGGGGACGCTGAGATCCGGCAGACGGCGCGCCTTGAGGAACTGCATCAGCCAACTGGGACGGCGCAGGATCTCCGGCGCGAAGCGCAACGCGGTACGCAGGTCGACCTTCTCCGGGATCGAGGGACTGCCCCAGTCGCGACCGTTGGAAAACGACCAGTCCAGGGTGGCGATCAGTCCGACCGCGCCCGCGGCGCGAGCCCGGTCGAGCCGGGCCAGCATCTGGTCCTTCGACCCGGACCAGTACATCTGGAAGAACGTCTGCGGGTTCACCGCCACGACCTGCTCGATCGGCTTGCTCGCGAAGGAGCTGAGCCCCATCGCGACGCCTCGCGCTGCGGCGGCGCGGGCGACCGCGACCTCCCCGTCGGGGTGCACGGCTTGGACGCCTGTCGGCGAGATCATCACAGGAAACGAGAGCGGCTGACCCATCACGGTGGTCGACAGATCGCGCTCTGCGTGCAGGCCCGCGACGTGCGGCGCGAAGCCGAGCTGCGCGAACGCCGCCTCGTTGTCGAAGAGGGTGACCCCGCGCTCGGAGCCCGCGACCAGCGCGCCGTAGACCGACGGCGGAAGGCGGCGCTTCGCTCTGCGCTGCGCCTCGGCGACCGTCTCGAACCACTTGTTGCTCACTGTTGCGTCTCCGATTTCGCGGCGAACCTTTGACGGGTAGAGGAAGGCAGCAGAGGTGCGGCAGTCCGGTGGCGCAAGCAGCCGGCGTGGACGCCGACGCCGTACGCGATGTCGTCGGTCACGCGGCCCGCGAGATAGCGCGCTGGGGTCACCGCCGGCCGCGATCGCGACCAGTCGACGAGCGGCGGCGCGACCGCGAGAGCGGCGACCATCAGCGACCTGGAGCGGCGACGACCCGGCCCTGCCGCGGCCGCGACCAGCAGCGGCGCCGTGAACTGCGTCGCGTAGCGCCCGAGCCCGAGCCAGGCACCTGCCAGGCTCGACGCCGTCGCGCGAGCCACGCCGAGGTCGGTCACCTCGGCTCGTCGCAGGGACCTTCGGGTGGCCGTGGCGGTCGCCGCGACGCCGGCCGCGGTGATGAGCGGCCGGCGGGCGATGACTCCGGCAACCGCGACGAGCGGCCAGGGCCGCGAGACCAGATGCGTGAGGGCGCCGGGATGGCGCTGCGACAGCGGCGCGGCGGAGGTGCCGTACCGGTAACGGCGAGTGATCCGGTCAGGCCAGCTCGCAGCCTCGTCGTGGGCGACCCGGACGGAGGGGTCGTAGCGCACCCGCCATCCAGCGGCGTCGAGGCGCCAGACCAGGTCGACGTCCTCGCCGTACCGAAGATCGGGATCGAACCCACCAACCGCATCGAGTGCGGCACGCCGGACGACCAGAGCTGCCGTCGGCACATACGTCACCCGACCCTTCGGATGGACACGACTCTCGTGGGGCCCGAGGTCGAGAGTGGAGCAACTCGCGAGGTAGCGGCCCTGCGCGGCCCGGTTGGAGACGATGCGTGGGGCGGCGGCGGCCACGAGAGGGTCGGCAAAGTGCCCGCTGAGCTGTTCGATCCAGTCCGGCGAGGCAACGCAGTCGCTGTCGAGGAACGCGACGAGGTCCGACTCGATGTCGGTCACGCCGGTGTTGCGAGCGGCGGCGGGACCGCCGTTGGCTTCCCGTCGAATCAACGTCGCGCCATGCCGTGCGGCGATCGCCGCTATCCGATCGGGATCGGATGACCCGTCGTCGACCACTACAACAAAGACCTGGTCACCGACTGCGGTCAGGCAGCGGTCGAGCTCGTCCGCACGGCCATGCACCGGGATCACGACGGTGACATCGACTTCGCTACCGGCTGTGGGTCTGGGGTGGGCGAGCCCGGAGTCGGTCAGTCGCCGAGCAAGGACCGCCGACATGGGCGAGGTCACGGCTCCGTCGCGCAGCTCACGCCAGGCAGCTCGTCCGGCGTCGGTGAGGCGGAGCATCCGGGTGGGGGTGCCGCCGACAAGACGGTCTTCTGCAACCTGCTTGGTCCCCGGATCGGGAACGATAAAGGTGCCCTGGGGCACCGGAGCGGGCCTCACAGCGCAAGACCGCCGTCGACCGGGACGATCGCGCCGGTCATGGCACTGCTCGCCGGACTCGCAAGGAAGGCGATCACCGACGCCACCTCGGCCGGCTCGACCAGGCGCGCGACCGGCTGCTGCGCGGCGAAGTCGCCCGACGCCGGAAGTCCGTAGAGCCGCGCGCTCTCGTGAAGCATCGCGGTGTCGGTCGATCCGGGGCTGACCGCGTTGGCCGTGATGCCGGTCGGCCCGAGCTCGCCGGCCAGCGCGCGCACCAACCCCGCCACACCCGCTTTGGCGGCGCTGTAGGCCGTGAGCTTCGCCAGTCCGCGGCTGGCCGCTGCCGACGACACCGCGACGAACCGTCCACTGCGCGGCGCCGGGCGGCGGAGCATCGCGGGCACCGCCGCACGCGCGAGGTTGAGGATGCCGCCGAGGTTCACGTCGAGGAGCAACTGCTCGACCTCGACCGGCAGCTCCCACTGGTCGACGCCACCACCGATCACCCCGGCGCAACCGATGGCCGCGTCCAGGCCACCCCACCGCTGTTCGGCCATCGCAACGGCGGCCGTCAGCTGGTCCGGGTCCCGTACGTCGGCGCGGTGGGCTACGACTCGCTCGCCCGCTCCGGCGGACACCACGACCTCGTTCAGCTCGGCCTCGGTCGCGAGAGCGTAGGGCAGGCCCGCGATGTCGGCGGCGACGTCGACGGCGAGCACCGCCCAGCCGTCATCGGCGAGCGCATGGACTGTCGCAGCGCCGATGCCGCGACCCGCACCGGTGACCAGCGCGACGCGTCGTTCGTCCGTCATCCGTCCCGCCAGTCCGCGACGAGCGTGAGGAGCTGGTCGGCCAGCTTCGCGATCAGTGCTTCGCCCTCCGCGGCACCCGCGCCGTACGGGTCGCCGAGCACGCCCGATGCGCTCACCGATCGGACGCCCGACTTCTTGAGCAACGGAAGCAGCTCCGCCATCGGCCTGGGGTCACCTGGCGCAGCAGCGCTCATCCGCACTCGCGCGGGCGCCAGCGCGAGCATGAGGGACGTCTCGGTGCGCCCGGCGTGCGCGTCGCCTCCGGCGACCGGCGCGAAGAGCTTGACGTCGTGACCCTCATCGCGCAGCCGTGTCACCGCGCGGCTCACGCACTCGAGGTTGCCGCCGTGGGCGGAGACCACCAGTACCGCGTCGAAGGTCCGCATCGCGGATCGAACGAGCTCGACGACGACGAGCTCGACGGCCTCCTGGCCGATCGACAACGTCCCTGCGAAGCCCTCGTGCTCACCGCTGGACCCATACGCCATCGCGGGCGCCACGACGATGTCGTCGCGGGCCTCGGCGAGCGCCTCGCAGAGCGCGATCGCCACGTCGGTATCAGTCGACAACGGGAGGTGGGGTCCGTGCTGCTCAGTGGCGCCGAGCGGCACGGCAAGCACCGTGGCGCGACCAACCCGGTTGCGTGCCTCAACCTCCGGCCAGGAAAGGTCGGCCAACCGCGCACCGGTCACGACGGTGTGCTCACCGCTGTGTGCTCACGACAGTGGGCTGGCGTCGCAGGCGCGGTCCGGACGGCGGCCGATCGAGATCGGTACGGGTGCCTGCCTGCCGCGACGGGAGTGATCCGGTGTCGGCACGGGCGTCGCGCCCGGCGCAACCAGCGCGAGCCCCGGCTCGCCGTGACCCTTGACGCATTCCGGGTCAGGCCCGTCGAGGTCCAGCCCGGTGAAGAACTTCGCGGCCATGCAGCCGCCGCGGCACACGTCGTACGCCGAGCACGAGTGGCAGGCGCCACCGGTCTGCGGGCTGCGCAACTCGAGGAACAGCTGCGATTCCTGCCACACCCGCTCGAAGCCGCCGTCGTCGCGGACGCTGCCGGCGAAAAACTGCTCGTGGATCGCGAAAGGGCAGGCGTAGACGTCACCGACCGGGTCGATCAGGCAGACCACCCGACCGGCTCCGCACAGGTTGAGTCCGGGGAGCGCCTCGCCGTACGCGCCGAGGTGGAAGAACGAGTCGCCGGTCAGCACGCCTTCGCCGTGGGCGAGCAGCCAGTCGTAGAGCTCTCGCTGCTGCTCGGCGTACATGTGCAGGTCGTTCCAGACCGCGGCGCCGCGGCCTGACGGACGCAGCCGGGTGAGCCGCAGCTGCGCGTCGTATCGATCGGCGATGGCCTTGAACGCGTCGAGCTGTGTGACGTTGTGCCGCGTCATGACCACGGAGATCTTGAAGCCGGTGACACCGGCTGCGGCGAGGTTGTCCATGGCGCGAATCGCCGTGGCGTAGGAGCCGTCGCCACGGATCGCGTCGTTGACCTCCGCGGTCGCGCCGTCCAGCGAGATCTGCACGTCGACGTAGCTGTTGCCGGCGATTCGCTGCGCGACGTCAGGCGTGAGCTTGATGCCGTTCGTCGAGAACTTCACGCCGACGTGGTGGGCGGTCGCGTAGTCGACCAGCTCCCAGAAGTCGGAGCGCACCGTCGGCTCGCCGCCGCCGATGTTGACGTAGAAGACCTGCATCCGCTCGAGGGTGTCGATGACCGCCTTGCACTCGGCGGTCGACAGCTCACGCGGGTCGCGCCGACCGGAGCTCGACAGGCAGTGGGTGCACGAGAGGTTGCACGCGTATGTCAGCTCCCAGGTCAGGCAGATGGGGGCGTCGAGGCCGAGCTCGAAGTGGTCGAGCAGGCTTGGCGCAGGTGCAGCGTCGATGGTCATGCGACTGCCTGCTCACAGATCATGTCGGTGGCCGCGAGGCCGGCAAGTGCGCGGTGATACATGGCGGCTTGCGAGTCGTCGACGCCGGCGTTGCGGCAAGCGTCGCGGGCACTTGGTGCGTCCGCGAGGCCCTGCACGACGTCGAGCAGCATCGGCGTCTTGAGGAACGAAAGGCGCCGGGTGCCGAAGTGGTAGAGCAACGCGCCGAACCGCTCCGGGCGAACTGCGACGCCCGGGTGCAGCTGCCAGGCGCGATCGACGTCGAACTCCTGCGGCTTAGTAGACACCGCACATGCCGTCGATCGAGACGTCCTCGACCAGCACGTCCTCAGCGACGACCTCGTCTACGGTGTCTTCGGCTACTGGCGTTTCGACCATCTCTGCGGTGTCTGCCATGGCGGTTCGCTCTCCTCTGAGTCGGTGGGCGCGACATTAACGGCATCGAGTGCCAGAATCAACCGCCATGGCCGAGAGCACGCAGTCCGCAGCGCGCCCACGCGGCCGTCCGCGGGAGACGAGCGCTCGCGAACTCGAGGTTGCCGCCCTCGAGCTGTTCGCCGTTGACGGTTTCGCCGACACGACGGTCGAGCAGATCGCGGCTCGAGCCGGGGTCAGCAAGCGCACGTTCTTCCGCTACTTCGACTCCAAGGTCGATGTGCTCTGGCACGACTTCGACAAGGAGGTAGCGGAGCTGCGCTCCGCGTTTGCGTCGGTCTCGCTGCGGAGGACGCTGATGACCGCGATCCGCGAGGTGGTCGTGAGCGTCAACCGCTACCGCGCCGAGGACGTACCGGAGCTGCGTACCCGGATGGCGCTCATCGGCTCCGACCCCGCGTTGCAGGCGAGTGCCCTGTTGCACTACGACGCCTGGGAGCGCGCCGTCGCCGACTTCGCCGCAGACCGGCTCGGCGAGCCGGCCGACTCGCTGAATCCGCTCGCGATCGGACGCGTCACACTGGCGGCCTGCCGCGCGGCGTACGACACCTGGCTCGCGCGCGCCGATGCGGACCTCACCGTCTACCTCGATGCCGCGATCCGCGCCCTCGCCACCGGCTACCGCACCCACCCCACTCGTTCGAAGTAGCACACAACTTCGGTCGCGCCGGCCCCAGAATCGGACACCGCGGCATGTTCCGACCGGAACCGCGCCACGTTGTGTGCTACTTCGAACAAATGAGGAAGGCGTTTCAACCGGCTTTGGGGAGCGGGGCAGCGTTGCGATGGATCCGCCGGTGACGATCTAGCTTGCTGCAGCGACTGCGCCGCCCGGTCGCATCGGGGTGTTCTGTCCGGCCGCCAGCCACCACTGACCGCCGCGCCGCACCAGCACGAACATCGCGAGCTCGGAGAACGGCTGATCAGGCTCGGCAGTGGGCGGCAGAGGATCGTCGTTGTCGTCCAGCGCGAGCCGGGCGATGTGAGCGACGACCACATCGTCATCGAGGGCCATGACGTGTCGAACTTCGTAGCGGAAGGCTGGCTTGTCTCTCGCGTGTTGCTGAAAGCGGACGTGGATGGGATGGAGCTGGTCGAAGCCGTCGACCAGCGCGCCGAACGGGCTCCCCCACACGACGTCCGACGCGAACTGGCGGTTCAGGATGTCGGCGTCACGTTGATCGTGGCCGGCCTGCAGGCCCGCGGCAAACTCGGCAACCGCCGCTTGCGCATCGGCACTGGGCGCCGCGACCACTAGTCGCGCTGTGGTGCGTCGCGCCTGATTCGGTGACTCGTCGTCGCGGTCGATTGCCACTTCTATTACCTGCCTAGGCCACGACCGCTGAAACCTGCCAGAGCGGTGTGGGAGACGATGGTTCGGTGACGGAGCCATCCGACGTACCTGAACCTGGCGAGCCGGATGAAGGCGGCGAGTCCCCCGCCGCCGACACGAAGCGGCACTCGTTCTGGAAAGAGCTGCCCTTCCTGATCGTGATCGCCCTGGTCTTGGCTCTGCTGATCAAGACGTTTCTGGTGCAGGCGTTCTATATCCCGTCGGCATCGATGGAGAACACGCTGCAGGGCGGAAATCCGACGTGCAACGAGTGTGGGACCAGCCCGGGCCATCCCTTCGACCGAGTGCTGGTCAACAAGCTCGTGTACGACTTCCGCGACCCGCGACGTGGCGAGATCGTGGTGTTCAAAGGGCCACCGGGATGGCCGGACGAGCAAGCCTCCACGACATCTGGCAACGCGGTGGTGCACTTCTTCCACGACATCGGAAGCGCCATCGGGCTGGCGCCGTCGTCCGACAACGACATCATCAAGCGAGTGATCGGCGTGGGCGGGGACACGGTCACGTGCGTGAACGACGTCCTCACCGTCAACGGTCACGCACTCGATGAGCCGTACCTGTATCCCGGCTCACACCACTGCAGCGCCAACTTCCCGACTCAGCCGGTCGTGGTCGCAAAGGGCCAGTTGTTCGTCATGGGAGACCACCGCGACGACTCCTCCGACTCGCGAGTCAACGGCACCGTGCCGGTCAGTGATGTCGTGGGTCGCGCGTTCGTGGTGATCTGGCCGATTTCCGACTGGACGACGCTTGGCGTGCCGTCCACCTTCCACCAGCCAGGGATGGCCACGGCCGGTGCGCTCACCGCGTCGGGCGCGTTGCTGTTGCCCGGCCTGCTCAGACGGCGGCGTCGCTCAAAGCGATGACGCGACGGGGGTGCCAGGAGACTCCACCAAGCCTCCGAGCGCACCAGCGAGCAACGCGATCAGCTCCGACGTGCCAGTTGCGGTCATCCGGTGAGTCGCCACACAACGGTCTCCGCGCCACACGCTGAGCACGACCAAGCCGCTGCCCGCGTGAGCCGAGACCCGCACGGCGCGATCTCCATCGCGTGCGTCGAAACGCACCCCACCTTGCATCGGTAGCGGACTGACGCTCATCGGCGGATCATCCCTCGCACAGCGTCACCCGTCTACACCGGGCAAAGGCGCGAGGGCGGTGGGCGTCGCTTGCAGGCGAGAGGGTCAGGCCACAGACTTTGACGATGTCCGACGCCACCACCGATCTCGTCGCCGCCGTACAGCAGGACGGCTACGTGATTGTCGAAGACGCGTTTCCCGCGGCGCTCGCGGACGAGCTGCGCGACGACCTCGACCGCCTGGAGCATCAACTCGGCGTGGTTCCGTCCGACAACGACTTCGAAGGCACCAAGACGCTGCGGATCTACAACCTGCTCGCCCGCGGCGAGCTCTATGAGCAGATACCCGCGTGGTCGGCCGTGCTTCCGATCGTCGAAGGTGTGCTCGACCCGGGTTGCCTGATCTCTTCGCTGTCCTCGATCGTCATCTGCCCAGGTGAGACCGCGCAGCCAATTCACAGCGACGACATCCTGATCCCGTTGCCGAAGCCGCACCCGCCAATCGTGTGCAACACGATGTGGGCGATCACCGACTTCACCGAGGAGAACGGCGCCACCCGCCTGGTGCCGGGATCGCACACCCAACCGAGCCCTAAGTACGGCGGTGACTACCCGACAGTTCCGGCCGAGATGCCCAAAGGCAGCGTGCTGGTGTGGGATGGCGCGCTTTGGCACAGCGGCGGCGCCAACCTCAGCGGCGAACGCCGTTACGGGCTGGCCATGAACTTCTGCGCCGGGTACGTGCGCCAGCAGGAGAACCAGCAGCTGGGCCTACCGGCCGACTTGGTCCGGACCTTCCCGCCACGCCTTCAGGAGCTGGTCGGGTACGGCGTCTACAGCGGCCTGATCGGACACATCGACAAGCAACGTCCGGCAGATCTGCTAGCCGACGAGCGGCTGCCGAGCACCATGGTGTGGGACCGCGCAGGCCGCTGAATCTCGGGCAATAGTCCGAAATCGTCATGTGCAGGTCAACGCACGATCGCCGGCCGAGTCACCGCTCGAACAGGAGCGTCGCATGCGGACTCGGCGCCACTTGGCCGGTTTGCACCGACACGAGGCATATCTGGCCGCTTCGAAGATCGGCGGTCGCGATGACGGCGTGCACCTCCGTACTCGATGCGCCTGGCGGAGGTGAGACCGCGATGTGGGGAAAGTTGCCGATCAGCTTGATGACCGCGACCGACCCTGACAGGCACTCGTGACCGGTGTTGGAGTCGGTAACCGTCATGGCTTGCCGCACCGCGCTGACACTGACGATGTCTCGAGGCCAGCCCGTGCTGTCGGACGACTGTTTGGTGGCCTTGGTTGCCTCACCGTGTGCAGCCCTCAACGCCGCGTCGCGATCCCGACTGCTCATGTCGCTCGACGTGCGAGCGACGTGTTGGTTCCCCGGCGCCGGCCCAGGGACGTGAGCTGACCCGCCAGAGCAGCCGCACATCGCCAGAGCAATGACGAGGGCTGCGAGGCAGCCGAGTGAGCGATGCATGTACCTATGACGACCGCAGGCGGGCCACGGTTGCGTGGTTGTGGGGAATAACCGCGCACAAGTGCCGGCTACGTCAGAAGCTTGCCGGAGCAGCCAAGCCGCGATAGGCCCAGGTGCGGCCGCCGTCTGTCGAGCGATATCGCCAGGCGGCGAAGCGACCCGGATGGAGTGGCTCTTCGTCATCGGTGTACGCGACCGCCGTCATTGTGGCGCCCCGCCCGAAGGTCAACGACCGGATGCCCCCACCGATATACGTTCGCCACCAGGTCCGCCCCCCGTCGCTGGTGGCCACGATGGATGCGCCCCACGCCGCCACGGTTCCCGCTGCCCCACCGATGTAGCTCACTGCCTTGGCTCCTTGGGCCGCGTCGATGTGCAACTCAGGGCCGTAGTTAGTCCAGGTATGTCCGCCATCATCGCTGATGACTGCGTATGTGGCGCCGTTCAAATCGCCGTCACGCCCCACGGTGAGACCGAGAAGCCGTCCCCCGAAACGTGATTGCGCGGAGACCACGCGACCCGGAATCGGCGCGCCTAGCGGCAGCTGCCGACCAAACGCGTGGCCGACGTACCCGCGGTCCGGGCTCGCGCGGACGATCCGCGGTGCGGCCGGCAGCGGCGGGATGACGACCGCATCGGGCGTCGACGACGTCGCTGCACGGGGGACCGTCGGAGAGGCCAGAGATGTCTGAGGCGTAACTGGGCCCGAACAGCCGGCGGCGAGCGAAGCGCCGACTACCAACACCTTCACCCAACGACCCACCACACACCTCCGTCGGTAAGACGCCCCTGCGCCTCGTCGCGTTGGATGGCAGGTGGTCACTTCTAGATGTGGAACCTCCGAAGCGGTGACACGGTCTAACCATCGTGCCGAACGCCGATCGATGCGCCGCCGCGCTCGTCGCCTGCTTGTCGATTGCGGTAATCGCCGGTGGTTCGTCCTCCGCGGTGCCTTTCGCGAAGAACACGGACTGCGGACAGAGTGAACGTCTACCTCGTGCTGAATCGGGTGAGTGCGGCGGCTATCTACTGACCCCGATGTGCTTCGCGATGAACGCCAACGACGGCAAGGCTTGGCTGCCGAAGAAGTCGTTGTCGTGCGCGCCGGGCGGGAAGAGCACCCGTGACCCTTTGGGCAGCTCGGGCACGAGTGATTCCAGGTAAGGATGGAAGGGATCCTGCCTTCCCGACGCGAGCCGCAGCGGGATCCCGCGAAGCGCGGCCGCGTGCGTGATCACGTTGTTGGCTGCGAAGTCCGCCGCGCTGGTGAACGCGGTGGGGTTGGCGTTCTGGGAGTCGGCGTACGTCGTCCAGACGGCGGGGCTGATGACGGCGACGGCCGCGACCATCTCCGGATGCTGCTCAGCGAGGAGAAGCGCGCCGTACCCCCCCATCGACTCACCGGTGAGCCCGATCTTGCGTGACGCGCCGACGCCGAGTCCGCGGTCTCGGCACATCGGGAGAAACTCCTCCAGCAGCATGCGCATCGGGTCGTCTTCGGGATGGCTGTGCCAGTAGCCATCTCCGCCGTCGATCGCCGCGACCGCCATTGCCGGCAGCACCCGACCATGCACGGTCGACGCGAGAAGCTGCACCGGCGGAATCGGTCCGATCGGGCGGACGTGAGTTCCTGTGAAGCCGTGCAGCGCCAACACGAGCGGCAGTCGATCCCCGGACCGGTGGCCCGGTGGATAGCTGATGGTCCAGCCGACCGTTCGCCCGCGGGCTGCCGAATGAAACGTCCCACTGACGGTTGAGCCAGGTCCGCGGTCGCTCTGTCCAGTCAGGGCGCCGCGGACGGACCCACATCCCCCACTCGCGAATGCCGCCAGCACGCCTGCACCACCGAGAACCAACGATCGGCGATTGACCTGCGGCCCGGGCACCTTGCCGACGCTAACCGTCCGACGTGGTTGCGACGCCTTCCCACTGCAAACCTGAACCGGCGCTCTCCGCCGGTCTGTGAGAACCGCCGCGATCGCAGTGCGTATCAGCCGATGTGCGGCGGCGTTCGGGTTGACCGCCAACCGAGAGTGCTTTTCTGGCGTCTACCTGTCGTGCCTCGGAAGATCACCGCTGCATCCTGGGTCGTCCTGCTGCTCGGAACTGTGACCGCCTGCTCGCCGCAGCAGGTCAGCCAGGCGTCCCGCTCCACGACCCTGGGGAATGGCCCGCCTTCGCCGACATCACCATCTACCGCCGCGCCGACCAGACACAGGCTGACCGAAGCTCAACGCGAGCGAATCCCGACGATCGCACCACTCTCGTTGGCAATGCTCTCGCCCAAGGTTGGATTCTTATGGGGCTTCCGGTCGCGTGGCCTGTTCAAAGCAGGCGATGACCGCGTCCAACTCGTCCGAACACACGACGGCGGCCGCAGTTGGCAGCTCGTCGCGGGTGCGCCGACCGAGGCGAACCCCGACAACCCTGCAGTGAGCAATGTGACATTCGTGTCGCCAACCATCGGATACCTGTGGGGACGGAAGGTCTTTCGGACGACTGATGGCGGCCTGCATTGGCGAAGGATCTCAGTGCCACGACCCGTGGAGCAGCTGTCCGGTACTGACGGATACGCGTGGGCGCTTGGCCCGGCCTGCCGAGGACCGAACTGCATCGCACGGACCGTGTTCCGTATTGATCCTGATGGTCGCGTCGAGGCGAAGGATCTGCCCGGTGCCCCGGTCACCGCCGACGACAGCCTCGGCGCGGCCTACGACGGCGTCCAGACGCTCTTCACCGCGGAGAAGTCAGGCCATCTGGAGATGTGGGCGCAAGGGCCGACGGGCGGTTGGGTGGGCCACCACACCCCGTGCGGATTCGAGGCGGTCAACACACTTCGCGCGGACAGCGAGATCGACCTCGTCTGCGGGGACGAGCCCGGGACGGGCTACCAGCCAACCCACGCGTGGGCTTCCGACGACAGCGGCGCCACTTGGACAAGGCGGGCGAACCCTGGCCAGTACGGCTACCTCAGCGACTTTCTCGTCTCCAACGGCACCTGGGTGCTCAGCCGCGTCCGTGGCTCCATCCAGATTTCCGCCGACGGCACGCATCGATGGCACTACGCCGCCATCCGGCCGCATACCGACTTCACGGCCGGCCAGGGATACTCGCAGCTCTACCTTTTCGGCGAGGGGGGCGGCGTTGCCGTTCCGGCCGACGGCTTTCAAGGGGAAACGAAGCTCGTCTACACGGTCGACGGCGGACGGCGCTGGACCGCCAGGACGACTCATGTGGGCTGAGACGGCACGTCCGTTGCGTGGTCACGGCGCCGCGCGGCCCTGCGGCCCGTACTCCGGGTCGATGGCGTACCCCTGTGTGTCGATGAGCTGCGGTACGGCCTGACGAAGGTTCGCCCACACTTCGTACGACGCACCAGCCGTGGTCGCCCCAACATTGAGCGTCGCGGAGGTGATTGGCCCGCCACTCCCGTCGCAGGCCACGACCGAGGTTGCGTTGTTGCAGGCGACTTGCTGGATCGCCAACGCCCTGTCGTAGCGATCGGCGCGGGGCACAGTCGGATAGATGGTGAGCATCGTTGGCGAGACGCTGCGCATCCCGTGGTCGAAGGTGACGACGATTGTGTGGTGCGCAGCCGATACCTTCGCCGCAGTGATCGTCGGCAGGGCAGTGTCGACCGGCGTCGAGGTCACGTCCAACGTGGATGGAAGTCCAACAGCACGCAGGGCGGTGTCGTCGTAGTCGCGTGAGCGTCTAGCCCCGTCGGTGACGTCAACGCCCGCTTGCCAGGTGCCCCCATGCACGCATGCCGGGACCGTGATGTCACCGGTCCAGACATCGCCGTGTCGAACGAGCTTGGCAAAGAGATCGACGTTCGTCCCGATCGGCGCAGGTGGCCGCGGCGGGGGGTTGAGGCCCGTCGAGAGCGGAACGACCTTGCTCGAGCCGTAGGCGAACCGGACGTATACCGAGGCGACGCCTGACTGGTCGTCGTTTGCGGTAGCTGTGATGCGGATGCCGCGCGGCTGAGTGGTCGTGTCGATGGCGGTAGGCGTAAAGGCGAACGAAGTGAGCCTGGGGTCCGATGTGTCGCGACCGCTTGCGATCGTCACCTTGTTCGGCAAGCCGAGGGCGGCGAGCTTGTCCGGGTAGAAGAAGCGATAGTTCGGAGACACGTCATGGCGATATCGGGCAACCAGCGCCACTTGAGCGGTTGACGACCCAACCCATCGCGACACCGGGAAGACACCTGACCAGACCTTGTCCTGGCGCTGGAGCTCGATCCTTCCTACGTAGTCGCTGCCGCCCGGACCGAAGCCTCCGACCTGGAACTGAACCTGGCGGGGCGCCGGACCGGCAAGACGAGCCCTGACATCGAACGACGCGCCGTGCGTGGTCGCATTGATCGCCCGTGGAGTCATCGTGAGCGCCGTCGGGTGTCCCGGACGGTGCGGTGGTCGGGTGGGTGTGCCCGTGACGGTGAAGGTCTGCTGCCAGCTTGTTCGAAGCCGAGGGTCGTACACGTCCGAGGGTGGGGATCCTGAGTTTCGGATGTAGTAGATGCCGTTCCCGGCGCCGTCGTTGATCTCGAACAGCCTCAAGTACCAGCGGCCGGAGTTGTCGTGCTGCGTCAGACGAATCGGCGCAGCCCACGTGCCGTCCTCGGCGCTCCCGCGGACGAGTCTCAGATGGAGCACCTTCTCGTCCTTCGGCCCATCCGCCTCGACCTTGATCGAGTGAACACCAGAGACGGCTCCAGCGGACTTGTCCTCCGCGTGCACCAGAACCCGCAACGTCTGTTTGCCGTTGCTTAGGTCCAGAACTCGGCGACTCAGCGCGACATGAGTGATCGCCGGCGCCACCGTGTCCGCAGGTGCCACGCAGTTGTTGGCACTGACCGAGCCGACCTTGTCAGGCCTCACAGCCGTACCGCCGGCGCAGGACGCGACGGCGACAGCCACCAGCGCGAGCGCGCCAGCGAAGATGCGCACGTTCCAAGTAAAGCGGCAGCGAGCACCCATTGGACAATCCAACCGGTCGATCCGGCCGCGATACCTGCGCCGACTAGTCGGCGATCGGTGTGGCCAGTAGATCCTTGCGCTGCTGCGGGCCGTCGCTTAAAAGATCGCGTAGGGCGTGGACTCGCTTCAGATAGAGGTGTACGTCGGACTCCCAGGTGACGCCGATGCCGCCATGGATCTGGACTGCCTCTCGCGCGTTCGAAAGCGCGGCGCGCTCGGTCACCAGTCGTGCTGCGGCCGCCTGGAAAGCCGCATCCGGTCGTGTCTCAGCAACGCTGAGCGCACCGAACAGCAGCTGTGCATCAGCGAGCGCCGCGACGACGGCCATGTCCGCGCAGCGATGCTTGACAGCCTGGAAAGCACCGATCGGTGTTCCGAACTGCTCGCGGGTCTTCGCATACGCCACCGACAGATCGCGGGTCTGCTCGGCGATCCCGACCAGCATCGCGGTGGCGAGGATCCCTCCTCGGACGTGGATGGGTTCAACCGACGCCGCCACCGTGACAAGCGTGTCGCCGCTGATCACCGCGGTCTCTCGCGACGTCAGCTCGTCCAGGCCGGGGGCAAGCGCACGGTCGGTCGCCGCCGATGCCGCAAACAGCTCAGCGCCGTCGGGATCCACGACGAGCAGGTGCCCCGCACCGATCGCGTCGTGCAACAGGTGAGTTCCGTCCGCGGCCGCCGTCGCCAGTGCGACGCGCTCCTCGCCGGCCAGCAACAGATCAGCAAGCTCCCGCTCCCCCGCGACCGCAGCGACGCGAGCGCCGAGCACTGTCGCCAGGAACGGCCCCGGCACGACGCCGCGGCCGAGCTCCTTGAACAACAGCGCCTCGTCGACCAGGTCGAACCCGCTACCTCCGAGCGGCTCGCTCAGGCCGAGCCCGAACCAGCCGAGCTCCGCCGCCGCGGCCCATAGCCGGTCGAGTGCACTTCGGTCGCCTTCGAGTACCTCGCGCACCTGCGCAGGTGACATGAGGTCGCCGATCACATCGCGTACCGATGCGATGATGGACCGCTTGTCGTCGGAGAGCACGAGGTCCATGCCGCTACCTCGGCAGCCCGAGCACGCGCTCACCGATGATGTTGCGCTGGATGTCCGACGTGCCGCCGGCGATTGTCTCCGTGTAGGAGAACAGGTAGTCCTCGTCCCAGCTCGCGTGTGTGATCCCGCGCAGCGAGGAGCCCGGTCCGACGATGTCCATCGCAAGCCGCATCAGCCGCTGCCGCAGCTCGGTGTAGAACAGCTTCACCATCGAACCCTCGGGGCCGGGCTGCGCTGCCTCTTCGTTGCGCAACGCGTTCGCGTAGGTCAGCGACCGCACCGCCGCGATCTCGGCGCGCGCAACGGCGAGCCGGCCGGCGAGCTCGTCGTCATCGATCGCGAGCCCGGTTCCGCCGTACGCCGGCTGCTGACGGGCGATCTCGACGAGCCGGTCGACGATCGACGCGAGCTGCACCTGACCGTGCGTGAACCCGGTGCCTCGCTCGAACGACAGCGTCGACATCGCGACCCGCCAGCCGTCGTTGACCGCACCGACCACGTTGGTCAGCGGGATCCGCACGTCGTCGTAGAAGACCTCACAGAAGTGGCTCAGACCATCAAGGGTCTTGATCGGCCGGATCGTGATGCCCGGCAGCCCCATGTCGCAGATCACCCAAGTGAGGCCCTTGTGCTTGGGCGCCGACGGGTCGGTGCGGACCAGCAGCTCCTGATACTCCGCGATGTCGGCGAAGCTGGTCCACAACTTCTGACCCGACACGACGAGGTCGTCACCGTCGATGACGCCGGTCGTGCGAAGCGACGCGAGATCGGACCCGGCCTGCGGCTCGGAGAAACCCTGGCACCAGAGCACCTCACCGCGAAGGATCTTCGGCAGGTGGAAGGCCTTCTGCTCGGCGGAGCCGTTGGCGATCAGCGTCGGGCCGGCGTGGTTGACCGCGACGAAGCGGCTGTCGATGTCGGGGGCGCCGATCCGCGCGCACTCCTCGAGCCAGATCAGCTGGTGCAGCAACGGCAGGCCGCGTCCCTGGTACTCCGTCGGCCACGAGACCCCAGCCCACCCGCCGTCCCACTGGCGGCGCTGCCACACCAAGTCGAACTCGCGCATCGCCGGGCCGTCGTTGGGCCGTGGCGCAGTCGGGTAGTTATCCCGCAGCCACTGTTTCGCCGCGGCGCGGAACGCAAGGTCCCCCGGCGAGAGTGCGAGATCCATGGGCTGGTGGGTAGAGCGGGCTAAGCAGCGGCCCTCTCGAGGATGTGTACGCCGCACGCCGAGCCGAGCCCGATGACGTGCGCCAGGCCGAGCTTCGCGCCCTCGATCTGGCGATCGCCGGCCTCGCCGCGAAGGTGGTGGCAGATCTCCCAGACGTTCGCGATTCCGGTCGCCGCGATCGGATGGCCCTTGGACTGCAGCCCGCCGGAGACGTTGACCGGAGTCGAACCGTCACGATGGGCGGCGCCCGAGGAGAAGAAGTCCACCGCGTTGCCCTCGTCGCAAAGCATGAGGTTGTCGTAGTGCACCAGCTCCGCGGTCGCGAAGCAGTCGTGAAGCTCGACCAGGTCGAGATCCTGCGGCGAGACGCCCGCCTGCTCGTACGCCTGCTTCGCGGCATTGCGCGTCAACGTGTTGACGTTGGGCAGCACCTGGCAGCCGGCCTCGTAGGGGTCGGTGGTCAACACCGATGCCGCGACGCGCACCGCCCGCTTGCGCTGCTCGTCCGACAGCGTCTTGAGCTTCTCGTCGCTCACCACGACCGCGGCAGCGGCGCCGTCACAGTTGGCCGAGCACATCGGGCGGGTGTTGGGGTAGGCGATCATGACGTCGTTCATGATCTGCTCGACCGACATCGCCTTGGAGTAGGCGGCCAGCGGGTTCAGCGTCGAGTGCATGTGGTTCTTCTCGCTGATCCGCGCGAACAGCTCGAAGCTCACGTCGCCGTACTTGTGGCCGTACTCCATGCCGATCTGCGCGAACGTGCCCGGCATGTTGTCGGTGTTGACCCGGCCGTCGAGGCCCATGATCGCGCCCTGGCGGCCGGACGGCTCCCAGGTGTCGCCCTGCTTCTTGGCGCCGCCGACTCCGAGCAGACCCGCGCCGGACAGCTTCTCGACGCCGACCGCGAGACCCATGTCGGTCTCGCCGGCCTTGATGGCCATGATCGCGGTGCGCAGCGCGGTCGCACCGGTCGCGCAGGCGTTGGCGACGTTGTAGACCGGGATGCCGGTCTGGCCGATCTGCTTCTGCAGCTGCTGACCGAGCGCACCGCCGCCCATCAGGTTTCCGGCCGCGAGAATCCCGATGTCGCGCATCGAGACGCCACCGTCAGCGAGAGCCGCACGCGCCGCCTGCGCCGCCAGTCCGACCGAGTCCGTCTCCGGGTGCTTGCCGAACTTCGTCATGACGATTCCGAGGATCCAGACGTCACCACTGGCCATTGTCTGCTGCCTTTCTTACGCGGGCGCGAACCCGAAGCCGACCGCCTCGGTTCCCGCGCTGTCGGTTCCGAGTGAGTACGTCGTGAGCCGGACCTTCATGCCGAGCGTGAGGTTGTCCGGGTCGGGCTTGACGTCGACGAGCGTCGCGCGGACCGGCGTGCCGCCGCAGTCGATGATCGCGGCGACAAACGGCGCCTCGACGCCCGGAGGGGCGTAGGACACGATCGTGAAGGACGTGACCTCGCCCTCGGTCGGCACGTTGACCGGCCGGAATACCGCTTCGAAGCAGCTCGCGCACGCGTCGCGGTGGTCGAAGTAGCGCGCCCCGCAGACGGTGCATTCCTGCGCGACGAGGTGCGGCTCCGGATCCAGCGCGAGGTAGTCGACGAGCGGGATCCGGGCGGCGGTTTCGGTGGCGGCCACGGATGAGATCATCACACACGTCATTACGATGCCGAAGTACCCGCCCCAAGCAGCGCAACCGATGGAGGAATCGCTCGTGCCACTGAAGTCCGGACAGCGGCTGCGCAGCCAGGTCTGCACCACCGAGGTCATCGTCGTGCGGGTGCCCGCTGACGATCTTGAGCTCTCCTGCGGCGGCACGCCGATGGTCGAACTCGGAACCGAGATCACGGAAGGCGGCGCGCCCGCAGCCGGTCTCGATGAGGGCACTCTGCTCGGCAAGCGCTACACGACCGACGACGCCGACGGCGCCCTCGAGCTGCTCGTGACCAAGGGCGGCGACGGCACCCTCGCCGGCAACGGCGTACCGCTGGTCACGAAGGAGTCGAAGCCGCTCCCCTCGAGCGACTGAGCTGCCTCCTTTGCGCCCACCTACCAGCCCCGGCATGCCAGCACCCGAAGCTCCCGCGTGGTTCACCCACGCCATCGAGACGAAGCCGAGCCATCACGACGTGGACGTCGCCGGAGCTCGCATCCATTACCGGACCTGGGGCGAGCGCTCGGCTGAGCCAGCCGTCGTGCTGCTGCATGGCGGAGCCGCGCACTCGGGGTGGTGGGATCACGTCGCGCCGCCGCTGGCGGCCGACCGCATGGTGATCGCCGCCGACCTGAGCGGACACGGCGACAGCGCGTGGAAGACGGAGTACGACCGGTCGCAGTGGGCGCGAGAAGTGGTCGGGGCGGTGCGTGCCGAAAATGTCGAGCCCGCGATCTTCATCGGCCACAGCATGGGTGGCTGGGTCTCGGTCTTCGCCGCCGTGCTCGAGCCCGGCGCGGTCCGGTCGATCATCGCGATCGACTCGCCGCTTGCGGAGCAGCCCCCCGAAGAGGCGCCGATTGCGGAGCGCCGACCCGCGACGAAGATCTACCCGTCACTCGACGACGCCGTGAGCCGGTTCCGCACGGTCCCTGCCCAGGACGAGGTTCTCGACTACGTTGCCCATCACGTCGCACTCGAATCCCTTCATCAGGTCGAGGACGGATGGACCTGGAAGTTCGACCCGGGCATCTTCGGTCAGCGCGGCTGGGTTCGGGATCTGATCCCCCAGGTTCGAGCGCCACTCACCCTCGTCCGATGCGAGAACGGCATGGTCGACGAGGAGATGGCGAACCGGATCGCTGCGCTTCACCGCGACGGGATCAGGGTCGTCACCCTCCCCCACGCGGCCCATCACGCGATGTTCGATCAGCCGGTCGCGCTGATCGAGCTGTTACAGATCCTGCTTAAGACCTAGTCCGCTCCCGGGAGCCACCCAGATGGCGAGGCAGCTGCGGCCATACATCTTGACCGTGACGCAGTGATCGCCGACCGCAAAGCGCCTGCCGGGAGCAAGCTGCAGCCGAGCACTCATGCCCGGCTCCAACCGGAAGCGTCCGATCCCCCTCAGCGCTCCGGTGATCAGGTGCGGGCGCTGCCCGTAGTCGCCGGTGGCGTTGACGACGGTCACCGACCGAAAGGCGCGAACCTTCCAACACGCGGGCTGAGGAACGTCCGGCTCGATCCTGAACGAGATGGCTTGGTGTGGCGCCGCGACCTGGCACGGCCTCGCGGGCACGCCTTGGAAGTCAGCCTTGATGTACGTCGGCGGCAGCGTCATCGCATCGGCCACACGGAGCAGGGTCGCGGGCGAGAAGGGATGCTGCCAGCCCCATCGGGGCACGCTTTCGACGATGTAGGTGTAGCCGTGCGCGAACCACGCCAGACGATCCTCGGCGAGGCCGTGTCGCACGTCCCCTTGCACGGCCGACTCTCCGCGGCGGCCTTGCACGTCGACGTGATGTCGGACGTACGCCGAGGACGTGAGCTCGCTCATGTCCAGCCGGTTGCCCGGAATCTGATCGATCTGGATCGGCGCTTCGCTCCGCTTGCCGAACCGATAGGTGCGTAGCCAGTCGCGCCCGGCGAACTGACGGTCCACCGGCCGACGCGCGCCCTTCGGCAGCCAGCCGACCTTGGCGAGCTGCCGGCCGTCGAAGTACGGAACATCGGTCCCCAGCCGTCCGGTCGCGAGCTTGCGGCCGGCGAGGGCTCGGCGCAATGTGACCGACCGGGTCCAGATGGTCAGGACGGCGCTGCAAAAGAGGTGTCGAGTCGGCTTCACGTCGTAACGAACCAGGCGCAGGTCGACCTCGGCAGACGTCTGGGTCGCGGTCAGCCGCGCCGCCTTCATGCAGCCGCCACCGGTACCGCGGACCGTCACGCGGCGACCATCAGCGGCCACCAGTGCGAAGTCGACGGCAACCGGCGTAGCCACGGTGCCGGGCGGTGGTCGCCATCCCACGGGCGCGACCGAAGGTCGTGGCGACGAGGCAGCGTGCCCGGGGATCACGGTTCCGCCGCTGCACGCGGACAACGACGCCAGCGCGAGAAGTGAAACGAGAAGGCGACGCACGCTCCTTGAGACGACGGGCGTGCTGGCTTGGTTGGCCCTATCGTTCGAGCCGTGACGCACGAGGGGGAACCACCACCGCCATCTCGAAGACCAACAACGCGCTGAACGCCTACTGGCAGTCGGTCGGAGTTCGCGCGCCTTAGCTCGGTGGCTGCCACCTCAGCAGGTCGAACGGGAACTGGACTTGCCTTAGGTGCGCAATGACCCGTCCGGTCCGGGGATCGAGCTGCACCGCGTTCGCGCCGTTGAGACCCCGCTCCACCAGGACGCCAGCCGAGTGGTCCCAGCGAAGGCCATGGCCTTGCCGACGGAACATGAGGCGACCGCTCGCGTCGATCACATCCAGCTCCGTTCCCCGGATGGCGTCGAACCCCCTGCCCTTCGCCAGGTAGATCAGCCCGTGCTCATGCCACTCATCGAAGACATGCGGAAACAGCTGGCGCACCTTCCACGTTCGGGTGTCCAGCAAAACGACGGGCCGTTGCATGAACTGGTTGCCCGCGTGCGCGGGGCGTACGTCGTTGGTGACGTAAAGCATGCGGTGGCGTCCGGCCGCGACCAGGCTGCGACCGCTGTTCCACATGACGCCGCCCGATCCTGGGCTCAACGGCTTGCCCAGCGGCTTTGAAGCTGGATCTCCGACGATCCGGTGTTCGGTGACCGCGAGAGTACGCAGGTTCACGACCGTGACCACGTCATCGGCGGAGGCAACATACGCGAACCGATGCGTCGCCAATAGTGCAGGCTCGACGTCCTCGTTGTCCCAGTCCGGACCCGGACCAAACCCAGCTGCGACGTCCGGCAGCGGGAGCGACCGCATCCGACCGGACGGGCCGACCACATCAAGCTGTGTTGGCCCGACCCGCCTCACCGGTGCGGTGAGCAAAAGCGTCCGCTGTCCCTCAGCTGCCGTCGTGATCACACTCGAGTGGAGTGGCAACGCGCGGACCGCATGATTCTGCGTATCGATGACCAGCAACGTGCCCGGGTAGGCCCGGTGCGCCATGTACCGCTGCGCGAAGGCGACAATGGTGTGCTGGCGAGGCCAGCTCAGAAGCGTTGGCTCGGGGCGGGTGAAACGGTTCCCGCGAACGATCGGAAAGCGATCGATCATCCGCAACTCGGGCATCCGCACAACGCTCAACCGACCACTGTTGACGCCCGGCAGCGCTATTAGCTTGCCGTCCGGACTGAGCACGTCGTTCGTGCCGTCGGAGAAGTCGGCGGCGGCGAAGTCGCCCAGCTTCAAGTTCCGGCCGGCAACCGGACGCAGCCCAATCGGGTCGACCTGGCGCAGTCTCGATGCGGATTCACCGAAGGCGAGCAGCTCCGCGGCGTGCGTCGGTGGCGAAGCCGGCGCGGTCGTCTCATTGCCTTTGGCCACCGGGCGAGGGGGCGATCCCGTGGAAGCGGGACCGTCGGAACAGCTCGGCAGCATCGCCAGCGTCGCGGCAACCAAGGTCACCAGTCCAAGCGTGCGGATCAGTGACACGAACATGTGACGCACCAACCCGCCCCGCAGTTGGGGCAAACTTGGTCAGCCGAGGGCGCCGGAGTCTCTTGCCGCTGAGACCTGGTCCCAGTCCAGGCCGAGGTCGAGCAGGATCTCCTCGGTGTGCTGCCCGAGCTCCGGGGCTGCTTTTCCCTGGGTCGAGGGCTGCTCGTCGAACTGGTACGGCGGCGCGACCACCCGAAACGTCCGGCCGTCGTTCGCAGACAGCTCGCTCAGGTAGCTGTTGGCGACCACCTGCTCGTCCTCGTGCAGCTCCGTGAAGGTCATCGCGGAAGCCCACACCCCCGTGAAGTCCGCGAGAATCGCCCGCCACTCCGCCAGCGACTTGGTGGCGAAGATCGCGTCGAGCTCGTCGACGCACTCCCGGCGGTTCTTGTAGCGCGCCACCATGTCGGCGTACCGCGCGTCCTCGGCAAGCTCGGGCCGGCCCATCAGCGCGCAGAGCTCACCCCAGAAGCGGTCGGACTGCAGGCAGACCAGCGAGATCCAGCGGTCGTCCGATGTCCGGTAATAGCTGGCGATCGGGTTGCCTGCGTTCTTGCGGTCGGGCCGGAACAGCTCTCCGGTGTACGGCGCGGCAACGATGTCGGGACTCATCGTCCACATGCCCGTGTTGAGCAACGAGACGTCGACGACCGAGCCCTCGCCGGTCCGCTCACGCTTGAACAACGCCATCGCCACCGCACCTGCGATCGAGCTCGATCCCTGCAGGTCGTAGAACGCGGCCGGCTGCATCGCAGGGCTTTCCGCGCCCGGCTCGGTGAGCTTGTGCATCGCGCCGCCGCTCGCCCACGCCGACGCCGCGTCGTACCCGCCTACGTCGACCTTCGGCCCGGCGCTGCCCCACCCGGAACCGCGGACATAGACCAGCCGCGGGTTGACCGCGCGAAGGTCGTCAACGTCGATGCGCATTCGGGTACGCAGCTTCGGCAGATAGCTCGTCAGGAACACGTCTGCGCTCTCGATGAGCTTCAGCAGCAGGTCGCGGCCGCCATCGCTTTGCAGGTCGAGGGTGATGCTGCGCTTGCCGCGGTTCGGCACCTCGATGAACGGGTTCGGCGCACCTTCGACCCGGTTCATCAGGTTCATCAGGCCGCGCTGCGGATCGCCGGTCGGCGGCTCGACCTTGATCACGTCGGCGCCAAGATCCGCCATGATCGCGCCCGCCCCGGGAACGAACGTCCACGCCGCAACCTCTACGACGCGCACGCCCTCGAACGGTCCCGCCACCCGCGTAGCGTAGCCAGCATGAGGTCAGTAACCGCCTGGGCGACGCCCGGACCGAAGGCTCCGTTCGAACGTACGACCATCGAGCGGCGGGATCCCGAGCCGCACGACGTCGTGATCGCGATCGCGTACGCCGGGATCTGCCATTCCGACATCCACACCGCGCGCGAGGAGTGGGGCAAGATCACCTTTCCACTCGTGCCCGGTCATGAGATCGCCGGCGTCGTCGAGGCGGTCGGGGACGCGGTCACGACGCACCAGGTCGGCGACCGGGTCGGCGTCGGATGCATGGTCGACTCCTGCCGCGAGTGCGAGAACTGCCTGCTCGGCGAGGAGCAGTACTGCATCCCCGGCAACATCGGGACGTACAACGCGATCGATCGCTACGGCCGCCCGACGGCAGGCGGCTATTCCAGCCACATCGTCGTCGACGAGCACTTCGTCGTCCGGATTCCCGACACGATCGAGCTCGACGTCGCCGCGCCACTGCTGTGCGCGGGCATCACGCTCTACTCGCCGCTGCGGCACTGGGAGGCAGGCCCCGGCAAGCGAGTTGCGATCGTCGGCTTCGGCGGGCTCGGCCACATGGGCGTGAAGATCGCACACGCGCTCGGCGCGGATGTCACGGTGCTGTCGCAGACCACGGCGAAGGAAGAGGACGGGCGACGTTTCGGCGCGACCAACTACGTCGCGACCCGAGACGTGTCCGCGCTGAAGGCGCTGGAGAAGAGCTTCGACCTGATCGTCAACACGGTGTCGGCGCCGCTGCCGCTAGACAGCTATCTCTCGCTGCTGCGCCTCGACGGCACGATGGTCAACGTCGGCGCTCCGCCTGAGCCGATGTCGGTTCGTGCTTACTCGATGATGACCAACCGCCGGCGGCTGGCCGGCTCCGGAATCGGCGGCATGCGCGAGACCCAGGAGATGCTCGACTTCTGCGGCGAGCACGGACTCGGCGCGCAGATCGAGACGATCTCCGCCGACCGGATCGACGAGGCATACGACCGGGTGGTCGACAGCAAGGTGCGCTATCGCTTCGTCATCGACGCGGCGACGCTCTGAGCACCCGCGCGTCCGCAGCGACGAGGCGCCGCGCGGCGAAAAGCGCCGCCACGACCATCAACGCCAGCCCCACCGCGAGGGGCGACAGGGCCGGACCGTTCGTGATTGGTGTGGACGCTCGGGCGAGCGCATGGGGATGACCCGCCGCAGCTGCAACCTTCGGCCGTAGCTCGCCGACCGGGGTGGGGCCGACCGGCACCACCGACGGCAAGGCCGACGACGACCCGGAGTCGCCAGATTGTGCTGCCACGGCTTGGGGGACGCCGTGTCGGTGGTGGACGCGCCGAGCCGGCGGAGTGGTGAACGTCATCACCGCCGATACCCTGCCGAGCGGTGCCACGTCGACGGCATAGCCGAGGCCACCGGCCTCATCGGTCAGCGCCGTCGAGGCGAGCGGCAAAGGAACGTCCAACGTGATGCCGTGCGAACCGATCGGGCCCGTGCCGAGATGGACAGCCAGCCTGCCGTCAGCGGCATGACCGTGGCCCAGCACGGCGTCACCCCCTGTGTCCCGCGACCGGCGCAGCGATCATGGCACGCCCGCGTCATGATTGTCGGCGACTGTAGGAGTGATGTTGCCGGGCCGCCGTCGCGGAACTGCTAATCCCTGTCCGCGGTGCAGACTGACCGGATGACCGACCTTCCCCACGTCGACCTGCTGCCGGAGTCTGTCGACGAGCTCGATCACTACTACGGCGAAGCTCCCATCGGCGTACGCGCCAACATGATCACCACGCTGGACGGCGCGGCCGCATTCGACGGTCGCACCAAAGCGGTGTCGGACCCTGCCGACCAGGTGCTGCTGACCCATCTTCGGATGTACGCCGATGTCGTGATGGTCGGATCGGCCACGGTAGCGGCGGAGGGATACGGGCCGGTCAAGCTCAGCGGCGAGCTGCGACAACGCCGCGTCGCGGCCGGGCACTCAGCCCTCCCCCGGCTCGCCGTTGTGACCGCGCGCGGCGCGCTGTCACCGGACCTGCGGATCTTCACCGGCGACAGCCGGCCAGTGATCGTCACGACCGAACGCACCGCTCACGAGCGCACCGACCTCGCGGAGCTTGCCGACGTAGTGACCGCGGGTGCCGACGAGATCGAAGCGCCGCGCATCATCGACGGACTGCGCTCGGTCGGACTCGAGCGTGTGCTGTGCGAGGGCGGGCCCTATCTCTTGTCGACGCTTGTCGGAGCGGACCTGGTCGACGACATGTGTCTGACTGTCGCGCCGTACCTCACGGGCGCCCAGCCGACCACGCCGCAACGCGCCTCCGGGATGCCCGCGCCGACTCGCCTCGAGCTACAACACGTTCTTCAGCGCAACGGCCTGCTCTACTTGCGCTACGCGCGCCGCTGAGCTCGTTGTGGCAACGTTGCGCACACACCGAACGTTGGGGGTGACATGAGCGCTCATCGACTCAACCGTCTGCGCGGCTCGGCAACGGCCGTGGCAGCCGTTGCACTAGCCGCAACGACGGTCGCGACGTCCGCATCGGCGACGGCGCCTCACGCGCAGGCGCGCTACGTCGCGATCACTGGCAACTCGCAGTTCCTGGTCTACGGCGAAGCGGTGCGCACCGGCACCATCGACCCGATCAGCCTGGGTGCCCATGTGTCTCTGTACGCACTCGGGAGGACGGGCAACCCGATCTCCCTCGGAGAGGCCGGACCTGCCTCGCTCATCTCGCTGTCGCGTAACAACCTCGTCGTCGCCACCACTCACGGGCACACGCGCCACGTTCGCTGGTGGAACCTCGCCAACGGCACCCACAGCAACACCGCGACGAGCGAGCATGTCGTCGGTGCGACACCGAACGGCTGGCTGTTCGAGGTCAACCGCGAGAACGGCACGCATCTGATGTCGCACACTTTCGCCGGTGACCTCACCGATCTCGGCGTGCCCCTCACAAGCGGCGTCGACTACTCGGTGATATCCGGGCCCGACGGCGTCGTGGCGTTTGCCAACAACTTCGAGAACAACAACGGTGCGATCAGCTACACGCCGTATGCCCACCCCAGTCGGCAGCGGATGCTCCTGGCATCCGGCACGACCGACAACACGTGCAACAGCGTGACTTCGAGCTTCGCGGCGTGCGTACTCGGCAGTGGAGTCCACCGCACCGTGGCCCTGTTCCCGCTCAACGGTCATCAGCCGACGCTCACGGCCAGCGCCTGCCCGTGGGACGTCAGCGTCTGGGGTTCGAGGGTCGCCTGGGTCGTGCGTGACACCCGCGACGACTGCTCGACCAAGAACGCCGCGGCGATGGGCCGCTCCGGCGTGGTGGTGTTCTCCACCGACACCTTCAACCCGATCGCCTCAACCGTGGCCCTCGGGCGACTGATCGTGTCGAGCCCCGGTCAGCGAATGCTGGAGACCCTCACCGGTCCCCGAGCAAAGCCGCGACCGCTGCGCCGAGCCACGGTCTAACCCGACCCGTCGAAAGGAACGATCCGTCGCTGGATCGAGGCGGTTAGCTGTACGAAGGCGGCGCGTCGGAGACGGACCGCGCCCACACGCTCGGCTGCGCGCTGGTGCGCAGCCGGATCGTCGCACCATGCTCGACCTTCGAGTAACGCAGCCAGGCTTTGCCGAGCGGCCGGCCATCGACCGACGCCGCATCGACGTACGGCGTTGCGCGGCTCCCTCCAGGAGCCTCGATCCGCAGTAGCCGGCCGCGCGGAAGCGAGATCTCGACCCGAGAGAAGCGCGGTGCCCCGAGCGTCAGAACGTCGTCGCCAGGGATTGCCGGATACAGCCCGATCGCGTTCCAGATCCACCACGACGTCATCGTGCCGCCGTCGATGTTGCCCGGATAGCCGCCAGGCGTCGGCGCATACATCTGATCCAGCGCGCGATGCACGACGGACTCGGTGAGGTCGGGCCGGCCGGCCCACAGGTACTCATACGGCGTGTCGAGCTGCGGCTCGTTGCCCAGGAACGCGAAGGCCGAGCTGGGACCCGCATTGAGCTTGGTGAACAACGTGTTCAGCCGAGCCACCAACGCCTTCGAGCCGCCGAGCGCTGCACTGAGGCCCGCCACGTCGAACGGGACCATGAACGTGTACTGGCTGCCATCGCCCTCGACGAAGCCATGCGCGGCGCCGGTCCTGCCGATAGGCAGAAATAAGCCCGTCGCACTGCGGGGCTCCACGTAGCCGTCTGCCGTGTCGAAGTTGTCGTGCCACCATCCGGCCCGCACGAGGAACTCGCGTGCCGTCGAGCGTTTTTTCACCGCGTCGGCGAGCCGCGACGTAGCGAAGTCGGCGGTTGCATACTCCAGTGAGGTCGACGCGCTCCCCCAAACCAGGTCCGGACTGGCGAGAAACTCAATGCCGCCGGTCGTGTTGGTGGACGCGTCGAGCTCGACCGGCACATAGTGCAAGGCGAGGTACACCGGATTGGCGGGGCGCTCGACGTAATAACCGCCGGCAAGCGTCTCGGGGTCGGCGACGCCCGCGAGCATCGCCGGTGACTCGTCATCGACCCCGTTGCTGGCGGCGCCGTGGACGGCCGCGGCAAGCGCGGCGTCGCGGCTGAAACCGTTCACTCCGAAAGCCTCGAGGTCGGCGAGGAACGGCACCGCCGGGTCGCCCACCATGACATCCGGGCTGCCGCCGACCACTGGCCAACGCGGCAGGAAGCCCGCTATCCGCTCGTCGGCGAGCAGGCTGCGCGCCATGTCACGGGCTTGGCGGGGGGCGACGAGCGCGAGCAGCTGGGCATGGGTGCGGTACTCGTCCCACAGGCTCATCTGGCTGTAGGTCACAGAGTGGCGCGACCGGTTGATCTTGTCGCCGAACCCCGGATAGCGACCATCGACGTCACTGATGACCTGAGGCGAGAGCAGAGACTGGTAAAGAGTGGTCGCGAGCATGCGGCGGTCGGTCAGGACGCCGCCCGCAACACTTACGCGACCCATCATTCGTGCCCAACGCTGGGCCGTCGCGCGCTGCACATCGCTCACCGACCTGCGCGCCACCTCCCGGTCGAGCGCGGCACGCGCGCCGGACCGGCTGACGTAGGACATTCCGACGTGGACGCCCACGGCGCGGCCGTGAGAGACGGGAAACCGCACGACCGCGCCTGCCTGGGCCGTCGCGCTGAGCGCATCGGGCAGCGGCGGAATGCCAGCGCCAGGGACGTCACCGAGACCGGTGATGCCGCGACTGCTCGCGTGCCGCCCACCTTCGCGAAACCCCTCGCGCTGCCACACGCCGAACGACCCGAACGAGCGGTCGAAGCGGAGTACGACGTGCAACGTGTCTGCGACCGGCTGCTCGCAGAACCTGCCGCCGTGCACGTTCACGTCGACGGTCCGAGTCGCGGGATCGACCTGAACGGCGGCGGCAGTGACAGTCGTCTGGCTGCCACCCGCGTTGATGACCAATGTCCCGGTCTTTGCCGAGGCCGGGAAGGTGAAGCGACCGACACCCGCGCGGGTGTTGGCCCCGAGGTCGACACCGATCGCCTTGTCAGTCCCCGGGTCGAGCGTCACGGCATAGCGGCCAGGTGAGGCCGCCTCGTTCGAGTGGCTGAACGACGCGGTCAGCGCGGGGTCCAGCGCCGAGCTCATCACCCGTGCCGGGCTCGAGGTCACCGCTGTCGTCGTCGGCATGATCGGCACGTCGCCGAACCCTGCGCAGCCACCGCCCTGGAACCGGTCGAGGTCGAAGCCGGCGATCCGGGAGTCGGAGTAGGTGTAGCCGGCACCGAAGGCCACGGAGTCCGGGCTGGTCCGAGGCCCCCAAGACAGCATCCCGAACGGCGCGGTGGCCGCCGGGCTCATGTTGCCCGCGCTGCCGCCGGTGTGCTGGTCGGCGAGCTTGGTGTCCGTGCCGGCAAAGACGTTCGCGAGTCGGACGAGCTCGGCCCCCGTCGTCAGCCGGTCGCCGACCTTGGCGGAGCTTCCGGTGATCGGCGCGGACACGTGCGATGCGAGCTCGATCGGCGTTACACCGGCCAGCACGGCAACGACCATCGGAACGGCGACGTGAAGGCGCATGACACGCCAAGTATCCCGCCTTCGCACCGCCAAGGTTGTCGTTGGTCTTGACAGGAGTCACCTTTCTTGACCAAGATAGTTATGTTTGTTGAATCGAGTGTCTCTATCGGAGACCGACTGGAAGGCTTGAGGGGAACGTGGCCACGAAGAAGCGCATCATTGCCGGTATCGGAGCGGTCGCCGTGATGACGGTGAGCTCAGCATGTGGCAGCTCGTCGTCGGGCGGTGGCACCAACGGCTCAGGCGCCAGCAAGACCCTCACCCTGGTCGCCTACTCCACACCACAGAAGGCCTACGAGGATCTCTTCCCGGCCTTCACCAAGACAGTCGCGGGCACAGCTGCCAAGCTCGCCGCGTCGTACGGCCCGTCCGGCACGCAGGAGCGAGCGGTCGAGAACGGGCAGTCCGCCGACGTCGTGGAGTTCTCCCGCAGCTCCGACATGGACAAGCTCGTCACTGCCGGCCTGGTCGACGCGAGCTGGGACGCCAACCAGTACAAGGGCATCGTCACGGACTCGGTGGCGACGCTGATCGTGCGCAAGGGCAACCCGCTGCACATCACCAACTGGGACGACCTGATCAAGCCCGGCGTCAAGATCGTCACCCCCAACCCGCTGAGCTCGGGTAGCGCGTGCTGGAACCTCATGGCGGCGTACGGCGCCGAGCTCAAGGAGGGCAAGACTCCGGCGCAGGCGCTGGCGTTCGTCAGGGAGCTGCTCCAGCACACCGTCTCGCTGCCCGACAGTGGCTCGGACGCCACCGCTGCATTCGTCGGCGGCACCGGCAACGTGCTGATCGGCTACGAGAACGAGGCGATCGCCGCTCAGCAGGCCGGCGACGCGGTGCAGTACGTCACGCCGCCGGACACGATCCTGATCGAGAACCCGATCGCGGCGACCAGCGACGCGAAGAACCCGACGCTGGCCAAGGCCTTCGTGGACTACCTCTACTCCGACGCCGGCCAGAAGATCTTTGCGGCGCACGGCTACCGGCCGGTGGTCACCGCGGACCTGGATGCCAAGAAGTTCCCCACCCCGTCGGGGCTGTTCACGATCCAGTCGTTGGGCGGGTGGAGCGCGGTCAACACGAAGTTCTTCGACCCGACGAACGGCCTGATCACGAAGATCCTCAACACGCTGCCCCAAGCATCGAGCGGCTGAGCATCGAGTGGCTGATACCGCTCTCGCCCGAGTCCCGGGTCGCCCCCGCCGCTGGTCGCTTCCGCGACCGGTGGTGGCGGGGGTGGGCCCGGGACTTTCGGTGCTCTACCTCTCGCTCCTCGTCGGCCTGCCAGTTGCCGCGGTCATCAGCCAGTCCGCCCACCACACGTTCTGGTCGAGCGTCACCCAACCTCACACCAGGTCCGTGCTCGAGTTCACCGTGCTCGTCGCACTCGGTGCGGCGGTCATCGACGCGGTCACGGGTGTCGCGCTGGCGTGGGTCCTGGTGCGCGATGACTTCCCCGGCAAGCGGATCGTCAACGCGCTGATAGACCTGCCGTTCGCGCTGCCGACGATCGTCGCGGGACTCGTGCTGCTCAGCCTCTATGGGCCGAGCAGCCCGGTCGGCGTCAACGTCGCAGGCACCCGGATCGCCGTGTTGTTCGCGCTGCTGTTCGTGACCCTGCCGTTCGTGACCCGAGCGGTGCAACCGGTCCTGCTCACGCTCGAACGCGACGTCGAGGATGCCGCCGCTTGCCTGGGTGCCCGACCGTGGACGATCTTCCGGCGGATCATCCTGCCGGCGATCCTGCCGGCCACGCTGACCGGAGCGTCACTTGCCTTCGCGCGCGCGCTCGGGGAGTTCGGGTCCGTCGTACTGATCTCGGGCAATCTGCCCCACACCGAGATCGCCTCACAGGTGATCTTCCAGGACGTGGAGAACGGCGTCCCGCAGTCCGCCGCGGCGATCGGCGTCGTGCTGCTGGGTATGGCGCTCGTCATCTTCTTGCTGCTGGCGTTCCTCACTCGTCGGAACGCGGCGCGACATGGGTAAATATGCACTGCGCTACGCGGTGCTCGGATACCTCGCGCTGCTGCTCGTCGCCCCGGTGGCGATGGTCGGCTATCGCACCTTTCAGCACGGTGTCTCCCCGGTCTGGGACGCGCTGTCCAGCCACGACGCCGTGCAGGCGCTGAAGCTCTCACTGCTGATCACCGTGATCGCCGTCCCCATCAACGTCGTGTTCGGCATCAGCACCGGATGGCTGCTGGCGCGACGAAGGATGCCGCTCCCCTGGCTCGTCAACGCGCTGATCAACCTGCCGTTCGCGATGTCCCCGGTCGTCGTGGGCCTCGCCGTGTTCGTGCTCTACAGCCGCACCGGCTGGATCGGCACGTACCTGTTCTCGCACGGCATCCCGGTGCTGTTCACCTGGAAGGCCATGACCATCGCGACGATCTTCGTGAGCCTGCCCTTCGTGGTTCGCGAGGTGGTCCCGGTCCTCGAGGAGCTCGGCAGCGAGCAGGAGCAAGCCGCGGCGGTGCTCGGCGCCTCGACGCTTCAGTCGTTCTTCCGGGTGACTCTGCCGGCGATCCGATGGGCGGTGGTCTACGGCACGATCCTCACCGTCGCCCGGTCACTGGGTGAGTACGGCGCGGTCAACATCGTGTCGAGCAACATCGTCGGGCAGTCCCTCACACTGCCGCTCTACGTGAACAACCGGATCAACCAGCTCGATCCAACCGCGGCGTACAGCGCTGGTCTGCTGCTCGCCGTCATCTCGCTACTCATCCTTGTCGGCATGACTGCGTTCAGCAGCCGCCGGCACGTGGAGGCAGACAAATGAGCATTCAGGTCCGTGACGTGAGCAAGTCGTTCGGCGACTTCCACGCACTCGTCGACGTCACGGCCGACATCGAGCCCGGACATCTCACGGCCGTGCTCGGCCCGAGTGGTGGTGGCAAGTCGACGCTGCTGCGCATCATCGCCGGTCTGGAGACGGCCGACAGCGGCCACGTCCTGATCGACGGCAAGGACGTCACGAATGTTCCGGCGCGACAGCGTGGGATCGGCTTCGTGTTCCAGCACTACGCCGCGTTCACGCACATGACGGTGTGGGAGAACGTCGCGTTCGGCCTGAAGATCGCGAAGACCTCCAAGCCGCGCATCAAGGAACGGGTCGCGGAGCTGCTCGCGCTCGTCCACCTCGACGGCTTCGCCTCGCGCTATCCGGCTGAGCTGTCCGGCGGTCAGCGCCAACGCATGGCGCTGGCTCGTGCACTGGCCGTCGAGCCGGGCCTGCTGCTTCTCGACGAGCCGTTCGGAGCACTCGACGTCAAGGTGCGCCAGGAGCTGCGGGAATGGCTGCGGCGACTGCATGACGAGGTGCATACGACGACGATTTTCGTGACGCACGACCAGGAGGAGGCGATGGAGATCGCTGACCGGATCATCGTGGTCAACCACGGCCGGATCGAGCAGTCCGGCCCGCCCGAGGACCTCTACGACCGGCCGGCGAACGACTTCGTGATGAGCTTCCTCGGGCCGGTGACGACGCTCGGCGGCCAACTGGTCCGGCCACACGACATCCACGTGTCGACCAGGCCCACGACCGGCGCGCACCGCGCGACTCTTGAGCGCGTCGTGTCGCTCGGGTTCGAGACCCGAATCGTCGCAACGCCTGCTGGCGGTGGCGAGCCGGTGACAGTCCAGCTGACCCGCAACCAGGTCCACGAGCTTGCACTCGAGGTGGGCGACACCGTGTATCTGAACGTGCCGCATGTCGCTGCTGCGTAACGGCACCGTGCACGTGTCCGCAAAGACGGACTACGCGCTGCGCGCCATGGTCGAGCTCGCCGCGGTTGGACCCGGTGGCTCGATGGCAGCACACGCGATCGCCAACCGCCAAGGGATCCCCCTGTCGTTCTTGCTCAACATCCTGGCCGATCTGCGCCGGTCCGGAATGATCGAAAGCCGAGCCGGCGCGCACGGCGGCTGGTGGCTCGAGCCACCGGCTGAGGAGATCACCGTTGCCGATGTGATCCGCGCGGTCGATGGCCCACTAGTCGGTCCGACCGCGTCCCGTCACCGACCGACGACCGACCGCGAGATCAATCAAGTCCTCGATGAGCTCTGGCGCGCGGTCGGAGTCGGCATCGTCGACATACTCGAACACACGACGATCGCCTCGCTGCTTCCGGCCGGATGGCGCGAGCACCATCAGAACGCGGCCACACAGTTCGCCTGTTAGGACGTCAGCACCGCAATCGACAGCGAGACGACGTCGAACGCGAAGTGCGTGAAGATCGCCCGACCGAGCCGGCCGCGCTTCTGAAATGAGCGCGTCACCAGGTAGCCCAGCGGCATCGTCGCGAGGAAGGTAATGCCGTAGTACACGTGGTAGGACTCGCGTACCGCGAAGCTGAGACCGAACGCGGCCCAGCGCGACCAGCCGAGTTGCGAGAGTCGCGTCAGGAAGTAGCCGTTGACGATGACCTCTTCGTTGATCGCCGTCGTGGCCGAGAGCAGCACCGCGTAGATCAGGAAGTACGCCGGCACATGGCTGTCCGACGCCGTATTCGACAGCTTGCCGTTTCCGGCGAGAGAGGTCAGGCCGGCAACGGCCGCGGTGAGGACCCACGATGCCGCGAGCAACCCGATCGCCGAGGTCGCGTCGCGACCCAGGCCCTTGCGCTCGAGGCCGAGGGAAGACGGCGGCTGTCCACTGCGGGCGAGCTGGAGCAGCGCGATGGGCACGATCAAGGCAGTCGTGAGGTACTCGAAGATCAGCAGAATCAAGCTGACCCCGGGATGGTGATGCAGCGGCAGATCGAACTCGTTGAGGTCGCCAACTCCCCCGATGTGCTGGGCGAGAATCGTGACGGCTGCCGCGATACCCGGCAGGGCCATCGCCGCAACGATGAACCCGGTCTCCCACCCGAGCCAACGGCGCGGCGCGCCTTCGCCGACCGGCGAGACCGTCTGCGGCGTCAGCCCGGGATCGCGGGTGGCGAGCGGCAGCGGCCCGTCCGCGGCGAATCTGCCATGAGCCTTCAGCGCCTCGGCGACACCCGCTTGCGTCACCCCGAAGCCTTGCGCGAGGTAGGCCGCGTGGGTCACCCATTCCGCATTGGCCGCACCCGCGATCGTCCAGCTCGCCGGGATCGTCCTGCCATCCACCGTGACCACGATCAGGCGTTGGAAGCGGCCGTGCGCGACGCGCTCGACCGCGAGACCGAGCACCTCCGTCCGCTCGAGTCGGTAGGTCGTAAGCACGTCGCGGACGGTGATCTTCCAGGGATCGAGGCTCAGCCCTGTCTGCGGAACCCGGATCAGCGCAGCGATCAGCAGCGCGGCAATGACGCCTTCGATCGCCCGGCCACCCGGATCGTTGTTGGGGTCGACGACGCCGGGAATCGCGCCGAGCGCACCAACGGCGGCAAGCGCGCAGACGGCACCGACAAGGCCCTGTGAACGAATCCGCATCAGTCGTGCGGCTAGCCGCGCGCGGCCCAGGAAACGGCAAGGGACAGAAAGCGGTCGTTCTCCTCGGGCAGCCCGATCGTGACCCGGACACCCTCGCCGGCAAACGGCCTGACCAGAACGCCGTCAGCGGCACAGTGCGCGGCAAAGTCGGCCGACTGCTCACCGATCGGCAGCCACACGAAGTTGGCCTGGGACGTGGGTACGTCGTAGCCCGCGTCCGCGAGCGCCGCCGACACCCGGACACGCTCGGCGACCGTCATCGCCGCACGACGGCGGACGACCGGCTCATCGCCGAGCGCCGCGATCGCGCATTGCTGGGCGAGACTGCTCACACTGAACGGCACTTGGGTCTTGCGCACCGCGGAGACCACCTCTGGCGCGCCGACGCAGTAGCCGACGCGCAGGCCGGCGAGCGCGAATGCCTTGGAGAACGTGCGCGTGACGACGACGTTCGGCCGCCCCCGGAACACGGTGAGCCCGTTCGGAACGACCTCAGGGTCGGTGTAGTGGTGATACGCCTCGTCGACCACCACGAGCACGTCGTCCCGGATCGACTCGACGAAACCTGTGAGCTCGCCGCCGACCGCTGTGCCCGTCGGGTTGTTGGGATTGCAAACGATGACGAGGCGGGTGCGATCCGTAACGGCCCCTGCCATGGCGTCGAGGTCGTGGACGTGGTCGCGCAACGGCACCTTGACCGCAGTCCCACCGGCCACGGTCGTGATGATCGGGTAAGCCTCGAACGCGCGCCAGCCGAAGATCACCTCGTCGCCTGCGTCGACCACCGCGGAGGCGATCTGACCGACCACCTCGACGCTGCCGGCACCGACCGCGACCTGTTCGGGGGCAACGTCGTGTTGAGCAGCGATCGCCTCTACGAGCGCGGTAGCCGACATGTCCGGATAGCGGCTTACTCCGGAGGTGATGCCATCGATGGTCGCTGCCACGGCGGGCAGCAGGCCATACGGAGACTCGTTGCTCGCCAACACGATTGCGCCCGGCGCTTTGCGCCCCGCGACGTACGCCGGGAGCTGCGACATCGCGGCACGAAGTCGAACGGTCACGGCGTACAGCCTGCCGTACGTCGGGTCTTTCGTTGCCGTTGGTCGGGCCGAGGCCTACCGTCGCAGACATGGACGCCGACACGAGACTCGAGCGCTTCGAGGCTCACGTCGCCGGCGAGGGCAAGGTCGAGTCCGACAGCTGGATGCCAGAGGCCTACCGCAAGACCCTGGTGCGCCAGATCTCCCAGCACGCCCATTCCGAGATCATCGGGATGCAACCCGAGGGCAACTGGCTGACCCGGGCGCCGAGTCTGCGGCGCAAGGCGATCCTGCTGGCAAAGGTGCAGGACGAGGCCGGCCATGGCCTCTATCTGTACGCCGCCGCCGAGACGCTCGGTACGAGCCGGGACGAGATGGTCGACGGGCTGCTCACCGGCACTGCGAAGTACTCCTCGATCTTCAACTACCCGACGCCGACGTGGGCCGACATCGGTGCGATCGGCTGGCTCGTCGACGGTGCCGCGATCATGAACCAGGTGCCACTGTGCCGATGCTCCTATGGCCCATATGCACGGGCGATGAAGCGGGTCTGCAAGGAGGAGTCGTTCCACCAGCGGCAGGGCTTTGACATCCTCGTGACGCTGGCTCGCGGCACCGCTGCGCAGCGCGCGATGGCCCAGGATGCGCTCGACCGCTGGTGGTGGCCGTCCCTGATGATGTTCGGACCTCATGACGACGACTCGCCGCACAGCGCGCAGTCGATTCGGTGGCGGATCAAACGGTTCAGCAATGACGAGCTGCGACAGCGCTTCGTCGACGCGACCGTCCCGCAGGCACACTTCCTCGGGCTGCGGATCCCGGACGGCGAGTTGGCGTACGACGAGGACAGCGGGCACTGGCACTTCGGCGAGCCGGACTGGGACGAGTTTCGCCGCGTGCTTGCCGGGGACGGACCCTGCAACGCCGAACGACTCGAGCGGCGTACCCGGGCCCACACCGAAGGTGCATGGGCCCGCGAGGCGGCCGCGGCGTACGCCGCGAAACAAGCTTCGCGAACCGCGGCGTAGCTGATGGCGCTGTGGGAGGTCTTCGTCCGAGCCCGCGGCGGCCTGCACCACGCGCATGTCGGAAGCATCCATGCCGACGACGCCGAGATGGCGCTGGAGAACGCACGCGACGTGTTCACCCGGCGAGGCGAGGCGGCGAGCCTGTGGGTCGTGCCATCGACGGCGATCGTCGCCAGCGACCCTGCCGACGCCGACGAGCTGTTCGAGCCGGCGATGGACAAGGACTTCCGGCACCCGACGTACTTCGAGGTTCCTGACGGTGTCGCCAACCTCTGAGGCGACCGCTCAGGCGCCGTCCGTCGCGACGGTCGCCGATGGCTGTTTGTTGCTCTCCCACCGCCTGACCGAGTGGGTCGGCAATGCGCCGACCATGGAGGAGGACGTCGCCGTCGGCAACATCGCCCTCGATCTACTGGGTCAAGCCCGCGGACTTCTCGGCATGCTCGGCGACGAGGACCAGCTCGCGTACTTCCGCGACGCCGATACCTTCGACAACCCCGCGTTGTGTGCGGCGCCGAACGGCGACTTCGCGCGGACGATGTTGCGACAGCTGTTCGCCGACAGCTGGCTGGGGCAGGTGTGGGCTGGCTGGACGACGCACGACGACGACGTCGTGCGAGGGGTCGCCGAGAAGGCGGTGAAGGAGAACGCCTACCACCGCCGGCACTCACGGGCGTGGGTCGTGCGGCTCGGCGACGGGACCGAGGAGTCGCACCTTCGGATGCTCACCGCGTTGGACGAGCTGTGGCCGCTGACGACCGAGATCGCGATGCCCGGGTGGCGCGAGTCTGTTGCGGACGCGCTGGTCGAGGCGACCCTTCCCGTGCCCTCACCCGCCGCGCTCGATGCCGAGGCACTCGCATCTTGCGCTGAGGCTAGGCGCGAGCTGCTCGCCGAGATGCAGTCCCTTGCCCGGACACATCCGGGGGCGACATGGTGACCACCGTGATCGCCCGGGCCTGGCAGGTGCTCGCCGACATCCCGGACCCGGAGATCCCGGTGCTGTCGGTGCTCGACCTGGGGATCGTCCGCGAGGTCTCGGAGTCGGCCGACGGACGCGGCGTCGTGGTGACCATCACGCCGACGTACTCCGGCTGCCCCGCGACCGAGGTCATCACCGCGGACATCCGCGCGGGGCTCGCCGCGACGTACGACGAGGTCGACGTTCACATCCAGCTCTCGCCGCCGTGGACCACCGACTGGCTGAGCGAGCCCGGTCGGGAGAAGCTTCTCGGCTACGGGATCACACCACCCAATGGCCGCGCGGTACTGCCGATGATCGACGACGATCGCCCTGCATCCTGCCCGCAGTGCGGATCCGGTGACGTGGAGCAGCTGGCAGCATTCGGGTCGACACCATGCAAGGCACTGTGGCGGTGCGTCGCGTGCCGCGAGCCGTTCGACTACTTCAAGGTCCACTGAGGCTGCGTCGTGGCGCGCACCTTCTATTCACTTCGAGTCTCCGACGTCCGTCGCGAGACCTCCGACACCGTGTCCGTGGCGCTCGAGGTGCCGCCGGAGCTCAGCGAGGTCTTCCGCTTCTCTCCCGGCCAGTTCGTGGGCTTCCGGGTGCCAGGACCGGACGCGAAGCCGGTGACCCGGTCGTACTCGATCTGCAGCGGCGTCGCCGACAACGAGCTTCGCGTTGCCGTGAAGCACTTGCCCGGCGGCGTGTTCGGGACGCTCGCGAACACCGCCCTTGCGGCGGGAGACGTGCTGGAGACGCTGGCGCCGATGGGCCGGTTCACGATCTCGGTCGAGGCTGCTTCTGCGCGGCGCTACCTCGGAGTTGCGGCGGGCAGCGGGATCGGTCCGGTGATGTCGGTGCTGCG
>DATAUF010000153.1:0-4696 GCA_036268405.1 Mycobacteriales bacterium
ATTTGCCGCAGCACTGACGGCAAGAGTTCAGGCAACCGAAACTCCCGCCGCGGCCGTCAAGGTGTGGCTGGAGGAGATCCTCGGCTTCGGCCTCGGCCGCCCGCGCGCAGGTCGCGCCGCTGTGCTCGGATCCGCATCGGCCATGCGGGCGGTCACGCCGGAACAGCTGGTCGGCGTCCGAGCGATGATCCTTGCGCCGTTGTCGACCGCGCTAGCCGCAGGGAGATCGGATGGCTCGTTCCCCGCCATCAACGACATCCAAGATGCGGCCACGATCAGCGCGATCGCCTGGGACACCTCCGCCCGACTTCGCGGCGTGGCGGGCAAACGAGCCCAGCAGGATGTCGTCGACTCCACCGTTCGCTTCGTCTTCCGCGGGCTGGGTGCTGGCGTTTAGCTCAGGTCAGCCAGCCGGCAACCTTCTCGATGTCCCTGATCGGGTCCGGACCTACCGCATACACGTTCAGGATCGTGACGCCGGCGTCCCGGTAAGCCGCGATCCGGTCCTTGACGAAGCCTTCGTCGCCGACGAGCGACAACCCCTCGACGAGCTCGGAGGGAACCAGCGCGGCCGCTTCCTTCCGCCGGCCGGACAGGTAGAGATCCTGGATGCTGTCGGCGACCTCTTCGAATCCATACCGCCGGAGCACGTCGTTGTAGTAGTTGCGGCCGCGGGCGCCCATGCCGCCGAAGTACAGCGCGAGGCTCGGGCGCGCCTGCTCGCGCATCAGCGTGAGATCGTCGCCGATCGCAAGCGGGCCGCCGGCGACGACCTCGAGCGGCGGAAGATCTGTGGCGCGCTGCGCACTGCCCGCCGCCAGCGCGCTCCCCCATACGTCGCTCGCCCGATCCGGCCAGAAGTGCAGCGGCAACCATCCCTCCGCAACCGCCGCCGTCAGCTCGACGTTCTTGGGACCGAGTGAGGCCAGGTAGATGGGGATCCGGTCCCGTACCGGCACCGTGATGAGCTTGAGTGCCTTGCCAAGTCCGGTACCCCGGCCCTCCCCGAGTGGAACGGGATAAAGCGGGCCCGCATGCTCCAGACGCTCTCGTCGCCAGACCGCACGACAGATCTCGATGATCTCAGCGGTCCGGGCGATCGGCTTGTCGTACTCAACGCCGTGAAAGCCCTCGATGACCTGCGGCCCGGAAGCCCCCAGGCCGAGGTTGAACCGCCCGCCGGACAGCTGGTCGAGGCCGACGGCCGTCATCGCCAACAGGGACGGTGTCCGCGTATACAGCGGAAGGATGCTCGACCCGATCTGCGCGCGCTCGGTCGAAGCCGCGATGAACCCCATCGTGGAGACGGCATCGGCGGTGTAGGCCTCGCCGGTCCAGAAGAACTCGACACCTGCCTGCTCGAGCTGTTGCAGATGTCGTACGAATCCTCCGGGGCTTCCTCTCATGCCCACGGTTGCGCCTAGCTTCATCGGGTGTTCCCACCTTCCAGTTCAACTGACACCGGGCAACAATAGAGGGTACTCTTTATCTATGTCTATCGCGATCACCGACACCCATCGCTTGCTGGCCGATACGGCCTCCGACTTCCTTCGCAAGCACGAGTCACGAGCTGCGGCTCGTGCCTTGCTCGAGGCGGACAGCGACGGGCCACCGTCGTTCTGGGGCGAGCTTGCCTCGCTTGGCTGGCTGGGCCTGCATGTTGACGAGTCGGACGGTGGACTTGGCTATGGGCTCGAAGAGCTCGTCATCGTCGTCGAGGAGCTCGGCCGGGCGATCGCGCCGGGACCGTTTGTGCCGACCGTCATCGCCAGCGCCGTCCTCCAGCGATGCGCGGACGCCGACACCAAGCGCGCCTTTCTCGCCGGCCTCGCGGACGGGACGAAGACCGCTGCGATCGTGCTAACAGGCGCGGTGGAGCGGCATGACAATCGGGCGTCCGCGGACGGCCTCGCCGCGTTGGGTGACGCTTCGTGCGACCTCCTTGTCATCGCAGCCGGCGACGACGTTCTGGTCGTCGATGCCAGCGACGACGGCGTCTCGATCGAAACGCCGCCGAACCTTGATCCGACCCGTCGCGCGTCAAGGATCTCCCTTGACCAGGCGCCGGCAAGAGTGATCCCGGGCGCGGGTCAGACGATGACGGGCCTCGCGCGGCTGATTCTCTCGGCGGAGGCCGTCGGCGTCGCCCGCGAGTGCACCATTCAAGCGTCGGAGTACGCCAAGGTGCGCGAGCAGTTCGGTCGGCCGATCGCCATGTTCCAGGCGGTGAAGCATCACTGCGCGAACATGCTCGTCGCCACGGAGCTCGCGACGGCCGCGGTTTGGGATGGCGCTCGAGCCGCCGAGTCCGGCGGTGAGCAGCTGAGCTACGCCGCTGCCATCGCGGCAACGCTCGCCGCCGAGGCCGGCTACCTCTGCGCGAACCTCAACATCCAGGTTCATGGCGGCATCGGGATGACGTGGGAACACGATGCGCACCTCTACCTACGCCGCGCCACCGCATTGCAGATCCTCCTCGACCCCGACCTCGTGGCGGAGGCTTGCACGGACCACGTCCGCGGCGGCGTCCGCCGGATCCGGTCGGTCGACCTGCCGCCCGAGGCAGATGCGCTCCGGCTGGACGTCCGCGAGTTTGCGAGCTCAGTCAGCAGTCTCGATCGGACCGATCAACTCGCCGCGTTGATCCAAACCGGCTACGTGATGCCGCACTGGCCCAAGCCTTGGGGGCGCGATGCCGGCGCGGTCGAGCAGCTCGTGATCGAGCAGGAGTTCGCTGACGCCGGACTCAAGCGTCCGAGCTACGCCATCACCGGCTGGGTCATTCTGACCTTGATCCAGCACGCGTCCGCCGAGCAGGTCGATCGTTGGGTCAGCCCGGCCCTCAACCAGGAAGTGATCTGGTGTCAGCTGTTCAGCGAGCCCGGTGCCGGCTCCGACGCCGCAGGGGTCCGCACCAGCGCGGTGCGTACCGAAGGAGGCTGGATCGTCAACGGGCAGAAGGTGTGGACCAGCGGCGCGCACCTGGCCGGCTTCGGTCTCGCCACGATTCGAACGAACACCAAGGTGGCGAAGCACCAAGGAATCACGACGATGGTGATCGACATGAAGGCGCCCGGAGTGCAGGTTCGGCCGCTTCGCATGACCACCGGACAGTCGGACTTCAACGAGGTCTTCTTCGACGATGTGTTCGTGCCCGACGACGACGTGGTCGGACCGATCGACGGTGGATGGACGATCGCGCGCGCGACGCTCGGCAACGAGAGCGTCAGCATCGGCGGCGGGGAAGGCCTGTCTACCCCCGCCACCGAGTTCATTCGGCCGCTGAGCGCTCATCCGGAACGGCTCGCGGGAGGGGCTGCCCGGGTTGGCCGATACGCCGCTCGACACGAGGGAATGATGCTGCTCAATCTTCGCAGCGCAAGTCGGGCGCTCGCCGGCAGCGGGCCAGGTCCGGAAGGCAACGTCACCAAGCTGGTGCTGTCCGAGCTCAGCCAGGACGCCGCAGCCATCTTCACCGAGCTGGGCGGTTCAGAGAGTTTGTTCGTCGACGGCGATGGCGCGATCAGCGGGATCATGGTGCTGCTGAATCGAGCGCTGTCGATCGCCGGTGGTACTTCGGAGATCAAACGGAACCAGATCGGTGAGCGAATCCTTGGCCTGCCGCGGGACCCGCTGATCAGCTAGTCGCTGCTGCCAAGACGGCCTCGCTGGACGGCTGCAATACAGTGCACTGATCGCGTTGTGGATCACGATTGCGAATGGGGACCAAGAGAATGAAGGACGAGGCCGCGATCGTCGGGGTGGGCGCGACGCCCTACTACCGCCGGGGCGAATCGCTTCCGCTGACCGAGACCGAGCTCGCTTGCCGGGCAATCCTGAGCGCCGTCGATGACGCGGGACTGACCATCCGGGACGTGGACGGGTTCGCGCTGTACTCGGCGCCGATCGACCCCGCGGAGATCGCGGCGATCCTCGGCATCCCCGAGGTGCGGTTCTCGGCGACCCTGACCTCGGGCGGAGGAGGCAGCGCCGGATCGCTCGGGCTGGCCGCGGCGGCCGTCGCGACCGGCCAGGCAGAGTGCGTCATCTCGGTGATGACGCTGCAGCAAGCTGCGCGACGGCTCGGCGGCACCCGCGAGTCCGGTGGCAGTGTTGGAGGTGCGCTGTCATCGGGTGGCCCGTACAGCTCTGGAGGGATCCCACCGGTCTTGGGGTTCATCGCGAACGCCGGAATGGCCTCCCCCGGTCACAGCTTCTCGATCCTCACCCAGCGACACATGCATCAGTACGGCACCACCCGCGAGCACTTCGCGCATGTCGCGATCAACCAACGCGACTTCGCCATGACAAGACCGACCGCGCTGCGCACCGAACCGCTGACAATGGACGACTACTTCAACTCGCGGATGATCTCCGACCCGTTGTGCTTGCTCGACTACACGATGGAAAGCGACGGTGCGGTCGCCGTGGTCGTCACCTCGGCCGACCGGGCCAAGGACCTCCGCCACCCGCCGGTCTACATCATGGGATCGGCCCACGGCGGGATGGGCCGATGGAGCACGGCCATCTTCACCTGGTTCCAGCAGCCAGACGACTACTTCGCCTCGTCGGGTCACCGCCCGGTCGCCAAACGGATGTACGACATGGCAGGCGTCACCGCCGCGGACGTCGATGTCGCGCTGCTCTACGACCACTTCGGGCCGATGGTGCTGATGCAGCTCGAGGACTACGGGTT
>DATAUF010000154.1:0-116962 GCA_036268405.1 Mycobacteriales bacterium
GGGTCGCGATCCGATCGTCAGTCCACGGATGGTGAGGGCGCCGTCATCGATCGTTGCCGGGTACTCCACACCCGGTTGCGGCAGCAAGACGGTGTCGCCGGACACGTCAGCGCCGGTCGTCGACTGCACGGCGGCGGTCAAGACGTCGTTGAGCGCCCCGCAGGAAGAGCCCGCACGTCCGAGGGCGGCAAACAGTGCACTGACGCCGAGCTGCGCGGACTCCTGGATCAGATCGGTGAAGCCGAAGTCGTCGAGTGCGGCGTCAAGCGCCTCTCGGTCGTAGGCGTCGGCAAGGCCGGAAAGTGTGCCTTGGACGAGGTGGTCGTCGGTCACCGCGCTCATGCTCCCCTCGGGAGGCCGAGCAATCTCGACGAGACGATGTCCTTCTGGATTTCGCTGGTGCCTCCGTAGATGGTCGCCGCTCGCGAATAGGCCCACTCACTGCGCCACATCTCAGCCTCGGGGCTGTCGGTGAGCTCCAGATCGCCCGCTAGCACCTCCTTTGCCAACTCGAAGACGGCCTGTTCGGCGTTCGCGATGAGGATCTTGTCGATCGACGCCTCCGGACCGGGGAGCGAGCCATCTTCCATTGCGCGAAGGGTCGACAGTGAACGCGCACGAAAGGCCCACAGTGACTGGAAGGCCTCGCCCAGCAGCGCGTGCGATCTGGGGTCGGCGGCCTGCGGCAGGAGGAGCTCGAGATGTCGGGCGAGCCAGCTCGCTCGCTGCCAGAAGATCGGTCCGCGTTCGCACGCAAGGATGAATGCGGTGGTCTTCCAGCCGTCGCCAACCCGACCGATCAATCGGCCGTTCGGCACCACCACGTCGACGAACGACGTCGAGCAGAACTCATCGACACCGGCCATCGTTGCCAATGGTCGAACCATGACGCCCGGGGCGTTCATGTCGACCAAGAACGCCGAGATTCCCGCCGAGCCGGAGCCAGGAGGACCGGTCCGAGCCAGCACCACGCAACGGGCTGCGTGGTGCGCGAAGCTGGTCCATAGCTTCTCGCCGTTGATCACCCAGCTGTCACCGTCGGCGACCGGTGTCGCCGTGGTCCGCAGCGAGCCCAGGTCGCTTCCGGCGTCGGGTTCGGAGAACCCTTGGCACCACGTCTCCTCGCCGCGAAGCAGTCGGGGAAATACCTCACTAACCAGCGCCGGGTCGGCGTACTCCACGACCGCGGGCCCGAGCACCTCGTGCATCGACCATGTGGTTGTGTGGACGATCCCGCGCGAGGTGAGCTCCTCACCAAGAACAGCCCGGCACAGCACCGACCCGCCGAGGCCGCCGACCCGTTCCGGCCACCCGAAGCGCATCCAATCCGCGTCATGCAGCCGTCGTTGCACGTCACGCTGGCGGCTGAGCCGATCGGCCACAGCGCTGGCAAAAGGAACGCCCGCTTGGAGGTCGTCAGCGTTGTGATCCAGCCATTCACCCAGGCCGCGGCGGAAGTCGGTCAGCTCCATGTCGCGGCTTACAGTAGCCTTTTTACTGAGCCGCCGAGCCGTGATGGCGAGCTGGCCTCGCTCGCACTCGACCTCTATTGAGTGATCCCCAGGACCTGGGTTACGTTCAGTGGCCTGAATGGCGACCGCGGGCGTCAAGCGCGCGGACCCTCACGAGCGACGGGACGCAGCGTGGCCGACCCCTCAGCGAGCAAGGCAGTCATCGCCGTCCGCTCGGCGGTGGCGGCACTCAACAGCGGCGACCTCGATGGATATCTGGCCCACTTCGATCCGGAGTGCCCGAGGTGGGTGCCAGGGATCGCGACGCCGATCGCGCTTTCCGACATTGCGGACAACTTCCGCCTGCTTGCTGAGGCGTTCGACGGTCTGTTCTTGCATGAGGAGATGTTGTTCGGCGACGACCGCTATGCGTGCGCTCGTTGGCGTCTCACCGGGGTGCACGTCCGGGACTACCTGGGATTCGCACCGCACCAGCGACCGATAGATGTCGACACGTGCGAGGTCTACGAGCTTCAGGGCGAGCGAGTTACCTGCAGCTGGGTCTACGGCGATCTGAGTCAACTGTTCCAGCAGATCACTCCAGCCGAAGCGGGTGCACAGTGACGGCGACCAGCGAACGTTTCGAGTTCGACCTGTTCTCGCCGGGTCCGCGCGAGTCACGTCCTGCCGTCTACGCCGGACTACGAGCGCAGCCCGGGCTCTATCGCGCGGCGGACGATCTTTGGGTTGCCGCAAGGTTCGAGGACGTCAAAGCGATCCAGTCTCAGCCGGAGCTGTTCTCCTCAAGGCCGAACCCGTACGAGGGCCAGGCGGCGGGGGAAGCGGCCGACCCAGACGCTGACCTCATCGAGCGTCTGCTCAGCATCGCCTCGTCCATGCCGATCGATCTCGATGAGCTGGCAACTGCGCAGGCGATCGCTTCCGCCGACCCTCCGGAGCACACCCGGGTACGCCGGATCGTGAGCCGGGGATTCACCCCGGGCCGGATCGCGACGATGGCCACCACCATCACGGCGATCGTCGACCGATGCATGCAGGGAGCCGGTGACCTCGATGGCTTCGACGTCATCGAACGGCTGGCCGTGCCGCTGCCAGTTGAGATGATTGCCGACATCCTCGGAATCGACAGCGCTGGCTATGACCAGGTCAAGCAGTGGTCGGACGGGTTCGCCGCGAGTGCCGTCGGTGACATCCGCACCACACCTGAAGGACAGCTCGGCCTGCTCACCACGCTGCGCGAGTTCGCGCTGTTCTACGTGCCACTGATCGAGGCACGGCGCGCGGATCCGAAGGATGACGTCATCAGCGCCATGCTTCGTGCCGTCGACGACGAAGCACTGACGACAGTCGAGACCCTGACCTTGGCGGTCACGATCATGGTCGCGGGTAACGAGACCTCCACCAACCTCATCGGCAATACCGTCGTCGAGCTCCTTTCGAATCCGGAGCAGCTGGGGCTGCTGTCCGCGGACCCGTCACTGCTGCCGGCCGCTGTCGATGAGGCGAATCGTCTGACGGCCCCGATTCAGATCGCCTTCCGAGAAGCGACGCAGGACCTTGAGGTCGCTGGCACTGCCATCCCCAAGGGGGGCGTCATCGCCCTGCACCTGGCGGCGGCCAACCGAGATCCGGACCAGTTCGAGGACCCGGACCAGTTCGACATCAACCGACCTCGCGCCAGGCACCTCTCGTTCGGCCACGGCATTCACTTCTGCCTTGGTTCACACCTGGCCCTCCAAGAAGTCACTAGCGCGGTAGGTGCGCTGTTGCCTCACCTGCCCCATGTGCGGCTCGCTGACGCTCCGCTCGAGCCCAACCCGAGCGTGATCCTCAACGGATGGCGCAAGGTCGAGCTGGTCCGGAACTAGTGAACGACAATCGCGACAGGGGGCGGTTCGCAGGCATCGTCGCCTGGTCGTTGGTTGGCGTGGCCATCATCGGAACCACCGTGCGGAGCACGGTGGGCGTTCCCCATCACCGCCACGACCTGGCGCTCACCGCGGGCTTCATTGCCCTAGGCCTGTTGGCGGCGCCGCTTCCTCTACTCCGAGACCGACGCCGTAGCCGTCGAGTGGGAATCCGTGAGACCGACGCCCTAGATGTGCTCGGTGGAGCACTGATCTGGATCTTCGTGGCCGGCACGGTCGTGACTACCAATGGCATCGACGGGCCCATGTGGATCCTGTTCCCGCTGTGTGTGCTGATGGCGGCAGGCACCAACAACCCGCTTCAGTACGTCGGAATGAGCGTTGCCACCGCCACAGCGCTCTTGGTGATCGCGGCGGCACAGGGGGACTTCGACCGAGCGCACGCGGCCGTGTTGGCTACGTACTCGCTGATCACCCTGATCGTCGGCGTCGTGGGTGGGCTAGTCGCATCGTTCGCCTGGCGCAGCTTCGATTCGACCGACGAGGCCCGGACGCAGCTGTCGAATCAGGTCGCGCAGCTCGCGCAGATCCTGCAGCGGGCCGCCGGCGGTGACCTCGCTGTCCGAGTCGAAGACGATCTGGACCACGAACATCTGAAGGTGCTCGGCGAGGCGTTCAACAACACCCTTGGCGGCCTCCACCAACTGGTGGGCCAGGTCCGGGCTGGCGGCGACCAGGTGAGCGCCAGCGCAAGCGAGTTGCTCGCGCTTGCGGAAGCACACGCGGCGGGTGCCAGCCAGCAGTCATCCGCCGTCGCCGAAACGACATCCACCATCGAAGAACTCGCTGCTACCGCCGCCCAGATCGCCGAGACCGCCGACTCCGTTGCCCGCTACGCCGCCGAGACGCTGCTATGCGGCGAGCAGGGACGTACCGCGGTCGACGCGAGCGTCCATGCGATGGAAGGCATCGTCGATCACGTCGATGCGATCGCACTGCGCGCGACGACGCTGGGTGAGAAGAGTCAACAGATCGGCCGGATCATCAACGTGATCGATGAACTCTCCGACCAGACAAACCTGCTCGCGTTGAACGCGGCGATCGAAGCGGCGCGAGCCGGCGAGCACGGCCGCGGCTTCGCGGTGGTCGCTGCTGAAGTGCGCAAGCTTGCGGAGCGCGCCCAGGAGTCGACCAGTCAGATCAAGCAGATAGTCGGCGAGATCCTCGGCGAGACCCAAGCAACGATTGCCGCCACCGAGCTCGGGTCGGTGCAAGCGCGCGACGGGTCCGAGTTGGCGAAAGCAGCGGTCGTGGCTTTGGATCGAATTGCCGCGATGGTCGAGGAGACCACGACGGCCGCACGCGAGATCTCCATCGCCACTCAGCAGCAGCGGAGCGCCTCCGACCAGGTGGTGACCGCGATGAGTCAGGTTTCAGATGTGTCTCAACAGTCTGCATACGGGTCACGACAAACGGCGGCAGCAGTCGCGCAGCTGAACCAGTTCGCCGACGCGCTACATGCGTCGATCGCGCGATTCACAGTCGCGTAGGGCTGGTCCACTGCACGGCTGGTATCACTTCTTGGTCAACGCGGTACGGAACCCTCCGGCCAACGTTGGGCTGTTTGCCGGGTCTTGAACGAACTGCCGGGGGCACAGGCGAAACCGCAGGTCAATCGCGGTCTGAGGCGGGTCAAGTTCTCGCCGGAGCTCGTCGAACGAACTCCGCGGTCACATGCACACGGTTGACTAGCCCGGCGCCGAGCGGTGCCCGAGATACTCCCCATTGCCGTCGGTCGATCGTCGCCGCGCCGCCGATTGTTATCCGCTCGTTTGATGAGGCGGTCAAGGTCACGATGACCTCGATCGGACGCGTCTGGTCTTTGATCTGTAGCGACCCCTTGAGCACCACGGTTCCGTCAGGAAGCGACGCAGCTTCTGAGGGTGTGAACGTGAGAGTCGGGTAGCTCGATACGTCGAGGAAGCCCTTGCCTCGAAGGTGTCTGTCACGCCGGTTGATCTGGGTGTCGATCGAGGCCGCATCCATGACCAGCTCTCCCGACACGGCTCCCCCATCGCCGATAGTTCCGCCGCCCTGAACAGCATCGACGGTGCCCACGACCTTGACCCGCCCCCACATCGCGGTGGTGTGGAACTCGACGGTCGTTCGTTTCGGGTCTAGTTGCCAAGTGCCGGCAAGCCCAGCGAGAAGGTCGTGCGCTACTTCGGTCATCTGGGTGCTCCCGATCTGTTGGCGATGTCAGCCGATGGTTGTGAGGGATTCTCGAGGTTGAGCGGGCCGGTGTTGGCGTGGTCGAGCACCGGCACCGGGATCGCCGCCACCTCCCCGGTGGCGCGGTAGTGATCACGGGCTTCGCGGGCCAGTGGGAGGTACTGCCGCTCGTCAGGGACCGCGCGGATCAGCTGGTGCACCACCTTCAGATGAGCGCGGTAACGAAGCTCGTCCGAGGTCGTCCAATCCAGGCAGAGTCGATCCCGCAGGACAGGCCCGAGCGCGCCGACCGTCAGCCAGAGCATCAACTTCATCAGCGGGGTCTGTACGAACGGCTTGAGCAGGTACGGGCCGATGACTGCGTTGACTCGTGCAGAGAGACGGGCGCTGGTCGGGGCGGGTGCGGTGCGGTACATCCGAAAGCCTTCACGCACCGGCCTGGTGTCCTCCAGGACGTTGGTAACCATGTGCTCCCAGTACTGCTGGAAGGCATCCCAGTCCGGCGGGACCGGCTTCATGCTCACGCCATACAAGCGATACCAGTCAACCGACTCGAGATACAGCGCCTGCTTAACGGCCTCCGACAGCGGGAAGCCGGTGAGCTCGCGGCCGGTGACGATGTCCTCGACGAACGTCGCGTGCGCCCAGAAGAACGTGTCGGGGTTGAGCGCGCTGTAGGGGCGGCCATAGCGGTCGACGCCCTTGATCGGCCCGTGGAACCCGCGGATCAGCTTGCCCCACTCAGGTGCGTTGGCGCCGCCGTAGACCACCGACATGATCGGTCCGATCGAACGCCGACCACGGGCCAGCGGGTCCTCGAAGAACGTCGACTGCAACTCCACTCCGGCAGCGAGCTCGGGGTGCATGTTCTGCAACATCGCTTCACGCAGGCCGTTGCTCAGCCGATGCGCGGGCAGCCGACCGAAGTGCTGCCAGACCAGGCCGTCGGGATCGAGCGGTAGGGGCACTCCAGGCTCCATCTGATACTCGTACGGATCACTTAGTCCAGCTGACCGTACGATCTGATACCTTCGAGTGTCAAATAGCGGCGGAGGGGTCGACCGTGATGGACACCGCCCCGGTGGGCACCCGGATCTACGGCGGTGTCACCGCCGAGCGGCGCCGCGAGCAACGCCGGCAGCGACTCGTCGATGCCGGGCTCGAGCTGTTCGGGACGCGGGGCGTTGCCGCCGTCGGGATCGTGGACATCTGCGCTGAGGCAGGGCTCACCAAGCGGTACTTCTACGAAAGCTTCGCCTCGATCGACGAGCTTGCTAGCGCGGTCTTCGAGCAGGTCACCGACCGCCTTGTCGAACAGGTGGTTCCGGCGATCATGGCCGGTGGCGGGCAGGATCCACGACCGGCCCTTACCGCGTATTTCAACGGCGCACTCGCCGATCCACGAATCGTCCGGCTGCTCGCCGTCGAGGGCCGCACCGGCACGCTCGCTCGCTATGGCGATGGGTTCGCAACGCGTGCGGTCGAGCTCTGGTTCGCCTTCACGCCCCGAGTCGACGGACAGGACGACGCTGCGCTGCGGCTGCGCGCCTACGCCTTTGCAGGTGCGATCACCCAGGTCGGGCTCGCGCTGCACGACGGTGCCCTCAACCTGACAGTCGAGCGGATAATCGACGAACTCGTCGACATCTTCAATGCGCTGGTGCCCTAGCGGCCGAGGTGAATCGTCCCGCCTCGACGGGCGGCCTATCGATCCTTGCGATCAGTCGGCGCCGACTACCTTGAAGTCGCCGGTGACGAACACGTGGTGTGGCCAGTTGACGCCGATGTTGTGTACCTCGTACTCGCCGTTGCTCAACTTCACCACCCGGTCCACGACACCGCCGGGGTAGGCGGCAAGCGCGGCCTCGGTTGCCTTGTTCGCCAGGGTTCCACTGACAATCGTGCCCGAGCCCTCGGTGTAGTCGGCCGGGACCGTGCCGGCTTGCTTCGCGGTCGTCGGCGCACCCTGCTGGAAGGGCACCACACCGGCCGCCGATGAGGGCGTCGATCCGTCGTCGGTTGCCTGTGAGATGACCTGCGTAGCCGTAATGGTCGTCCCGTTGGTCGTGCCGAGTACGAGCACTGACTCGCCCGCTGTGACGGCCGCCGCCGAGGTCGACTTCGCACCGTCTTTGTATGCCGTCGCGGACGTCTCAGTGACAGCCACCTGCTGACCCGCTGATGTCGACATCGTGAAGCCCGACGCGGACAGGCTGCTCACCGTGCCGGCAGCGCCGCCGGCGGCTGGCCCCGACCTGGCGTTGGAAGCCCCACCTCCAGCACCGCCGGTCAACCCGCCGCCGCCGTGCGCAAGGTGTCCAGCCGTCGCCGCGGACGACGCAGGCGATGCGGATGGCGATGAGCCGAAGCCGACGATCAGTCCCACGGCGATCGCCAGACACATCACTGTTGTGGCCACGAACAATCGAGTTCTTCCGCTTGAGAGCAATCGGCGCACTCCGGACAGGCGGGTCGGGCGGTCTTCGTTCATGGTGGCGCTCCTCGTCTTTTGGTGACGAGGCAGAGAGTGCCGAGCAATCATGAGGAGCCGATGTGGCGCACCTGTCGACCGGCTGTGAACGAGACCGGGCCGGGACAAGCGACCATGCACGACGTCGGCAGCAGCACGATCTACGCCGCCACGATCATGGACTGACCGAAGGCGTCGCCGCGGCGGGCCTGCGAGGGACGTCCATTGCCGTCACCCGCCAATCAAGGCGTACGCATAGCGGCGCCCGCATGGTTGGCCTCGACGGAAAGGCCTGGCTCAGTCAGGTGGAGCTCTTCCTGCGGACGCGATAGCTGCCTTGGATGCGGGTCGTGTTCCCGGCGACGTCGGTGGCTGAGGCGATGTAGTGCACGTGTCGGAATCCGCCGCGACGGTGATGCGTGGATGTCACGCGACACCGCGCGGCCAGGCCTGACAGTGCGTCGCGCGCCACGCAGGTCACGTGAGGCCCGTGGCCGGCGCGATACGTGTGGCCGTTCTTCACGCCATGCACAGCGACGTGCGGACCGGTCCGGTCGATGCTCACCGTCACCGTCACCGACGCCGACCCCCCATCGATCGCGGTGATTCTCTCGGTGACATTCTGCTTCGCGCCGGCGTGGCGCACCGTCACCGGACCGGGGCACGTCGCAGCCAACGCCGCCGATCCCGCCGTACAGGTGAAGCTGACCGTCACCGGCGACCGGTACCAGCCGTGCGTCTTCGGGGTCGCACTCGTCACCTTCGCGGTGATCGTCGGGTTGCCCACTGCGGGAGGCGTGTACGGCGGGCCGCCCCCGCCACTCGATGGCGCCTTGATCCTGACCGTGCCCGCAACGTAGGTGATCGCGTAGTTCGCGTCGACTGCCCCGGAACAGGTGGTCGGATACGTCCCCACCGAGCTGGACGACGTCGCCGTCGTCGAGCAGGTCGGTGCTGTGGTCAAACTGGCGGCGGTCTCGCCATTGACGAAGCCGGAGTACGACGCGGTGACCGCCGGGATCGGGTCCCCCGGTGCGATCGTCGCGCTGGACGCCGTCACGGTCAGCGGCGCGGGCGTCACCGTCAGCGTCCCGGCGGTGCCGGACGTGAACGTCTCTCCTTGCGCGAAGCCGCCGCTGCACGTCACCGGGTAGGTGCCAGGTGGCGAGGTCATCGTCGCGGTGGTCGAGCACGTGGCAGGGATCACCGGGTCCAGACCGGACGAGTAGCCCTTCGGCGCAAGCGTCGGGATGGTTCCGTAGGTGGTCGACGCGCTCGGTGCGCTCACCGTCACGGGCGCAAACGCCGGCCCGCTGACCGCACGTACCCGGCCGTTCGGCGCGGCGTCGTCGATGAGCAGGCTGCCGTCGCCGTCGACCGCGAGTCCGTGCGGTGCGGACAACGCGGTGGTCAGAGCCGGGATGCCATCCCCGTTGAACACCCCACCCACGCCGCCCGCGACGGTGTAGATGTCGCCTGCCGTCATCGCACCGGCGTACCCGAACGGACAGTTCCCCGAGCACGAAGCGTTGGCGACCAACCGGACAACGTTGGCGCCGCCCGGCACGAGGATCCCGGTGGAGTCGAGGAGCAGGTCCCCGGCCGGGTCGATCGTCATGCCCCCCTCCGGGATGCCTAGTCCGGCCCCGATCGCCGGACCACCGTCCCCGGAGACGAAGAAGTTGTTGTGATCGCCAGCGACCGTGTAGATGTCGCCACGGGTCATCGCACCGGGGAACCCGAACGGGCACTGGCCCGCCTGGCATGACGAACCCGCGACGAGCCGCGCAACGTAGTTGAGAGCCTCAGTGATCACGATGTCGCCAGCGGCATCGACCGCCACGCCGCTCGGCTCATCGATCTGCGCGCTGGTCGCCGGCCCGCCATCTCCAGAGAAGCCCTGCGTGCCGTTGCCGGCAACGGCGTAGATGTCGCCCTTCGTCATCGCTCCCGAGAAGCCGTACGGGCATGCCCCGGCTTGGCACGAGGACGAAGCGATGAGCCGGATCTCGTCGAAGTCGGCAACGATCAGGTTCCCGGCAGAGTCGACGGTCAGCCCGCCGATCAGGACGAACAGCGCGCTGCCTGCTGGTCCGCCGTCGCCGGAAAAGCCGGGGCCGTGACCGCTGAGGAGGTAGATGTGGCCTCGAGTCATCGAATCCGGGAAGCCGAACGGACAGCTCCCGGTCGGGCACGACGTCGCCGGCACGACGAGGATCTCGTCATTGGCGACGTCGGCAACGGCGAGATCGCCCGCAGCGTCGATGGCGATCGGCCCGGCCGACGCCAGCAGCACGCTGCCGGCGAGCGCGCCTTCAACGAACCCCGTCGTACCGCCCCCGGCGACGGTGTAGATGTGGCCTTGGGTCATCGCACCCGCGTATCCGAACGGGCAGCCTCCAACGGCGCAATCCGCGCCTGCCACAAGCAGTACCCGGTTGGCGGCAGGGTCGACCGACGACCCCTCGGAGACGAGCACGTCACCACGTGAATCGGTCGCCACGCCTACCGGGGAGACCAGCTGTGCGTTGGTGGCGAGGCCCCCGTCGCCGTTGTACGACGTTGGTGAGCCGGCGATGGTGTAGATGTCGCCCTTGGTCGTCGCGGCCAGACCAAACGGACAGCTCGCGGCACAGTCCGACGGTGCCACCAGTCGAATGTCAGCGCCGGTAACGCTTGCCACCAGAAGGTCCCCGCCGGAGTCGACCGCCACTCCCTGCACGCCGCCAAGGACACCGCTCGTCGCCGGCGTGCCATCGGCCACTTGGGTTGACGCAGAAGGGTCGCCGGCGATGGGGTAGGCCGTGCCAGCCGTCATCGGTCCCGCCACCCCGAACGGACAGGCGGCCGCACATCCCAACCGCGAAATCCCATACTCCCGCCCGTCTGCACCCGCGACCGCGACGTCCCCACTCGCATCGACAGCAAGCGCGGCCGAAGCCCCCAACCCTTCGACCGCGGAGTTGATCGTGTAGACCTGACCTGCGGTCATTCCGTCGATGCCATACGGACACGTCCCGGCCAGGCACGATGCTGCCGCCAGCACCTTGATCGGCCCTTGGTTGTCGAACAGCACCTCGCCGGCAGCATCGACCGCCACGGAGTCCGCCTCGACGTCGGCGATGTCGTAGATGTAGCCCCTCGTCATCGCGCTGGAGGAACCGAAACCGCAGCTGCCCGCGGCGCAGTCGGCGGCCGCCACGACTCGAATCTCGGCACTACCGGTGTCGGCGATCACCAGGTCGCCGTTCGGTGCAACTGCGACTGCCTCAGGGGTGTCCAGCTTCGCATTGACTGCGGGGCCAAGATCCCCCGCAGGACCCGCAGCCCCCGTTCCGGCGACGGTGTAGGTGTCGCCTTTCGTCATCGCGTCCGCATACCCGAACGGGCACATGCCCACCGCGCAGTCCGAGGCTGCCACCGTCTGAACCACGTTGTTGATCGTGATGGTCCCGGCCACATCGCCGCCGCCACCGACCGCCAGAGCCAAGAAGAGCTTGCCGACGACGTGCTCGTTGCCGTCTGGCTCGATCTCTTGCACCCCGGGCGCGTGGGAATCCGCGACATAGACGGTGCCGCCGGGCCCAGCGGCGAGCGTGACCGGAGCCTGTGCGATCGAGGTGGCAGGCCCGGAGCGAAAGCCACCGGCGATCGTCGTGATAGTCCCCAGCGGCGACAACGCCGACGCAGGAGCCGCCACGAGCAGCGAGCCGAGCCCTGTGACACCCGCAACCACAACTGATGCCAGCCGAGTGCGCTCGCCTGTCCCAATCCATCGCATCAGGTCACGATCGAGGGAGCCGGGCCGGAGCGTCATCAGTGCCAGCACGGACGATTCCATGATCAGCTCAGCAGGTTCTGGCTCACGGCCAGCGAGGCGCCAGCCTGGGTCACCGCGCTTAGACCCCAGCTGCACACATTTTGCACCTCTGCCGGGGACACAAGCGACACCGCAGGTCAGCCATCCATAGACAACATTTGGTGGGTTTCGCCAAGCCTGGCAAATCTTGGACGTCCTGCACTATTCGTGCGCCTGACCCTTCTCAGACTTCTTTCGCTCCTCCGTCGAAGCATGCATCCCGAGCAGACGGGAACATTCCGCCGCACCCACTGACCAGCAGCGAGTCAGTCCTCCGCGTCGACAAGGAAGAAAGTATGAACGCCACTTCTCGCCACTGGATCATCACAGCCACTGCGCTAGCCGTTGGGATCGCGGGCATCAGCGCCGGTGTCGTCACCTCCAATGCCTCCGCCGGATCGACGGCGGCGACCGCAACAACCGCGGCTACAGCCACGAGCTCGCATCGGCTGCCCGTCAAACAGATCGAATCGATCGAGCAAGCGGACGGGACATACAGCAGTGGCGTCCTCACGATCGATATCGATCGGAGCGGCGGCTACCACCTACACGGCACGAAGCTGGCCGAAGACTTCGAGGTACAACACGAGCTCTACTTCCAGTCTTTGAGCAACGGTGATGCGCTGTTCAACGGCGAGCTCGCCGTACCGAGGTCCAGGGTGCAGCCGACGATCGACGCCATCGAGAACCAGGGTCTGGTCTTCCAGGCACTTCATCAGCACTTCATCGATATCCGGCCCATGGTGTGGTTCATTCACTTCCGCGGCACCGGCGCGCCCCAAAGCCTCGCGAAGAAAGTTCACGCCGTCGTCGCAGCCACCAACGTCGATCTGCCACAGTCCTCACCCAAGCACCCGACTACGCCGCTGCCCGCCAAGCAACTCGGGCAAATATTGGGCGGCACCAGCCAGATCGAGGCGCATGGCGTCGTCGACGTCGATGTCGACCGGAAGAACGTCGAGACGCTTGGCGGTCGGAAAGCCAAGCCTGACCTTGGCATCGCCCCAAACGTCGAGTTCATGCCCCTCGGGCGGGGCCGCGCGGTTGTCGTTCCTGATTTCGGGATGACCGCCCCTGAGGTGCAGAAGGTGACCTCGACAATGCGGGCCCAGGGATGGACAGACGAGTGCCTGTACAACCAGGAAATCGGTGAACACCCGCAGTTGTTCTGGTCTCACATGGTGAAGACCGGCAACGCGATCACCCTCGCCAGGCAGGTACGTAGGGCGCTGGACCACATGAACGTCGAGCACGCCAGCGGCTGACGTCTTCCATACGACAGGCCGGGTTAGCCCAGCACGGTGCGCGCGCCCGGCAAGCACACGTAGTCAGTCGCGGTCAGCGTCGACCTCAGCGCGCCGTTCTGCTCCGGTCTCTCCCGCGTAGCCAACGTCGTCGCCAGCGATCCGGCCGACGAACTCTCCGTTCGGCGTTGTCCCGGTGGTGCTCGCTTGGTCCGGCTCCTCAGGGTCTGCTACTCCACCGATCTCGCGGCTGGAAGCTTGGTGCTTGTCGTATTGGACGTCCGTCTCGCCCTCATTCGGCTTCGTCACACGCGTCAACTCCGCTCTTGTTCGAAAGACCGACTGCTCAGTCGCTGCTGATCGCGGCGACAAGCTCGCCGGCCTTCTCCGGCGGGCAGGCACGGGCGATATCGGCCTGGCTGATCATCCCGACCAACTCGGTGCCATCGATGACGGGCAGTCGTCTCACCTTGTGCATCTGCATGGTGCGGATGGCTTCCTCGATGCTGTCGTCCGCACCGATCGTGACTGCCTCGCCATGAATGAGGTCGATCACCTTCGTGCTGTCGGGATCCTTACCGGCAGCAATCACCTCCACAACGAGGTCGCGGTCCGACAGCACACCCCTCAGGTGCCCGTCGGCGTCACACACGGGCACGGCTCCGATGCCTTCATCAGCGAGCCTCTTCGCGGCGTCCGTGACGGTGCTGTCTTCCTTGAGGTACTGGCTGCCCTCGGTCATGATCTCGCGCGCGGTGGGCACGGTGTCCTCCTGTCTGTGGCTGGTGGAAGTTGGCCTTCCCTGCGTCACTGGCGGTATTCATCCGAGGCCGGGGACTGACAGACTCGATCCGTGAGGGAGACGGCGAACTACGACGCGATCGCTGGAAAACTGTTCATCGGCTTCCTGCGACGTACCCATCTGTCTGCACCGTCCGACATCGCCACGGTGGCGGCCGAGGAGGCAGCAGCATTTGGAGCGACCGAGACAGTCATCTACCTGGTCGACCATGAGCAGCGCACCCTGGTCCCTCTACGCACCGACGCGACCCAGCAGCTCAAGCCTCTGAGCATCGACGGCACGGCACACGGCCAGACATTCACTACGTCGACGATCATCCGTTCGTCAATGGCCTCAGGCGTCGCGTCCGGCACGGGCACCGAGCGATTGCTCGTGCCGCTCCTCGACGGCACGGAACGCCTAGGCACGGCCGAGTACATCGTGAGTGCCCCCGACGGCACCGTGCCGGAGCAGGTCGTTCTGATCGCTGAGCGCTACAGCCATCTGATCGCGCAGACCATCTTGACGAAGAGCATGTACGGCGACGTATTCGAGCTTGCTCGACGTAGCCGGGCCATGGCGGTGTCGGCAGAGCTGATACGTGGCATGTTGCCGCCGCTGGTGTTCGCGACCCGCGATGTGGTGATCGCCGGCATGGCGGAGCCGGCATATTCCGCTGGCGGCGATGCCTTCGACTATGCCGTCAACGGCTCAACAGCGCATCTGGCGATCTTCGACGCGATGGGCCACGGCCTGGCCGCAGCCGGCGACGCGAGCTTCGCGGTGGCCGCCTACCGCGCAGCCCGGCGCCGAGAGCTCGACCTGGCCGAGACCTACCGATCGATGGACGACGCGATTCGTCAGCAGCAAGGCGACCGCTTCGTCACCGCCATCCTCGCCGAGCTCGATCTGCCCAGCGGAGCGTTGCGTTGGCTCAGCGCCGGACATCCGGCGCCCCTGCTGCTGCGTGATCGCAAGTTGGTCAAGACCCTCGACTGCGACTCCGCGACACCGCTCGGTGTGCCTTTCGGCGACGCTCAGCCGACGATTGCTCGTGAGGATCTGGAGCCCGGCGACCAGATCCTGCTCTATACGGACGGTGTGCCGGAGGCACGGTTGAGCGACGGCAGCTTCTTCACGGTCGAGCGACTCGCAGAGTTCGTGGAGCGCCAGGCTGCCGCCGGATTTGCGACACCCGAAACCCTTCGACGACTACGTCACGCGATCCTTGAGCACCAACATGGCCAACTCCAGGACGACGCCACCGCCTTGCTCGTCGAGTGGGCGGCCGGCGCCGAGAGGCGACTCCTCCCACAAACGGTCAGGTAGCTCCCCGCACGAGGGACGAGTTTCTCGCTAGCCCTTCCGAAGCGCGGGAAGCAACGTCTCCGACGACCAATCGATGAATCCGGTCTGGTCGGCCCCGCCGATCTGCACCAGCGCGACGTGAGTGAAGCCGGCCTCGGAAAACGGCTTGATCTTCTCGACGAACTCGCCCACATCGTTCCCGCAAGGGATCTGCTTCGCGACATCCTCCAACTGCACATGGCTTGACGCAGCGTCGAACCCGGCGGGCCCGGGAAGCTCCGCGTTGACCTTCCAGCCGCCGTCGAACCAGCGGAACAGCTCGTGCGCCCTTTTCACGGCGGTGTCGCGATCGGAGTCGAAGCAGACCGGCACTTGGCCGACGCACGGCTTGCCCGAGCCGCCAGCCGCCTCGAACTGCTCCCGGAGCCTTGGCTCCGGCTCGACGGCGATCATCACATCGGCGTACTTGCCGGCGATCTCGCACGAGCGCTGTCCGGACACTGCGATCCCGATCGGCGGAGCAGTGTCGGGCAGGTCCCACAGCTTTGCTGAGTCCGCGGTGAAGTGGGAGCCGCGATAGTTGACGTAGCCGCCGTCGAACAGCGCCCGGATGATCTCGACAGCTTCGACCAGGCGCTCGTGCCGGACGTCGGCCGACGGCCACGGGATGCCGACGACGTGCTCGTTCAGGTTTTCACCGGCGCCCAGACCCAGCGTGAACCGGCCCTGCGACAGCAGCTGGATCGTTGCGGCCTTCTGCGCGACCACGACAGGGTGGTAGCGGAACGTCGGACACGTGACATAGGTCATCAGCGGGAGGCGCTCGGTCGCCCAGGCCACCGCGCCGAGCACTGACCACGTGTACGGCGAGTGCCCCATCTCCTCCAGCCACGGAAAGTAATGGTCGGAGATGACGGCAAAGTCGAAGCCTGCCGCTTCGGCGGCGACCGCATCGCTGACAAGCGCACGCGGGTCGGACTGCTCCCCCATCATCGTGTAGCCCCACTGCACCATCGCCGCCTCCTGGTCATTGGACGTCTCGAGCGTTCCGGTGCCGACCGTCGCGTTGCACCACGACTGGCCCTACCCGTCGGACCAGCGATCTACCAGGAGGGCTCGTGCCGTCGCGCGTTAGGCGAGGCAACGTCGTGGGCACCATCGCGCAATGAGCACACCCGAATCCCCCACCTCGTCCGGTACGACGCAGCCAGCCGGTGAAGGAATCTCCGATGAGCAGGCGGTCGCCGAGGTCGCCGACCAGACGTCGCCCGACCTCAAGGCACAGGGCGTCTTCGAGCGAGAGGCAGAAGGCGCCGCCACTGACGAACCGATCGACGAAGCTTCCGCTGACGAGATCGCCGAATAGCGGCGGTTGCGTTCCACGTCGAGGGCAATGCTTCCTGGGTCCACGTTCGGTAGATCGAAGTCCACCACGAACTCCCTCGCTCTTCTGCGCGAAGAACTCGAGGGCCGCTTGCCACGCGGCGGCCCTGGATAGGGTCCGAGTGCGCTACCGATAGAGGGAGACCGAGATGGTCGCACTCGAGCAGCTCACCGCACCGAAAGCGGACCTCGTGCTGGAGGGAGGTGGGGTCAAAGGCTTCGGCCTGGTCGGTGCCGCGATGGTCTTGGCCGAGCACGACTACGTCTTCCCCCGCGTCGCGGGTACCAGCGCGGGGGCGATCGTCGCGAGCCTGATCGCTGCGCATCAGGTCGCTGGCCGGCCGCTGAGCGGGCTCGAGACGATCATGAACTCGGTGGACTACCAACGGTTCCAGGACGAGTCGTTCCTTGAGCGCCATACCGGTCCGCCAGGTGAGATCGCTGAGCTGCTGCTGCACATGGGCATCGCCAAGGGCGAGTATCTGGTGGAGTGGCTGGGCAACGTCCTCGATGGCCTTGGCGTGCGCACCTTTGCGGACCTGCGGATCTCCGAGGACGACGACCCGGGCACGAGCCTGCCGCCGGAGCAGCGCTACCGCCTGGTCGTGCACACCAGTGACATCAGCCGAGGCGCACTCGTACGCCTGCCCTGGGACTACCACTACTACGGTCACGACCCGGACGCGGCGCTGGTAGTGGATGCCGTGCGGGCGAGCATGAGCATCCCGTTCTTCTTCCGGCCGGTCACCGTGGGCACGCCGACCGGCAACGCCACGTGGGTGGACGGCGGGATGTTGAGCAACTTTCCGATCACGGTGTTCGACCGCACGGACGGCAAGGCCTCGCGATGGCCGACGTGGGGCGTGAAGCTGTCCGCCCGGCCCGCATCGGTTCAGGTCGACCGCCCGGCCAACAACAACTTCGCGCTGGCGATTTCGTGCCTCCACACGCTGTTGTCCGGCTGGGACCGCTACCACCTCGACGACGTGGGCGTAACGGCCCGGACCATGTTCGTCGACACCGACGCGATCAGTCCTATCGACTTCGGGATCACGCCCGATCAGCAGCATCTGCTCTTCGGCAATGGTCGCAAGGCTGCAACGTCATTCCTCCAACACGCCCCTACGGCGGTCCGACCGAAATAGGCGCTTTATCGGCGTTGGTTACGCTGCCCAGACATTGAGCGTCAGGTGACGCGAGGTGGGGGCGGGGTCAATGGAATCAGCAATGAGCGGCTGCGTGCCGTTCTCGCTTGCGAAGCTCAATCCGCCGGGACTGAGGCAGAGCCTCAGCGACTTCTTCCGCGACACCGTCTTCGCGGCTCTCCTGCGGTCGCTCTGTCGAGTCCGTCCGGTGTGGCATGTGCCGTTTACGAACACGGTGTGGGTCACCGGATTCGATGCCGTTCAAGAGGTCTACGCCCGCAATCACGACTTCGAAGTTCCGTATGCGCAACGGATGGAGATCCTGCGCTGGCAGGGCTTCATCCTGGCCTTGCAGGACACGCCGGAGTACCACGACATGCACGACGGCATCAGCCGGCTCTGGCAGCCCTGGGACACCGCTCACGTCCAGGAGATCGCCCGCGCGACGACCGAGTCCATCCTGATGACGACCAGCTCCGAAGACCTGGATTTCATCCAGGGCCTGGTGAAGCCAGTGCTGATGTCCATCGTGGAACAGCACTACGGCGTCAAGATGCCAGCAAGGCAGCGCGAGCCGTTCTTCGAGGGCAATCTCGCAGGCAGCAGCTTCGTGTTCAGGGGCCCGAAGATCACGAAGAAGCAGACCGACACCGTGACGCCTGCCATTGATGCCGTGTGGCCGGTGCTCGACGCGGCGATGGCCGCGGCCCGAGAACACCCGGACCCGACGACGGTCCTCGGCCGCTACTACAGCGGCGGAAGTCCCGACCCGTCCTTCACCGAGGCGAAGATGCGCTCCGCCCTGATGACGATGATCGGCGGCTACCTGCCGACGTGCACGAACGCCAGCGGCCGAGTCATGGATGTGCTGTTGGCTCGCCCGGACGCGATGCACTTCGTGCAGGATGCGGTGACGGCCAAGCAGGACGGCATCTTGTTGACCGGGATTCAGGAAGCGCTCCGGTTGAACTACATCATCCCGATGCTGTGGCGCCGTGCGGCCCGCGACACCTACGTCGGAGCGGGAACGACAAAGCACCGCGCGATCCGGGAAGGCACCAACCTGGCCGTGTCACTGCAAGCCGGGATGTCCGACCGGCGGCGGATCAAGAACCCCAAGCGGTTCGACCCCAACCGGTCATCCACGGTTCGGATGGTCTACGGGCACGAGTTCCACTACTGCATCGGGGCGAGCATCGCGAACACCGTGCTCATCGAGATCTTCAAAGGCGTGCTGAAGCGCCGGCCGGTGCACGGCACCAAGAAGGACAGATGGGTCAACGCCTACCCCTGGAACCTGTGGCTGACCCTGTCCGAAGCGGACGTCGCATCATGAGAGCAGCAGCAGGTCAGTTCCCCAGCCTCCAGCAGCCGATCACCGCTATCACGCCGACCCGGCCAGGCATGTCCTGGCTCGCGTGGCTGCTGCTGACCCTGGGCAGATGGATAGCGACCCTCAAGATGGTGAGCGAGCTGGAGTTCATCCACTTCGCCCAGTGGCAGCGCGTGCGCACGAAGAACCTGCCCCGGCTGACCCCGGACCAGCCGGCAGAGGACTTCGCGTACGACTTCTTCGTGTTCACGACCAACTACAACGGTGACTGGGATCAGTACATCGACACGTTTGCTCGCGTGCCGCACATCCGCCTGGGCATGCGATTGCTGTGGGGTACCTCGCAGGGGTTCCCGGGACCGATCCCACTGCGGACCTTCAAGCAGTACATCCACTACCACAGCTATCCCGAGACGCTGTACTACAGCGCCTACCCCGCGTCGACGGTACGCAACATCGAGGCAGCCGTTGCGGTGAAGGCAGAGCTCCAGAAGTTCGCAAACGTGTCCTCCACCACGAAAGCGGAAACACCGGCCGCCTTCCGGACGAGGCATCTCGAGATGCTCAAGGCGATCGCGCCGAAACTCGGTAGTGCACCAGGCGTGCACCCGTTCACGATCGAGACGTCCGAGCCGGGTGAAGCGATACCGGTGCTCGGTCGGCTCGCCGGTGGCGGTAAGACCGGACAGACCCTCATCGCTGCCATGAGCCCCATCGAGGTGAAGCCCGGGTATGAAGTGACCAACGAGATCGCGGCGCGTATTGCAGCGGTGAGCGAATCCACCACCCCGTCACCCTTCGCGAAGTGTCCGATGCTGCACTTCGCTCGCTTGGTCGTCCTCGATGACCTGATCCCGAAGCTGGGGTCGAGCCCCGCAGCGTCGCTTCGCACCAACTACCTGCTGTTCGTGGCCGCGATCGACGGGGAGCTGGACGACTTCCTCGACTGCCTCCACGCAGCCGACCCCAAGTTCGTGCAAGACGTGTGGGGTCGCTGCCTCGGCTACCCCGAAGATGGCCGGGGGCCGGTCTTCCTGCGGCGATACATTGCCCGCTCACTTCTGCCGGTGCAGCTGCCCTACGTCGCGTTCCCCGAACACACCGCACTGGACATTCGGGGGGCGGTGTCGATCCACGCCGACATGCTCGACTGGATGGCCGCAGACCGGCACAGCACGAGTGACGCCGAGCTGATGGCCGAATGGCAGAGCTGGCTCGATCAGCTCTTCGACGGAACCCGGGCCTTTCGATGAGCGATTCGGTCGAGCACTACGACGACATTCAGGCGCTGGTCCGAGGCTTCAAGATGAGGTGGCCCTGGGCGCTGTTCGTCTACACCGCGTTCGGCGACGATCCCGCGCGCAACCGGGAGTTTCTCCAGACGCTGCCTGACGCTCTCGGGTGCCACGGCCGTCCGACGTCAGTCGCTGAGCTCGATGCAAGGCGCGAAGACCTCGGGTTCGATGGTCCGTTCAACGTCGCTTTCACCTACCGCGGCCTGTCGAAGCTCGGCATCACCCCGGACATCCTCGGCTCGTTTCCGTCCGAGTTCATCCAGGGCATGCGGAAGCGAGCGGCGGTCAACCACGACTACGGCCGGTCGGCTCCGGAGTCCTGGGAGGAGCCCTGGCGGCACGGGTCGGTCGACATGTGGATCGGCATCTACGCCCGCACCGAGGCAGCTCGCGAACGCCAGCATCACCGGCTGACCAGGCACCTCGGGACATTCGGGATGCGGGCTGACGGGTTCGACCTGCCCAGCCAGATCACCGCCGGGGACACGCCGGTTTGGATCGACGACTCCAGCTGCCAGCCTGAGCCGTCGCAGTCGGTCGAGCACTTCGGCTTCGGGGACGGGGTCAGTGACCCTCCCGTCAAGGGCCTCGCCCGAGCCGGCTCCCCGACGAACAGCGCCGGCGGGAAGATCGATGCGAAGGGCAAGTGGCAGCCCCTCGCCGCCGGCGAGTTCCTCTACGGTCATCTCGACGAGATCGGAGAGATCCCGCCCGCCCCGACCCCGACGGACATCGGCCACAACGGCACCTACCTGGTGCTGCGGAAGCTGTCCCAGGATGTCGACGCGTTCCGCGCGTACGTCTCGGCTCAGGCACAGCTTCACGGGATGGGAGCCGACGAGCTCGCCGCGAGGATGGTCGGCCGCACCCGCAACGGCGCGCCGCTGGTCAAGCCGGACGCGGAAGACAAGAACGACTTCCGGTACGACGACGACGCCCAGGGCATGGCCTGCCCGATGGGCTCGCACCTGCGGCGCACGAATCCACGTGACAGCCTCAACTTCGCGACGGCCCTCGTGGATCGACACCGCATGCTCCGCCGAGGCATGCCGTACGGAAACCTCGTGCCGCGCGGCCGGGCGATGGGTGAGATCAACCCGCTCGACACCACGACGGGGCCCGACAAGCCGTACCCGGGACAAGGGCTGATGTTCCTCGCGCTCAACATCGACATCCGCCGCCAGTTCGAGTTCGTCCAGAGCCAGTGGGTCAACTACGGCAACGATCTGCGTCAAGGGAGTGACCGCGACCCGATCGTCGGTGCTCACGACCCGGACCGCCGCAAGCACAACCGCATCGTTATGCTGACCGACACGGCGTCGGGCGTCGCCGTCTGCCCGGAGATCCCATCGTTCGTCCAGACCCGCGGCGGCGACTACTTCTTCCTACCCAGCCTGCACGCGTACGCAGCTATCGCAGCGGGCCGGGACTACCACTGAGGGCCTCGCTCGCGAGCCGTTCGACTCTGGCGCACCCGTGAGTAGCGGCAAGGTCACGCGCTCTCGTCAGCATTCCCCGGGCGCGATCGGGCTCGGTGTCGAGAAGCAGCCGGCCCCATTCGAGCTGCGTTGACGCGATGAAGAAGGGTGCCCTCAATCGTTCGTGCATGCTCAGGGCCCTACGGAAGTGTTCGGCCGCCTGCTCAGGCTTCCCGAGCAGGTTGGCCAGGCGACCCAGGTAATGAGCCACCGAGCCGGTCATCGCCACGCCGGTGAAGCCGACCCTGTCGTGCCACGGGAACAGCTGGTCGTACAGAACGGCCGCCGCCTCGGTGTCGCCAACCTCGACGGCCGCCACCGACCAGTACGACATCACCATGAAGTAGATGTAATCGATGGAGGCGCCGAAGCCGGTATGCCGGGCGTCGGCAAGGAGCTGCCGCGCGGCGCCGAGATCGGACGTCTCGGCGTACGCCATGGCGAGACCGGCATCCAACGTCTCGTTGGCGTTGACGGTCCTGATCTGCTCGATCATCGGGACGACCTCACCCATCCGGCCCTGGTGCCAGCGGATGAAGAGCAGCTGAGCCGCGTTGACCCCCGCGGCGTCCGCCTGTCCCGAGTCCGTGCCGAGCTTCAATGCATCGCCGGCGAGCCGTTCGGCGTCTACCGCGTCGCCCGCATGCAGCGCTCGGATGCCTAGGAAAAGCGTCAGGCTCCACAGCAGCGCCGGCCGGGAGATCTCGGCAACCAGACTCTTGCACTCCTCGAGGCATTGGTCGGCTTCGTCGATCTCTCCCGACATGAGAAGGGGGTACCGGCGGGTGTAGATGGCCCAGAAGCGGGCCGCCGGATCATCAAGCGTTCGGGACAGGGCGACTGCCTCGGCGGTCAGCGCCAGGCGCTCTTCCAGGGTGTCGGGAAGATGTACCGCCAGGCGTGGCAGGCACACGGCATCGATGAGCGCGGTCGGGTCGTTGGAGCGGCGAGCGACGGCGACCGCCTCTGAGGCGAGAGCCTTGCGCCGCGCCTGGTCCGGGTCGAAGGTCAGCTCGGACGCCAGCGTCGCCAGGAGCCGGGCTCGCTCCGGCGAGTCGGGTTCGGCGAAGCGGAGCGCGGTCTCGATCAGGTCGATTCGGTCGTGATCGAGGTTCGTGGCGCTGGCGTAGAAGCCTCGATGCACCGCGAGAGCCGCGCGCACCACGAGGTCGGCCTCGCCGAGCGCGGCCGCCTGCCGGCCGGCGTCGAGCAGCGTGTCACGAAAGGCAGCGTCGCCGGTTTGGCTCTGCGCCACGCCGAGGCTCACCTTCAGCTGACAGCGGAGTCGTTCGTCGACCTTGCTGACCTCGTCCATCACGTCAAGCGCCATGGCGTAGCAACGCAGCGCCTCGTCGGGCCCCAAGGACAGCAGCGCACTGTCGCCCGCGAGAGACGCATAGTGGATTGCCTTGTTCGCATCGGTGGGAACCGCGGTGGCTCCCCAGTGCCGGGCGAGCTCGACGACCCGATCGCCGAGATCGTCACCGCCGCGATCCTCGAGGGTCTCCGCTACGCGACGGTGGAGTCGTTGCCGGCGAGTGGCCGACAGCCCGCTGTACAGCGTGTGCTGAATCAGCGCGTGGTGAAAGGCGAAGCGACCTTGGGTGCCGGGTACCTCGATGACCAGCGTCGCCTCACCAGCCCGTTCCAGTACCTCAAGCGCCCGGTCCTCATCGACGCCGGCCGTCGCAGCGACCACATCGAGATCGAAGTACTGGCCGACCACCGATGCAACGCCGAGAATCTGCTCTGCCTCTGCGCCGAGGCGTCGAACCCGGTGCCCGATCACCTCGCGAACACTGGCCGGAAGCGATTGCAGGTCGAGGAAGCTCTGAGTAACCCAATGGCCGTCTGGCCGTCGAGTGATGGCGTCCGTCTCCGAGAGGTGGCGAAGCAGCTCCCCGGCAAAGAAGGGATTCCCACCGGTCTCTTCCCACAGCACCGTGGCGAGGGCCATGCCATCGGCTTCCAGCCGGTGTCCGGCGCGGTGTTCCATCAGGTCGACGATGTCGCCTTCACCAAGTCCCTTGAGATTCAGAACCTTCGCGTGAGGCTCCCGACGGAGCCAGGCCAGCAGGTCAGCAAGGGGATGGTCACGACCGACCTCGGTGTCGCGATAGGTCGCGAGCACGAGTACCCGCATCGGCTCGTCGAGACTGGACAGGTGACGCAGCAGCTGCAGGCTCTCGCGATCGGCCCACTGCAGATCGTCGAGGACGAGGACCACGACGGTGTGGGTGCTGACATGGGCGAGCAAGCGGACCACCGCACTCCACAGCCGGTAGCGCTCGCTCTCGGGATCGCCGGACCGTGGCGGCGTGGCGTCGTCAGGCATCACGTCGGGAAGGAGACGGTGAAGCTCTGCGCGGTGCTCATCCAGATACGCGTCGAGCAGGTCCGCAGGGAAGTGGGCGAGGAGGTACTGAAGGGCTTCGACCCAGGGCTGGTACGGCCGACCGACCTCCTCGTCACACCGCCCATACAGGGCGACCGCCCCAAGGTCGCTCGCGGTTGCGGCGAGGGCCGAGCAAAGTCGGGTCTTACCGACGCCGGGCTCGCCGCCGACCAAGACCACATGACGACCGCCTGCCCAGGTCTGCGATAGGCAGTCGTTGAGCGTCGTCCGTTCGGGGCGACGGCCGACAAGGACAGCCTGGTGGAAGCCCGCCAGCCGCGGTGGGACGGGGACCGGTGCCGTCTCGCGAGCCGGATCCCACTCCACCTCGACGACCAGCACGGGTTCGGGGAGACCTTTGAGGTCCCGTTCTCCGACCACGGTGAAGCGATGTTCGGTGCGCCGGGCGATCACGCGCACCGCTTCCGTCGCCAAGATCTGGCCTCCGTCGGCGATCGCACAGATGCGGGAGGCCTCGACCACTACGTCTCCGTGGTGGTCACCGGCCTCGAGGAACGCCTCCCCGGTCGACACCCCGACGCGAACGGCGAGGGCTTCACCACCGGTCCGGTTGTGGCGGTCCACTGCCTGCTGGATGGCTACTGCGGCGTCGAGTCCGGATTTCGCACCGCCGAAGACGGCCATGATCCCGTCTCCAAGGTCTTTTCCCGTCTCGCCACCGTGGTCGGCCACGGCTTTGCGAAGGTCCTGGATGTGCCTGCTGCGCAGACTCTCCGCCGCCTCGGGACCCAACCGGGAAAACAGTGCGGTCGACCCGGCCAGGTCGGTGAAGACGACGGTTACGGTCGTGGTCGCTGCCGGGTGCGAACCCCCGCTCATGCCCGACCTCCGGACGAGGGCCAGTCATTAGCGCGGTGACCCCCCACTCAGTCACGGTAGCGGCAACCCGCGTAACGGGACGACAGACGTCGCGACGTAGGTTCGAACAGTGACCAATCTGGGCGGCGCCTTCTCCCTCGCTCCTGACTTGAGCCTCACACGCATGGGTTATGGCGCGATGCAGCTTGCCGGGCCCGGGGTGTTCGGGCCACCCAAGGACCGTGACGAGGCCGTCGCGGTGCTGCGCGAGGTCGTCGACCTCGGCATCACCCACATCGACACCAGCGACTTCTACGGCCCTTACGTCACCAACGAGATCATCAAGGAGGCGCTGCACCCGTACCCCGACTCGCTGCGCATCGTCACCAAGGTCGGCGCACGTCGTGACGCCGAAGGCGGCTGGCCCCACGCCCGCACGCCGAGCGAGCTGATCCAGGCGGTGCACGACAACCTGGACCATCTCGGCCTTGACGTGCTGGATGTGGTCAACCTGCGCATGGGCGGCCTCGGAGCCCCCGAGCCCGGCTCCATCGCTCCGCAGTTCGCCGCCCTGGCCCAACTGCAGCAGGACGGGCTGATCAGGCACCTCGGCGTCAGCACGATGAACGCGGAGCAGATCACCGAGGCGCAGTCCATCGCGCCGGTCGTCTGCGTGCAGAACTACTACAACGTTGCGCACCGCGACGAGGACGAGCTCGTCGACTCCCTCGCGGCGCAGGGCATCGGCTACGTGCCGTACTTCCCGCTCGGCGGCTTCTCGCCGCTGCAGTCCGACACGCTCACCGAGGTTGCCAGCCGCATCGGAAGTACGCCGATGGCGGTCGCGCTGGCCTGGTTGCTCCACCGCGCCCCAAACATCCTTCTCATCCCTGGCACGTCGTCCCGGGCGCACCTGCGCGAGAACGTCTCAGCCGCCTCGCTCATCCTCTCCGCCGAGGATCTGATCGAGCTGGACGGCATCGCTGGTTAGCGTCGACCGCATCACGACGGGTCGGCGCGTTCGGCGAGACCGCGCACGAGGCTGGCGACCTCGCCGGGGCGTTGCAGGTGCAACGCGTGCGCCGTTCCGGGCCAAATCTGGACGTCGGCGCCGATCAGTGCAGCCAGCTCCTCGTGAGCCCGGCGAACCTGATGGCTCTCTTTTCGATCGGCGCCCACCAATACGACCGGCACGCCAAGCGGCTTCAGCCGAGGAGTGAGTGCCGCGCCTTCCGCGTACAGGGTGCGAATGGCCTTCGCGGTGACGGCCAAGTCCGCCGAGGTCAGCAGGATTGTGAGGCTCTGTTGTGCGGCCGGCTCCAGCGGACCCACTCGCTCACCCAGGCTTCTGAAGATGCCGGCGCCGAGTCGCGCACCGACGAGCGGCACGCGCAGCGGCAGGGCGAGAATCTCGAACAGGGGACGAAGCCAGCGGCAGATCATCGAGTCGTTGATAGGTGTCGGGTCGAGCAGCACCATTCCGGCGACTCGCTCCGGGTGGTCAGCGGCGAACTGCATGGCCAGCGCACCACCAAGACTGTGGCCGACTAGGACTGCGCCAGTGGCACGGAGCTCCGCCAGCACGGCAGCTAGTGCGTCCGAGCCGCCGGGCAGCGTCGCCACTCCCGTGTCCTGCAGAAGCCCGGTACCGGGCCGATCGAAGCACACGACCGGACGGCCCGCGAGCGCATCAGGAAGCAACGGAAAGTAGCCGTGGCTCGTCGCAGCGCCACCCGGGAGCAGCACGACCGGCGTCCCGACTCCGGGCGCGATCTCCACCGAAAGCTTCACATTGCCGAAGTTCACGACAGCTGTTTCAGACGGCACATACCCTCGCAAACAAAGCAGCGAAGAACTCAGCGAAGAGGTCGGGGCCCGGGGCGTGGCCGACCTCGGGCCAGGTCAGGAACCGGCAGTCAGGAAGGCCGCGGGCGAGTCGCCTGGCTGCCGCAATCGGCACGTTGTGATCAGCATCGCCATGCGCCCACACGACAGGCACCGAGACATCACTCGGCTCGAATCCCCACGGACTTCCCCAAATGGCTTCGTAGTCCTCGACCCAGCCGTTGACACCCCGTTCGACGCCCGCCGCCACCATCTGCCGCATAGACTCAGCGCGCGAAGCCCACATGACTCTGTCCGATTCGCTGGCGTCCGGGGCGAGGGCACTCATTCCTTGACTGAGCAGGACGTCAGCCGCCGCGGAGAGCTTTGCGTCCAGTGCCTCCGTTTGACCTAGTAGCGCCATGACCTCTTGGTTCAGCGCCACCTGCCCACGAATCTCCTCCGCCAACAGCGGCGCAGCTCCGACGAGGACACCGACAGCGCGGACTCTCGTGGGAGCTGCCACACCGAGGCCGAGCGCGTGGGGTCCACCACCTGAGCCGCCGACGACTAGGCAGGACGGCACCTCGAGAACATCAAGGAGGGTCACCAGATCTGCCGCAGCATCAATGACCCGCCGAGCAGGCAAAGGATCGGTACGGCCGTACCCCGCGCGGTCCGGCGCAACGATCCGAGCGCCCATTCGCGCGTACAGGCCGTCTAGTACGGTCGGATTGAGGCGGCTCCCCGGTGTCCCGTGCAAGAACAGAACGGGCACGCCGTCGGGATCACCGAACTCCGCCCAGGACAGGGTGCGTCCGTCAGGGCCGACGCAGGTCAGTGGGGTCTGGCTCATGTCAACAGCCTCACGTAGTCGCGATCCAAGCCGGCTGTGCTCGTAACACCAAGAAGCTGCATGCTTCGGGTGTAGTCCTCGAGCAGTAGCGCCAGAAGTCGGTCGACGCCGGCTTCTCCGGCCGCCATCAGCGCGTAGAGATAGGGACGCGCGACAAACACCGCACGTGCGCCAAGCGCTACCGCAGCCGCCACGTCCGCACCACAGCGCACGCCGCCGTCCAGGTAGACCTCGGCGGTGTCCGCAACAGCATCAACCACGTCTGGCAGCACCCGGAGCGGCGTTGATGCGCGGTCAAGCTGGCGGCCGCCGTGACTCGAAACGGCAATCGCGTCTGCGCCGGCCGCCACAACTGCCTTTGCGTCATCGATGCGCTGGATACCTTTGATGACGAGCTGGCCGGGCCAACGGGTACGCACCCACTCGACGTCGGCGAGTGTGGCGGATGGGTCGAAGACTGTGTTGATCAGCGACATGAGGTCGTCGGCCGCGCCAAGGCTGGCAAAGCTCAGCGGCTCACTGGTGAGAGTGTCCACCAACCATCTTGGGTGACGGACCATATCCACCAGCGTGGTAGCGGTGAGTCGCGGTGGAATGGTCAGGCCGTTGCGGACGTCGCGCAGCCTCGCGCCGGCCACGGGCACATCGACCGTGAGAATGAGCGTCTCGTATCCGCCATCGGCAACTCTGTCGATGAGGGCCGCGCTGCGAGCGCGGTCCTTCCACAAATACAACTGGAACCAGCGGTCAGCGTCGGGGGCGGCGGCGGCTAGCGACTCCAGACTCGTGGTGCCCATGGTGGACAGCGCGTACGGCACACCCGCTCGGCCAGCAGCTCTCGCCACGGCCGACTCACCCTCGGTGCGCATCATCCTGGTGAAGCCGGTCGGTCCGAGCACCACCGGAAAGGCTGCTCGTCGACCGAGGATCGTCGTCTCGGTGCTTATCTGTGAGACGTCTCGCAGCACACGCGGCGAGAACTCCACGTCAGCGAACGCCTCAACGGCGCGGCGAACCGCGACCTCGCGCTCTGCGCCGCCAGCGACGTAGTCAAAGACCGCTCGCGGCGTCCGGTTGCGCGCCAACCGTTCGAAGTCGGCACAACACCGCACGTTTGCCAGAGCGCCCGATGGGCGCCGACGCACGGTCGGGGCAACGAACTGCGCGAACGTAGACCACCGAGGCATACGGCGGACGGGCCCTGACACATCGGCAGGCTAAGAGCCATCGGGCGCGCCGGGCTACGGGAACGAGGACAAAGGCGGCCAACGGCCGTTGTTCAGCCGGACAGACCAGACAGCCGGAGGCCTTCCCACGGCGAATCCGTGCGCAGATGCCTATGGGACAGTGGCCGCCGTGACCGACGTCGCCTACATCCTCGCCGAGCTTGGCGCGGGACTCGTCGCTGGAGTCCGCGGCGACCAGCACGGTGTAGTGGAGTCAGTCTTCGTCCACGAGCCGACATCGGCATCAACACCGCCTGATGGATCCATTGTGGTGGCGATCGGCTATCCGCCGGATCAGGCGCGGCGCCTGCAAACCGACGCTCGCCGGACGGGCGCCCGAGCGGTAGTGCTCAAAGGACGACAGACACCTGACGTGGATGACGACGGCCCGGCGGTGATCGCCATCGACCCTGCCGCGGACTGGGTCGACGTCCTTGCCCTACTCCGTCTCGCGCTCACTCACACCGAAGGCATCAGCCAGGCCGACGACCCGCTCTTCGCCCTAGCGGAAGCGCTATCAGGGATGTGTGGAGGCTCGATCGTCATCCATGACGCCGCTTGGCAACTCGTGGCCCACTCCGGCGGAGAGATCACTGACGCGGTACGGACGGAGACCCTGCTGGCCCGGCGAGCGCCGAGCGCCGCCGTTGAGGCGCTGCGGGCTGGCGGCGTCGTCAAGCGGCTGCAGAAGGGCGAGTTGATCCACCTGGACGCCGGTGAGATCCCCGGGCTCTCTGAGCGGTACGCAGCCGCGGTTGTTGTCAATGGGCAGTTGGTTGCGACGTTGTGGGTCACCCCGAGCGGAGTCCTGGCCCATGGTGACATTCTCGAGGGACTCCGGCGTGCCGTCGACATCACCATGCTTGCCCTGCTCAGGCAAGCGACGGTCGCCGCCGCCTCCCTGGGGCGGTCACAGGGCCGCGCATTTGCTGGGCTCCTCAGTGGCGGCCACACCGAGCATCTCGTCGCTCGCCAACTTCAGGTCGACGAGACGACCAGCTTCGTGCTTGCGGGTCTGCGACCAATAGCGAGCGACGCCGCCGAGCGTGCCGGCGCCGCACGACGGCTGCTTTCGCTCGCCCAGAACTACTGCGAGGCGTATGGCGTGACCGCACTTGCCGCGTCGGCGGCCGATACAACCTTCCTGCTCTTCGCGCTTCGAACCGAAGGCGAACGGTCCAGCGCATTGCGCGTCGTCACGGATATGCACTCCCGATTGCAGCGCGCCGCTCAGCACCGGACCATGGTGAGCGGCACTTTTCACATGCTGTCCGAAGTGCCCGCGACACGAGCCGTTGTCGAGGACCTTCTCAGCCTCGCAGAACGGCGCGGCTGGTCCGGCCTTACGGACAGCGACGACGTTGCCGCCACCTGGCGTCTGGAGCAGTTCCGCGAGATCGCGCTCGCCCACCCGGCGCTGTTCGAGGGTCCCGGGATGCGATTGCTTGAGCACGACCGCGCCCACGACGGAAATCTGCTCAAGACGCTGCGCGCATATTTTGCCGCTGTGGGCGATGTTCGAGCCGCTGGCGCCGCCCTTGGGCTGCACTACAACACGGTGCGATATCGGCTGCGGCGGGCCGCTGAGGTCGCGGACTTCGATCTCGCCGACTCGGACCAGCGTCTTCTCACCGAACTGCAAGTCAGGCTGTTGACTGGCGAAGACGGTGGATCCGACGCGTACTAGCTCCCGAAGGAGTAGTCGGTCGACGATAGGTACTTGAAGCAGCTGCACCTGCCGCTCCATGCAACATCGCGAGCCGCGCCGGGCAGCCCGGGATCGCCCGGCCGAAGCCCGCTGCGGAACGTACCCGATGGAACGAATCGCGGTCCGGCGATGCCCTGCCCACGCACCAGGTCGGCGCCGGCCAGACCGCCGCCGGCCAACGCATCCGCCTTGATCAGATTGAAGGTGTCGCAGTACTCAAGACCGATAGCAACCGCAAAGCGCATCCCTGCATAGGACTGAGCGCGCTGCTGAGTGGCAAGACACTCCCTCTCGGCAGAGCTGATAGCACCGGGGTCTTGAGCAATGGCCACGTCTAGCGGCGGATCCCAACCCACGCCGATCGCGCCCCGAAGCTGCAGCTTGTTCACGTTGCCGTTCGCCAACGTGGACTCCGGTGTGTTGAGGGTCGACAGGCCGTACCGCGGGTAGTAGCGCTGCGCCTGCGCCTGCGCCATAAAGGACTTGATGCCACCGTCGACGCCGATCACGTGCGTGACACCGCGCGACCTGAACTGAAGCACAGCGGTGGCGAGGTTGGTCGTCGTGCCGTTTGCACCGCTCGTGTAGTTGAACTGCGCCACCGGCGCATGACCCACCCGGGCAAGCGCCGCGGCAAGCATTGCCGCAGCCCGCGTCGAGGTCGGATTGTTTGCTGCGATGAGAGCGACCCGGACGGAGGCTGACCCACTGATCCCTTGAGTGATGTTCCACGCGGCGAAGTAGTGCTCCGCGGCCAGCCGCTTCACCCACACCGGTGCGAGGTCGGTGAAGCTCGGCGAGATGATCGGCGTGACGTAGCCGCCGAGGGCGGCAAGCGCGGCCGTGCCGGTGGGCTGGATCGAGCCGTTGAACAAGGGAACCTTCGCGGCTGCGAAGCATGACTCGAAGGTTGGCGTGTCCAAGGGCGTCAGCGTGTTGAACACCGCGATGACAGGCCGGTCTTGCGTGAAGTGGACACACGCCTGGGAAGCATCAGTGTCCGGGTTGACCAGAACCGACGCAGACGACACGTCGTCGAACGCGACCACGACCGTGCGGCCGAAGATGCCTCCGACCCGGTTGAGTGCGCTCGCCATGGTCAGCGCGTCCTTGTCCTGATTACCAGGGTTCACGTTCTTGAGGCCGAGCGCTCCGGCGACCGTGTTGAAGTCGTTGACGGTCGTGACACCGATATAGACGTGATGGGCGTCCCAACCAGGGCCCGTCGCAGGAACCCTGACCGACGTCGGGGTCGAGACCGCCGGCCCGGCCCCATGATGGGGACTCGCCGGCGTGCGGAGTCCGCCACCGACTGTGGGGGCCGTGACGGAAGGGGGCAAGTTGCCCACACTGGGACCGACGGGCGGCGTCGCGCTTGGGGGGCCGGACGTGACCTGACCGCTGACGGAACCCGGTACTACACCACGCGAATCTCCGAGTCCGTCCGCCTGACCCGCGCTCCCCAACGTGGACCCGCGATCCGCTGGCACCTGGGTTCGCACCGCCACCGTCGAACCGCATCCCGTCAGCACAACGAGCGTGAGCAACATCACCGCGGGCGCCGAATGGTGCCTCGGCCGTGGCATGCTCATGCCAACGCACGGTAGATCTCCACGACCGACGTGCCTACGGGAGTGAGGACAAACGCGGCTAACGGCTGTTGTTCAAGCGGACAGGCGTAGTAGCTCATACCAAGGGCCTGGGTGACGCAGGCGTCATAGAACGTGTACAAGTAATCCGTGACTGAAGCTGTGGTGAACCCAGACGCCAACCCGGACGCCGCCCTTGGCGAGCTCCAGGTGATGGACGACATGACCGCGCTGCTGGACTTCTCAGCGCCGCACGCGCGATTCCGGTCCCTGACAGAGGCAGGCGGCTTCCTCGAGCCGGTCGAAGGCGTGGCGATGCACTTCGATCGCGAGACCATCGAGTACGTCCTGCACCACCCGGAGCTGTTCTCTTCGCAGGTCGAAATGGGCCTCGGCAACGTGCGGCCGCTGATCCCACTCAACGTCGACCCGCCGAGACACTCGAACTACCGGCGGTTGCTCGACCCGTTGTTCTCACCGAAGAAGATGGCCGCGCACGAGCCCGACATCGCGCGGCGTGCCAACGCGATGATCGACACCTTCATCGACAAGGGCGCCTGCAACTTCACCGATGACTTCGCCGACCTGCTGCCGACCTCGGTCTTCCTCGGCCTGACCGGGCTGCCAGAGGAGCGCCTGACCGAGTTCCTCAGCCTGCGTGACGGGATCCTGCACCCCGAGAAGGAGGACGAGCTCGCGGCGTTCGACCCCGAAGTCCGCATGCGGGTGATGAATGGGACGGGTACCAAGATCTACGCGCTGTTCTCGGAGCTCATCGAAGAACGCCGCAGGAAGCCGAGCGACGACGTCATCTCGCAGTTCATCGAAGCCGAGATCGAGGGTGAACGACTGACGGACGACGACATGCTCGACATCCTCTTCCTGTTCCTGATCGCCGGCCTGGACACGGTCAGCGACACCCTCACTTGCTTCTACGCGTTCTTCGCCCAGAACCCAGCGCACCGCCGGCAGATCGTCGATGACCCGTCCTGCATCCCGAGCGCGGTCGAGGAGCTGCTGCGGTGGGAGGCACCGGTGCCGTTCTCGTCTCCCCGGACCGCCACCGAGGACGTCACGTTGCCGAACGGCTGCAAGATGACGACCGGCTCGATGGTCCTGACCGCGTACGGGTCGGCCAACGTCTGCCCGGTCGAGTACGCCGATGCTCACGAGGTGCGCTTCGACCGGGAGCGCAACCGTCACATCACCTTCGGAATGGGGCCCCACCGCTGCCTCGGATCACATCTTGCGCGCCGGGAGCTGCAGGTCACGCTGCGCGAGTGGCACCGCCGGATTCCCGACTACTGGCTGACCCCGGGCCACGAGGAGCTCCACTACCCGCCCGGCCTGCGGCACGTGCGCGACCTCATGCTCAGCTGGAAGTGACGGCCGATATCGAGGGCTCCACCCGACCGCGCACTTCGCCGAAGGACAGCCGCGACCCGTCGAGCGACTTCGCGGTCGCAGTCATCGTGACCTCATCGCCGTCCTCGAGAAACGTTCGCGTTGTGCCACCGGACAGTCCGAGCGGTTCGGTACCGCCCCATGTCAGCTCGATCAGCGAGCCGCGCTGGTCCTTGGCGGGCCCGGAAACGGTGCCGGAGGCGAACAGGTCGCCGGTTCGCAGGCTTGCGCCGTTGACGGTCAGATGCGCGAGCTGCTGCGCCGCCGTCCAGTACACCTGCCGAAACGGCGGCGAGCTGATCAGCTCGCCGTTGAGTCGGACTTCCAACTCGATGTCGAAGCCCCACGGATGGGCGTCGTCGCGCAAATAGGGCAACGGCTGCGGATCCCGCACCGGCGGCGGCACCCGGGCACTCGACAGCGCCGCCAGCGGGACGACCCACGGCGAGATCGAGGTGAGGAACGACTTCCCGAGTAAGGGACCCAGCGGCACGTACTCCCACGACTGGATGTCCCGCGCCGACCAGTCGTTGACCAGGCAGACCCCGAAGACGTGCCGATCAAAGCCAGAGACCCCAACCGGCGCGCCGAGCGGCGACGGTACGCCGACAACGAACCCGACCTCCGCCTCGATGTCCAGCATCGTCGACGGGCCGAAAGATGGTGCCTTGTCGCTAGGGGCTTTGCGCTGGCCGTGCGGTCGAATCACCGACGTCCCGGAGACCGCCACTGTGCCGGCGCGCCCGTGATAGCCGATCGGCAGGTGCTTCCAGTTCGGCGTGAGAGGCGCTGACCCGGGACGCAGGATGCGTCCGACGTTCTCCGCGTGGTGCTGCGAGCTGTAGAAGTCGACGTAGTCCGCTACCTCAATCGGCAGGTGAAGGGTGGCCTCGTCCGAGGGCACGAGGTGCGGCGCGACTGCCGCACGGTGTCCGCTGTCGGTGAGCATCTCCTGCAGCCGAGTACGAAACTCCTCCCACAACGCGCGTCCGCGCGCCATGAATGCGTTGAGCGAGTCGTCGGCCAGCTCCAAAGCCCCCGGCAGGTCCAGCCGGGAGACGTCGATGACGTGATGCCCGATGGCGACGCCGACTCGTCGTCGGTCATCCCGGCTGGTCGAGAACACGCCGAACGGCAGGTTGTGCAAGCCGAATCCGGTGTCGGCCGGCAAGGACAGCCAAGGCGCCGCGGACGTCAAGCGTCCCCGCTGTTGGCCCAGGTCCACGCGTATTCACCGTCGTCGACCTCAACGCCGGCCTCGCCGAGGAGCAGCGGTCGGAAGGTGTCCACCATGACGGCCAGCTCGTCGAAGTGGTCGATGCCGAGCGAGTTCTCCACGGCTCTCGGCTGCGGCCCGTGACTGTGACCACCCGGATGGAGCGACACAGATCCCTTGCCGATACCCGACCCTTTGCGCGCCTCGTAGTCGCCGTCGACATAGAACATCACCTCGTCGGAGTCGACGTTCGAGTGGTAGTAGGGCACGGGTACGGCGAGCGGGTGATAGTCGACCTTGCGTGGCACGAAGTTGCAGATCACGAAGTGCTCACCCTCGAAGACCTGATGCACCGGTGGCGGCTGATGGATCTTGCCGGTGATCGGCATGAAGTCCTCGATGTTGAACGCGTAGGGGTAGAGACAGCCGTCCCAGCCCACGACGTCGAACGGGTGATGCGGGCTCACGTGAATCGTTCCGGCGGCGACACTGGACGGGTCTCGATGCTTCACATGGATCTCGACGTCGCTGTCATCGACCAGCAGGGGCACGACAGGCCCGCGCAGATCTCGCTCGCAGTACGGCGCGTGCTCGAGCAGCTGACCGTAGCGAGACAGGTAGCGCTTGGGCGGCGCAATATGCGAGCTCGCCTCGATGACGTAGGTCCGCAGCGGCTCGCTGCCCGTCGGTACCCATCGATGCGTCGTGGCCCGCGGCAGGAGCACGTAGTCGCCGCGGCGGACCTTCAGCAAGCCGAACACCGTCTCTACATCCGCCTCGCCCGCCTCGATGAAGACGCATTCATCACCGATCGCGTTGCGGTAGTAGGGGCTCGGCAGGCTGGAGACCGCGTAGTGGATGCGGACGTCGGCGTTGCCCAGCACGAGCCGCCGGCCAGTCACGCAGTCGACGGCCTTGTGCTCCTCTTCGGGGAACAGGTCGTGCAGCTTGAGGTGCCGCGGTTTCAGCGGCGTATTCGCCACCAGCCCATGATCTGGAAGATCCCACGTTCGGGCGTCGCGGATCGCGGAGGGGATGTGGCGGTGGTAGAGCAGTGAGGAGTCGGAGGTGAATCCCTCCTCCCCCATCAGCTCCTCGGCATACAAGCTGCCATCAGGTCCGCGGAACTGCGTGTGGCGTTTCGGCGGAACATCGCCGACCTGGCGGTAGAACGCCATCGTTGTCTCCCGGGCAAGCTCTAGAAGTTGCCGCGCTTGTCCTGCTCGCGCTCGATCGCCTCGAACAGCGCCTTGAAGTTGCCCTTGCCGAAGCCGAGTGAGCCGTGTCGCTCGATGAGCTCGAAGAACACGGTGGGTCGGTCACCGGTCGGCTTCGTGAAGATCTGCAGCAGGTACCCATCCTCGTCGCGATCGACCAGGATGCCGCGGCGCTGCAACTCCTCGACGGGGGCCCGCACGTTGCCGATGCGGGCGCGGAGCTCCGGGTCGTCGTAGTAGGAGTCCGGCGCCGAGAGAAACTCGACGCCCTCCGCGACCATGGCGTCCACAGTCGCGATGATGTCGCTCGTGGCAAGCGCAACATGCTGCGCCCCCGGACCGCGGTAGAACTCGAGGTACTCGTCGATCTGGGACTTCCGCTTGCCCATTGCGGGCTCATTGAGGGGGAACTTCACGCGGTGATCGCCGTTGGCCACAACTTTGCTCATCAGAGCCGAGTAGTCGGTCGCGATGTCGTCGCCGATGAACTCCGCCATGTTCGTGAAGCCCATGACGCGGTGGTAGAACTCCACCCAGTCGTCCATCGCGCCGAGCTCGACATTGCCGACGACATGGTCGACGGCCTCGAACAACCGATCCGGCACGCCCGGCCGTGCCCGAAACAATGACGCTCGCTCGACGTAGCCCGGAAGGTAGGGGCCCGAATAACGGGATCGATCCACCAGCGTGTGCCGTGTCTCTCCGTAGGTCGCGATCGACGCCAGTCGTACGACCCCGTGCTCGTCGCTGAGGTCGTGCGGCTCCTCCAGCACGGTCGCACCTTGAGCACGGGCGTGTGCCACGCAACGATCGACGTCCGGAACTGCAAGCGCGATGTCCACGATCCCGTCGCCGTGCAGCCGATGATGATCGGCGAGTGGGCTGTCGGGGTCGTAGGCGCCGAGGATGACGAAGCGCGCCGCGCCAGAGCGGAGCACGAAGCCGTGGTGGTCACGGTTGCCTGTCTCGGGCCCGGCGTACGCCACGAGCTCCATGCCGAAAGCGGACTGGAAGAAGTGGGCGGTCTGCACGGCGTTGCCCACGGCCCACACGATGGCGTCCCACCCGGAAACCGGAAACGGGTCCGAGGACGCGTCGTACTCGACCAGGCCGACGAGGCGTTTGAGCTGATCCAGGCTGAGCTGGGCCAGTCGCTCGTCGTCGTTCAGAGTGGCTTCGAGGGACACGATCGCTCCTTCGGCCCGACTGTACGCCTGGGCACCGGGACGCAGGTGTGAAGACGGCGGACGGCGAATCGGTCAGCGATGAGGCGCACTGTCCTTGGGCTGTTCCTGGTGACCACATTGATCACCGGGCTGCTGCCGGTCGTCGGCTCGGCCGCCACGGCTGCCGGCGCGGTGGCCAAGCAGGGTTACATCCGCATGGCGGACGGCACCAAGCTCGAGTACACCGTCGACCTGCCGTCCGCACACGGCAGGTTTCCCGTCGCCCTGGTGTACGACGGCTACTGCGAAGGTCCGGGCGGGCTGAGCTGCAACGACGTGGCATCAGCGCACGCGTTGTTCTCGGCCGGCTTTGCCATCCTCGGCGTGAGCATCCGCGGGACAAGCTGCTCGACGGGAGTGTTCGACGCCTTCACGGCTCAAGAGTGGCGCGACGGCAAGGCGGTGGTCGAGTGGGCCGCGCGCCAGCCTTGGTCCACCGGTCACATCGGGATGTTCGGCGACTCCTTTCCGGGCATCACCCAGCTCGGCACCGCCGGCCTTCGCCCCGCTCACTTGGACGCCATCGCCCCGTTCCAGGTGACGTCCGACGTCTATCGCGATGTCGCGTTCCCGGGCGGGATGGCCAACCTCGAGTTCGGAGCCTTCTGGGCGGGCGTGGACCAGCCACTCAACTCCAACGAAAGCGGTGTGAAGCAGCTTCTCAAGAGCAAAGACCCCGAGTGCGCCCAGTCGCGGCTCGTGAACCTCGCCGCCATCCCCACGCACAACGTTGCACTCATCGGCTTCCAACATCCGTTCGACGGCGCGTGGTGGCAGCAGCACGAGCCCGGCGCCAACACAGCCAAGATCCACATCCCGACCTTCGGCTGCTTCACCTGGCAGGACGACGAGGTCGGAAGTCGCGGCTCGTCGTACCTGAGCCGGCTCGACCCCGCGAAGACCTGGGTCGTCGCCAGCAACGGTTACCACGGCATGTGCGAGCTCTCGATTCCTCAGGTGACCGACGAGCTCGTGGCGTTCTTCAACCGGTTCGTGAAGGGCGCCTCGAACGGCTTCGAGCGCACCACCCCGCACATCCAGCTCTGGCACGAGACCGCGGCAAACCAGCTGGGACAGAACACGCCGCGCTGGGTCACCAGCTACCCGACCTACGCCGCGATCCCGGTGAAACCGATCTCGCTGTACTTCCGCTCCGACGGCCAACTGTCGCTCACCGCACCGAGCGGCGCAGCCGCGCCGGACAGCTACATCTATCCCGCACCCTCGCTGGGTACCGAGGACGGCGTCGTCATCGGCCAGCACAACCTGCTGTGGAAGACCGGCGAGCCGGCAGGCGCATCGGTCGCCTACACGACCCCTGCGCTGACCCGCGACACCGAGATCTTCGGCTCGGGCTCGGGCAACATCTGGCTGAGCTCGACCGCACCGGACACCGACCTGCAGATCACGCTGACGGAGGTCCGCCCCGATGGCCACGAGGTGTACGTCGGGCGCGGCTGGCTCAAGGCCTCTCGGCGAGCCCTGAACAAGAAGCGATCGACCAAGCTTGCGCCGTACCAGACAGATCAGTCCGGCGACGTCAGCTTGCTCACTCCAGGGAAGCCCACCTATATGAGGGTGCAGCTGTTCCCGGTCGACTACGTCTTCCGCAAGGGGTCGCGACTGCGCCTTTGGATCGATGCGCCGACCGGCCAGACCGGCGGCTGGCTGCTCAACTTCCTCAACATGCCGGCAATCAACAGCATCTACGCCGACGCCGCGCATCCCTCCGCGATCGTCCTGGGCGACCTGAAGGGCGGGCACGCCGCCGCGCCTCCCGCGGCATGCGACACCGTCCTCAACCAACCCTGCCGCCAAAACCACGCATCGCTTCCGTCGGGGACGATGACAATCCGTTAGTGCGGCTTACCCGCGGCCGAGTTGGGCATGATTCCCTACATGAGCGAGGCCATGAGCGAAATCGTGTCCAGTGTGCGAGACCATGCGCCGGCAATGCCTTCGGTGAAGGATGCCCGCGAGGCGGTGCGGTCGCATCTGCCATCAGCCGATGCCGTACTGCCGCGGGCCGCCCGCAAACGCTCGCGCGTTGCGGTAGCAGCGACGCTGCTTGCTGTTGCCGCGGTGGTTGCCGGCTACCTTCGCAGCCACCGTCAGGCGACTGCTGACCCGTCGCCAAGCATGTACACGCCGCCTCTGCCCAAGCCCTGACGCGGGTCGCACGCGGGCCGCAGTGGTACCCGTACGACCACGATCACGCCAGTGAGGCACTCCACCGCTCGGCGGACTGCGTGCGGGGATTACCGATGTGCCACCCGCTGCAGCGCGGACAGAAGTATGCAGCGAACATGACGTCGTCATCGACGTGGCGCCGCCGGGCCAATGCGAACCAAGCCTGCCGGTCGGCCTCGGCGTAGGTCGCGAATCGCTGCTTGTCCTCGCACTGGCTTGCCGGAGCTGGGGAAGCGGTACTCACGAGTCATTGATGCCCGCGTTGATGATCGTTACGCGCGCCATTAATTTCGCGGTTAGGGATTCTCCGACCCGGGCCCGCCGTGAGCCGCCGTGCGCACCGCGTCGGCCACCCGACGGGCTGTCGCGGGCATCGCAAGGAGGGGCGGAGTCGGTGCACCTGCCTGATGCTGCATGCCGTCGATCAGCTCGAGCAAGGCCTCTGTCGAGGAGTGACGCGGCACCCAGCCGAGCTCGGTACGCGCGCGATGCGTCGACATCAACGGCACCGCGGCCGCCATATCCAGCCAACCGGCGTCGGTGGGTACCAGCCGAGCCCGAAACGCCAGGTCCCCGGCCGCGCGAATGACGCTGAAGGGCACGGGGATCGGCTTGGCCCGCAGCGCCTCGGCCAGCTGCGCGGTATCGAGCACCGGATCCGCGGCGAGGTTGTACGCGCCGCTCGCGGAGGTGTCAGCGAGGGCCCTCGCGAAGGCGGCGCCGACATCGTCGGCGTGCACAGCCTGGAACGCCAGGCGCGCGAAGGTGGGCAGCATCGGGATCAGCCGGCGGCGAATCGCAGACAGCGGGATGTAAGGCCCGAGGAAGTAGCGGGCGATCTCACTCGCCGCTTCGCGCTGGAACACCAGGCCTGGCCGGAACCGCACCAGGCGAACGTCCGGCGCGTGTCGCTCGAACCGGTCGAGCGCTCGCTCCACTGCCGCCTTGTGTCGGGCGTAGGTCGACGTCGAAGTGCCCTCTGTGGGCCACGACTCATCGACCGCGCGGTCTTTCGGGCCCGCCGAGTACGCACCCACACTCGAGGCATATAGCAGCGTCGGCACTCCGGCCGCCGCAACAGCGTCGGCCACGTGTCGGCTGCCCACGACGTTGGTGCGATGGAGCTGCTCGAGCGAACGGCCCGGCTGGATCTGCCATGCGAGGTGGACCACAGCCTCGGCGCCCTCGAACACACGCGTGAGTTGGTTAAAGGCGTCCGGCGCGCCGATGTCGCACGAGACCCAATGGACGCCGCGCGACACATCCGGCGTGCGGCGGGCAACACCGACGATCTCCTCGACACCCGCCTCGCGAAGGTGCGCGACCGTCCGGGATCCCACGTTGCCGCTTGCGCCGACAACCACGACCCGTGCCATGCAACCCGCCTACCCCGATCACCACGTGACACGCGCGTCGATCCCGCGTCCGCCGATTAGGAAGCCTCGAGAAGGCCGGGCACCGCGCGGTTCTCGTCAAAGGTGACATCAGCGAAGCGGAGCATTGCCGCAGCATTGTCGCGACGGCGCTGGAGGAGTTCGGCCGACTGGACATCCTCGTGAACAACGACGCGCTCCAGATGAGCCACGAGACGCTCGAGGAGATCAGTGACGAGGAGTTCGACCACACCTTCCGCACGAACGTGTACGCGATGTTCTACCTGTGCAAGGCAGCGCTGCCACACCTCAAGGCGGGCGCCTCGATCATCAACAGCTCGTCGGTGAACTCTGACAACCCTTCGCCACAGCTCGCGCCGTACGCCGCCACCAAAGCAGCGATCGCGAACTTCTCGGCGAGCCTCGCGCAACTGCTCGGCGACCGCGGAATCCGGGTGAACAGCGTCGCCCCGGGACCGATCTGGACGCCCCTGATCCCGTCCACCATGCCGACCGAAAAGGTCGAAAGCTTCGGTTCCGACACTCCTCTCGGCCGAGCCGGGCAGCCGGCCGAGCTCGCGCCGATCTATGTGCTTCTCGCCTCCGACGAGGCGAGCTACATGTCAGGCGCGCGCGTGGCGGTGACCGGGGGACGTCCGATCCTCTGAACGCGGGTGATCGAGACAGCGACCACGGGCAACGGGTCCGTTTACAACTGACCGCCAAGGGCACTACCGCACTGGCCGATTCAGCAGCGAGTCGCACCGCGTTCCGGGACGAGTGCCGGGCAGGACGCGCGACGTCGGGAAACCCGAGCGAAGGAGCCGCAGAGTGGCAGCACAGACTGGCGAGATCCTCACTACCGCGCAAGGGATCCGCCTGCCCGACACCGACCACTCCCTCAAGGCCGGGCAGCGCGGCCCGACGCTGATTGACGACTTCCATCTACGCGAGAAGATCACCCACTTCGACCACGAGCGGATCCCGGAGCGGGTCGTCCACGCCCGTGGCGCGGCCGCGCACGGGGTCTTCACGTCGTACGGCACCGCTGGATCCCTGTGCAAGGCAGACTTCCTGGCCGATGGTCGCGAGACGCCGGTCTTCGTCCGGTTCTCCACGGTGCTGGGATCGCGCGGCTCCGCAGACACCGTCAGGGATGTCCGCGGCTTCGCGACGAAGTTCTACACGCAGCAGGGGAACTTCGATCTCGTCGGCAACAACATCCCGGTCTTCTTCATCCAGGACGGCATCAAGTTTCCCGACGTGATCCACGCGGGCAAGCCACACCCCGATCGCGAGATTCCCCAAGCCCAGACCGCGCATGACACGTTCTGGGACTTCGTGTCCCTGCACACCGAGGCGACCCACATGGTGATGTGGGCGATGTCTGATCGGGCGATCCCGCGCTCCTACCGGACGATGGAGGGCTTCGGCGTCCACACCTTCCGGCTGGTCAACGCGAAGGGCAAGACCTGCCTCGTCAAGTTCCACTGGAAGCCGGCGGCCGGTGTCCACTCCCTGGTGTGGGAGGAGGCACAGCTCGCCGCCGGCATCGACCCTGACTTCCATCGGCGGGACATGTACGACGGCATCGGTGCCGGTGCAGCACTGGAGTGGGAGCTCGGTGTCCAGGTGATGCCGGACAGCGCGGACCAGACCTTTGAGGGCATCGACCTTCTCGATCCCACGAAGATCGTTCCGGAGGAGCTGTGCGAGGTGCAGCCGATCGGCCGGATGCAGCTCGACCGCATTCCGACCAACTTCTTCGCCGAGGTCGAGCAGGTCGCATTCCACACCGGCAACCTGGTGCCGGGCATCGAGGTCACGGACGACCCGCTGATGCAGGCACGCCTGTTCTCCTACCTTGACACCCAGCTGATCCGGCTCGGCGGTCCCAACTTCACACAGCTGCCGATCAACCGCCCGCACTGTCCGGTCAACGACATGCTGCGCGACGGCTACCACCAGACGGCGGTCCACGAGGGAATCGCGCCGTACCAGCCCAACAGCATCGACGGCGGCGACCCCCGGCCGGCCACGGAAGACGAGGGCGCCTACATTCACCGCCCGATGCCGGTGAGCGGGCAGAAGGTGCGGCAGAGCCCTGGGAGCTTCTCCGACCACTACAGCCAGGCGGCGATGTTCTGGCAGAGCATGACGGCCGTCGAGCAGGCCCACATCGTCGAGGCGTTCTCCTTCGAGCTCGGCAAGTGCACGCTGCCGGAGATCCGCGAACGAACGCTGGGAGTTCTCGCCAACGTCGACGCCGGTCTGGCGGCCACCGTTGCCGGCGAGCTCGGCATGGCCGCCCCGAAGGGCCGGCCGCCGAAGAACATCACCGCGTCTCCGGCCCTCTCTATGGTCGCCCTCGAGCCTGGACCGATCGCCGGCCGCGTCGTCGGCGTCGTGGCCTCGGCGACGTCGGACCTTGCGGGCATCGCCCGACTGCGCCGGGCCCTCGCGGCGGAAGGTGCAGTCCTGCGGGTCATCGCAGAGCAGGGCGGGACGCTGGGTGAGGGGCGCAACGCGCAACTCGTCGAACGAACCTTTCTCACCACGCGTTCGATCGAGTTCGACGCGGTGCTGGTCGCGTCGGGCGCCACAGAGGTCGCGGACCCGCGGCTGAACGTCCTGCTGCAAGAGGCGTATCGGCATTGCAAGGCCGTCGGCGCCTGGGGAGATGGTGAGACGGTCCTCGCCGCCGCCGGGCTCGACCCGGCGGCTCCCGGCATCGTGCGGGCGAAGAAGGCGGACGCCGACTACGCACCGCTGCTCATCGAGGCGCTCGGCCGGCACCGCGCATGGGACCGACTGGAGTACCTGGCCGCCGGGCCGGGCGCCCCTGTTTGACCTGAAAGCCGAACTAGACCCGACCAACCCAAGGTCAAGGAGATGGAGGCACCGCAAATGGCTGAGAACGGCATCGACTTCCTGATCGGGCAGCATCAGCGCATCAAGCAGCTCCTCGAGGCAGTCACGACGGCACCTGTGGAGTCGCGGCAGGAAACCTTCGATCAGCTCCGCGAGTTGCTCGCGATCCACGAGACCGCGGAGGAACTGGTGCTGCGGCCGGTGACCCGAGCCGATGTGCCGGGCGGCGACGTCGTCGCGGACGCCCGCATGGCGGAGGAGAACAAGGCCAAAGAGGTGCTCGCGGACCTGGAGAAGATGGACGTCGCGACCCAAGAGTTCCTGACGGCTTACACCGCCTTCGCCAAGGACGTCCTCGAGCATGCCAACAACGAGGAGTCATACGAGTTCCCGCTGGTTCGCGAGCATCAGGACGCCGATGTGCTCGCCGCAATGGGCGAGTCCTTGGAGAAGGCCGAGCGTTCCGCTCCGACGCATCCGCATCCCAGCGCTCGCACGACGACCGCTGCTGCGGTGATGGGACCCTTCGCCGCCATGGTGGACAAGGTCCGCGACGCCTTCGCCGGCGCCTCGAAATAGCCGACGGCGAGACGGTCGACAACCTGCAGGATCTTTGGCGCAGGCTGGGCGGAAGCACCGAGTGATCGGATCAGTGTGGAAATCGCTGCGGCGGGGTACCGCGATGACATGTCTGGTGTACCTCCCGAGAGCCTGTCCGACGTCGACCTCAAGCGGGATGTGACGCATCTTCACGAGACGCGCCACGAGACCTTCCTGAAAGGTTCGGTGGACGCGCTGCGGGCGCACACCGAGCGAATGCTCGCTCTGGAGGCGGAGTTCACGCGGCGCTTCCCGGAATGCACCGCACCGGACCCCGCGCGGGTCAGGCCGGCAAAGGGCTAAGTTTCACCGCGATGCCGACGCGGATCGCCCCCATGCTCGCCACCCCGACCTCGCGCCTGCCGGCTGATGACGCCGCGTGGGGCTACGAGTTCAAGTGGGACGGCGTGCGCGCGATCGTCTACGTCGATGGCGGCAAAGCCCGAGCGATGTCGCGGAATGACAAGGACATCACCGCGACTTACCCCGAGCTGCAGGCGATGGCGGAGTCGATCGGCAAGCGAAAGATGGTGCTCGACGGAGAGCTCGTCGCCTTGGACACAGCCGGACGTCCCTCCTTCGGGGTGTTGCAGTCCCGAATGCACGTGACCAGTCCGGCAGCGATCGCCCGTCTCGCCGACCAGACGCCGGTCACCTTTCTCGCATTCGACCTGCTGCACCTCGACCGCCGGTCACTGCTGGATCTGCCGTACGCCGAACGCCGGCAGCGCCTCGAAGGCTTGGATCTCGCCGGAGACTCATGGCAGACCCCACCCTCCTTCACCGGCCACGGCGAGGCGGTCTGGCAGGCGTCGAAGGAACAGCAGCTCGAGGGCATCGTGCTGAAACGACTCAAGTCGACGTACATTCCCGGCAGCCGCTCAACCGACTGGCTGAAGCTGAAGAACCAGCTCATGCAGGAGGTCGTGATCGCGGGATGGAAGCCTGGTGCCGGAAGCCGCCAGGGCGCCATCGGCTCGCTGCTGCTCGGCGTCAACGGCGATGACGGAGGACTCGTGTACGTCGGCAACGTGGGCACCGGCTTCACCGATGCGGCGCTCAAGATGCTCGCCGCAGATCTCGCGCCACTGACCTGCGACGAGCCCCCGTTTGCCGAGCCGATCCCGAGGTCGCACGCACGTGACGCCCACTGGGTCACACCCTCCTTGGTCGGAGAGGTGCGGTTTTCGGAGTGGACCCGCGACGGCCGGCTTCGACACCCCGCGTGGCGCGGGCTGCGCCCGGACAAGACCCCGGAAGAAGTACGCCGTGAGTCCTAGCGCCACGAAGGTTTCCGTCGATGTCGACGGACGCACCTTGACGTTGACCAACCTCGAGAAGGTGCTCTATCCCGAGACCGGCTTCACCAAGGGCGAGGTCATCGACTACTACGCGCGCATCGCACCGGTGTTGTTGCCGCACCTGGCCTCACGTGCCGTCACGTTCAAGCGATATCCGAACGGCGTCGACGGAAAGTTCTTCTTCGAGAAGAACGTGCCGTCCCATGCACCGGACTGGGTGCGTAGCGTGACGTTGCCCAGCCCTGGCTCGACCAAGTCACGCGAGACGATCGACTACACCCTCATCCGCGATCTCCCCACGCTGGTCTGGGCGGCCAACCTCGCCGCCATCGAGCTGCACGTCCCGATGTGGCGCGTCGGCCCCCGCGGCAAGGTGCACGATCCCGACCTGCTGGTATTCGACCTGGACCCCGGTCCGCCGGCGACCATCGTGGAGTGCTGCACCGTGGCCCAGTTGTTGCGCACTGTGCTCGTCGACGACGGGCTGTCGGCGTACCCGAAGACCAGCGGCTCCAAGGGCATGCAGCTCTACGTGCCCGTCCGGGATGCGACGTGGCAGGACATCCACGCCTACGCGAAACAGGTTGCGCAGCGTCTCGCCGAAGAGTCCCCCGATCTCGTGGTGTGGCAGATGAAGAAGTCGCTGAGAGACGACAAGGTGCTCATCGACTGGTCGCAGAACAACGCCGCGAAGACCACCGTCGCGCCGTACTCGCTACGGGCTCGCAGCCAACCCACGGTGTCCACGCCCATCACCTGGGACGAGGTAGCGAGGTGCGCCTCTCCGCAGGACCTTGCTTTCACCGCTTCGCAGACCTTGGATCGCGTCGACGCCGACGGCGACCTCTTCGCAGCGCTTCACGATGACAGCAAGGCAGCGCCTCTCCCGCGCTGAGAAGCTCGGCCGAGTCCGAACCTCGCGGTCGACTACGGCCCATCTACCCGCGTAACGGCGCCGCACGCGGGCAGACCTCAGGCTGATTCCCGAAACCAGGAGCCCACATGGCCACACAACTCTCCGCCGACGAAGACACCTCTCCCGATCGGCCCAATCCTGCGGGGCGCCCGCGGCTGGTCGTCGTGCCCGCCGGCGGCCACGCGATCGCCGACGGTCCGGAGGCACTCGGCTATGAGGTGGAGTTCGCCTTGGAGCCTCGACGCATGACGATCGGCAGTGACTCCGAGCAGGACATCGTCCTCGAGGGGCTCGCTCCGGCGCACGCAGCGGTCGACTGGTGGGCAGACGGAGACGAGTTCGTCTTCGAACCCATGCCAACTGGCGATACGACTGCGACGGTCGACGGCGCGGCGACGACCATCGGCCTCCACCACGGCGACCGCATCCAACTCGGGGAGTGGACGCTGGTGTTCCAACGCGACGAGGAGGCAGACCACGTACGGCGCGGCCGTGCGAGGGAGGGTGGGGACTACGCCGGTGGTGGCGTGACGGAGGCAGGAGGCCACGCGACGGAGAGCGAGTGATCCTCATTCAGCCTCGGCCTGGCAGCCTCAGCGAAACCGCCGGTCACGCCTGGTCACGAAATCGGCCGAATACGGCAGGTGAGTCCCAGGCCGGTTCGTTCTCCTCCTGCCAGCGTTCCAGATCTGGAGCCTGAAGCCGCCCGCCACCGGCGACGAACATCACCATTGCAAGCAAAGCGCCCAGTCCGGCGAGGCTGAGACAGATCCACACGCCGTCCCGCGCACCGTTCTGCGGCGACCCACCGATCTGTGTGACCACGTACGCCAAGACCGGTGCCGTGACAAATGCGGCGACACCGCGGAGCAGCTCGATGAGGGCGAATACTCGCTGGATCTGCGAGGAGCGCAGCGAGAAGCCGGCCATGAACAGCGCTGGAGAGACCGACGCGCCGACCCCTAGGCCAATGAGCCCGGCCGTGACACACGTTGCGGCGACGCCGCCAGAGGTCACGACCCGTGACGCAAGAGCAGCGCCCGCAACCAGGACGAGGATTCCGGAGAACGCGAGGACCGGGATCAACCGAGTCTTGAACACCGCGGCGAACAGACCGGCGGTGAGCACCGCGGCTACGAACTCCGGCAGGAAGTACAAGGCAAGATGGCCCGGCGAGTACTTCTTCGCCAATGCCGTCAACAGGATCTGCATCAGACCGAGGGCCGCCGCGCTGGTGAACAGTGCGATCACGATGCCGGTCACCGGGTAGGTCGTGGCCAGCCGTCGTACCGGCATGAGTGGCCGCTCGACCAGATACTGCTGAACGACGAGCACGACGATTGCGGCAGCCCCGACGCACAGCGGCACCAACGAAGTCGCGTCGTGAACTGCATGACCTTGCATGTGTCCGGCACCGAAGAACGCCGCCGCGCAACCACCCGCAGCCAGCACCACCGCGATCACGTCCCACGGTGCCTGGTGATCTGCAGGCCCGTCATCTTCGAAGGTCAGGATCGCGAAGAGCCAAGCGACCAGGCCGATGGCTGCGACCGCGCAGAAAAGCGGGCGCCAGTGGTGCGCCGCCGCCTGCGTCGCCCCGATCGTCGGACCGAGCGCGACCGCACCGAAGATGCAAAGGTTCATGATCATCGCCGTACCGGGCATCTTCGAAGCCGGCCATCCGGTGACGAGCGGCGGAACCGCCGCGATGAGCATCAGGCTCGTGCAGAGGCCCTCGACGATGAAGCCCACAACGAAGACAGGCGCGGTTGGTGCCCACGCGGCCAGCGTCGCGGCCACGACGAAGAGCGTCACGTAGCCGATCAACATCCGTCGCGGCGGCAGGTGCTGCGCGAACTGCACCGCGAGCACCGTGCCAAAGGCGTACGCCGCATCCGACATCGCGACCGTGAGGTCGAACGATGCAGGGCTCATGCCGATGTCTGGGGCAATGGTCTTGCTCAGCGGAAGGACGGCGGCCGTCAGCATCAGAAATGGGACGAGCGCCAGCGCCACCAGAACCACTGCTGCCCAATAGCTGTCCGCCAGCGGGCCTCGCCGCACTACTACTCACCCCCCAGCGGGATGACCGTCACCGTCGCGCCGGCCGCGACCTCTTCGAGCTCCTCGCCGATCACCACCAGACAGTTCGCTTGAGCCAGCCCGGCGACCAGGTGTGACTGCGGCCCACCGAGCAGCTTCACCTCGCCGTCTGCGACGACGCCGCGAAGGTACTGGCGCTTGCCCCTCGGTGAGCGCGTCACCGGTTCCGCGAGCTTCGCGAGAGTGCGCACTCGCTCCCGCGCAAGGACAGCCCGCCCGAACAGCTCAAAGGAGACCAATGCGGCAACCGGATTGCCGGGAAGGCCCAGGAACGCACGGTCGGGTGCCAACATGCCCCACGCCTGGGGCTTGCCGGGCTGCATCGCGACGGTCTCGAACGTGATGCCGCGGCACGCCATGGCGGCCTTCACCACGTCGTAGGCCCCGACGCTGACCCCACCGCTGGTCACGACGAGCTCGGCGTCCGGCAGATCGTCGAGCGCGGCGAGCAGGCCGCCGACGTCGTCGCCGACATGGCCGACGTGCACCACTTCAGCACCCGCGGCGCGGGCGGCCGCCGCGATGCCGGGGCCGTTGGAGTCGATCAGCTGTGCTTCCGCAACCGAGGATCCGAAGGACACCAGCTCGTCGCCGGTCGAGATCACCGCAACCCTCGGACGCGGGTGGACAATCACCTCGGCGACGTTGTGAGCGACCAAGGCGGCGAGCTGCGGAGCCGCAACGATCTGGCCGGCAGCGATGACGGTGTCCCCCGCGCGCACGTCGTCGCCGATGCCGCGGATGTGGCGGCCCAGGGCAATGACGGCTGCCACCTCGATCATTGCGCCGTCCACGCATACGTCCTCCACGGGAACGACCGCCTGAGCGCCGATCGGCACGGGAGCTCCGGTCATCACCCGAATCGCCGTTCCTCGCAGAACTGCCTGGTCGGGCATGCTGCCGGCCGGCACGTCCCCCGCAACTCGGAGCCGACCCGGAACATCGTCGATCCGAACGGCGTAGCCGTCCATCGCGCTCGCGACAAACGCGGGGTACGGCGTCGCCGCGCAAACTGGCTCGGCCATCCGAAGCCCATAGGCCTCCGCGGTCGGCACCCCGGTCGGCGGGCACGGCCGGGACAGCGATCGGCAGTCCGCTAAGTGCTGGTTGACGGACTTCACCTCACGGCCACCATGTCTTGATCCTTTCCAGAGCGGGCATAACTCAAAAGTGCCAGCACCCCTCCAGCTCTCCGATGGATACGGCCGGGTTGCCACAGATCTTCGGGTTTCGGTCACCGACCGGTGCAATCTGCGATGCACCTACTGCATGCCGGCCGACGGCCTGGCGTGGATTCAGGGTGAGCGACTGCTGACAGATGACGAGCTCATCCGGCTGATCGCGCTGTCGATCGAGTGGCTCGGCGTGCGCGAGGTCCGGTTCACTGGCGGCGAGCCGCTCCTGCGCGAGGGCCTGGAGCTCTTCGTCGCAGCCGCCAGCAGCCGCGACGCCGCCACTGCCATCACGACCAACGGCGTCGCCCTCGCCGGTCGCGCCGACTCGCTCGCCGCGGCAGGACTAAAGCGCGTCAATGTCTCGCTCGACACGCTGTCGGCGACACGGTTCGCCGAGATGGCCAGGCGTTCGAGGCTCGACGACGTGATGGCCGGGCTCGCCGCTGCGTCACGCGCAGGCCTGGGACCGGTGAAGGTGAATGCCGTCCTTCTGCGCGATGTCAACGACGGCGAGGCATGCGATTTGTTGAGCTTCTGCCTCGACCACGGCTACGAGTTGCGCTTCATCGAGCAGATGCCGCTCGATCCGATGCGGTCATGGGCTGCGGACAGGTTCGTCACGGCCAAGGAGATCCTCGAGCGGTTGAGTGAGCGATGGACCCTCACGCCGGATCCTGTCGCGCGCGGCGGCGCCCCCGCGGAGACCTGGCTGGTCGACGGTGGGCCGGCGAGGGTGGGTGTGGTCGGATCGGTCACCCGCCCGTTCTGCGCAGACTGCAACCGGACCCGCCTCACCGCCGACGGCCAGGTGCGCAGCTGCCTGTTCGCGGCTGAGGAGACCGATCTGCGAGGAGCCATGCGCGCCGGTGCCTCCGACGCGGACTTGGCCGCGTTGTGGCAGCACGCCATGGCGGGCAAGGCCGCCGGTCATGGCATCGGCCAAGCGGACTTCCGGCAACCGGGACGCGCCATGTCGGCGATCGGGGGATGACGTGGGTCGTCGTACCGTGCGCCGCAACGTCGTCCGCTGGACTCCGGACGGGACCAGTCATCGCCCGGACACCCTCGCCGCAGAGGAACCTCTCGAGATCAGGATCGACGGCGCGGCGTTCACCGTCACCATGCGCACACCCGGTGACGACATCGACCTGGTGCACGGCTTTCTCGCGAGCGAAGGGATCATCCGTGGGCGGGAGGATGTCCGCACCGCCAGGTACTGCGCCGGGGCAACGGATGGCGATGCCAACACCTACAACGTCATCGACGTCGAACTCGCGGCGGGCGCCGCCACCGCGCGACCGTCGCGCAACGTGCTCACGACAAGCGCTTGCGGCGTCTGCGGCCGTACGACGATCGACGAGGTGCGCACCCGCTCGCCCTATGACCTGCGCGCAGACGCCATCCGATGGGACGCCCGGTTGCTTTGCACGCTCCCGGACGCGCTGCGACGCGCGCAGACGGTCTTCGACCGCACCGGCGGGTTGCATGCAGCTGGCTTGTTCGGGGCCGGAAGCGACGCTCCACTGGTCGTACGCGAGGACGTCGGGCGCCACAACGCCGTTGACAAGGTCGTCGGCTGGGCACTGCGTGAGGACCGCCTTCCGGCAACTGGCGCAGTGCTTGTCGTGTCAGGACGCGCGTCCTACGAGCTGGTGCAGAAAGCGGTGATTGCCGGCATCCCGGCACTCGTGGCCGTCTCCGCACCATCGAGCCTCGCGGTCGAGCTGGCGCTCGAAACCGGACTCACGCTCGTCGGCTTCGCGCGTGGCCAGTCGATGAACGTCTACGCCGGGGGTCAGCGACTGGGGCTCGTCGGCTGATCCTCCTCCGGAGGCAGCAGAGCTCGAAGCCGGTCGATCACCACCGGCAGCTCATGTGCGCCGCGTGCGGCGAGGCCCACCAACAGACAGGTGAGCGGCGCCGCAGGCCGGTCCACCCGATGGGCTACCTCGCGCGCGAAGTCGAGCACCTCCCGCACATCGGGTGGTTCAAGCTCGAGCTCTGCGCAGACCACCCTCACCCACTCGTCCAGGGTCACGCCCAGCTCCGGGCCTGTTTCAGCTGCGCCGGGGTGTCGCAGTCCCACCAAGCCGGCGGCGCGCCGGCTGCCGCGATCTCGACCAGCCGAGCCTTTGGCGCCAACGCGTCGACAACTGTCCGCATCGCCGCCCCTGCAGGCTGCGCTGGTATTGCCTGGCGCAGGCCCATGGTTCGGTACGCCGCGAGAAGCGGCTGCGCGCGCCCGTCGGCGTCCACCGCCACAGCAGGCGCTCGCGCGACGAGTAGATCAACGACTGCAGCGCTGACGAACGGCAGGTCCGAGGCGAGCACGACGACGACCGGGGCAGTCACTCGCGTCAACGCGGCGGCGAGCGCCGCAACAGGTCCACCGCCCGGCGGATCCTCGACCAGGTCGCCACCGGGCCCGACGACGACGATCCGTCTCGCACCCGCGACAGCAGCCAGCGACGCAGCGATCATCGGCCGACCGCCGACCGCCAGCAACTGCTTGCTGCCGGTGCCCATCCGCCGTCCATGACCGCCGGCTAGCACCACCCCGTCATAGCCGGACACGAGATCACCCCGCTCGCGCTGACAGCCGCGCGCGCTGTGGAGCTATGGTGGCTGCGGGGTCGTTGGCCGAGGTCATCCCAGCGTCGAAGATGCCGAACCTGGTGAGGACGGACGACACCAACAACGCCGCACCCGACACGACACGGAGCGGTCGCCGGCGCCGGCCTGCGAGAGCCGTAGCCGCACCGAGAACCGCCATAGCGCGACTTGCCTGCAGCAACCGCTCAGCCTTGCCGTCGTGGTACGCCGCCGCGACGGTCTGGTCCAGCCGGTGCTCCATCAGCCGCTCGGCGGTCAGCTCGCCGGCGACGGCACCGACGGCCAGCCGGCACAGCGGCGTCGCGTCGGCATCCGTGCAGAGCAGCTGTCCGACACCGGCCGCGGCGGTGGCGGCGGAGGCGACGAACACGAAAGGCATCTCGCGCCTGGCGTCGTGCCAGGCCGGGACAGCTGTGTCGGCGATCAATACCGCCGTGTACGACGCGACTCCCGGACCGAGCGCCGCCGCAGCCGTGGTCGCGACCGCACCGAGCCCTGGCAGCAGTCCGGTCATCTCACTCGCCGCGGCAGCCATCGCAGCCGGGGCGTAGGCGCTGAGCAACCACGAGCCGACGCTCATCGGCGAGGTCGGCTTGAACACGCGCAGCATGTTGAGCGCGCGTGAGGGGCGCCCGAGATCTTTCACCAACGCCGCGAGGGACATCGCCGCGGCACCTGCCGCCGCGACCTTGGCGCCCTTGACAACGCTAGGCCGTCCAGTGCGCTGCGCCACCGCTGCGACCAGCGATGAGCCACCGGCCAGGCCGCCGAGGAAGAAGTAGCCGGCGATCTCGCGGGACTTCCAGGTCGGCGCGTTGAGCACCGGCAACCCGTAGTAGGAGCGGAACTCCTCCACCGGCCGCCGCCTCCGGCCGCGGTGCCGCGCCCGTTCCCGCGCTGCCGACCCCGTCGGACGGCCCGACCCGGGCGGCGCCTCGCGGCCCGGTCGGGTGTCGACCAGACCGTCCTGGGTCACTCGCCCGTGGTTCATCGCCGTGCTCCGACGAACGCACCACCGACTGCCGCTACGAGCGCAGCAGCCGCAAGCCCGGCGCAGCGCCACATCTCACCGAGTTGCCGGGTGGTCACGACTGGGTCGGGCGGCAGGCCATAGACCTCGGGCTCGTCGAGGAGCAGGAAGAACGCGCCGGCGCCGCCGACGCCGTCGTCGGGGCTCTCACCGTAGAGGCGCGCGTCGCCGTAGCCCGCCTCGACGAGCTGCTCGAGCTTTCCCTGCGCGCGTTCACGAAGCTCGTCGAGCGGGCCGAACTGGATCGAGTCGGTCGGGCAGGCCTTGGCGCAGGCCGGCTCCTGGCCGACCGCGAGCCGGTCGTAGCAAAGCGTGCACTTGAAGATCCGTCCGTCGTCCTCGCGCTTGTCGAGCACGCCGTATGGGCACGCAGGAACGCAGTAGCCGCAGCCGTTGCAGATGTCGTCCTGGACGACGACGCTGCCGAACTCGGTCCTGAAGATCGCGCCGGTCGGGCAGACGTCCAGGCAGGCCGCCTCGGTGCAGTGCTTGCAGACGTCTGACGACATCAGCCACCGGAAGCCCTCGTCGTTGCCCGTCTCGGGCCGCTCGACGAACGCCACGTGCCGCCAGCTGTCGGCACCCAGGCCCACCGTGTTGTCGAAGGACATACCGGTCAGGTTCAGCCCGTCCTCCGGGACGTGGTTCCACTCCTTGCAGGCAACCTCGCACGCCTTGCAGCCGATGCAGACGGAGGTGTCCGTGAAGAAGCCCATCCGAGGTGGGTGCTCGAGCCAGCCGGAGACCGCCGCGGGGTCGTGTGTGGCGCCTTCGACGCCGAGATCGGCGGCCATCAGATCTGGTGCCCGGTCTCGACCGTCACCCCGGCCCGGCGGCGATGCGCGTCCACCAGCTCCAGCAGTGCAGGACCGCGCGGGCGGCGACCTGGCTGGACGTCGACCAGCAAGGCTTTGTCCTCCTGGATGTGCACGTTGGGATCCATCGCCATCGCGACCAGCTCGTTGACCGCATCGCCCTTGGCGTAGCCGTTCGGACCCCAGTGGAACGGCATGCCCACCTGGTGCACGACCTTGCCGTCGACAAGTAGCGGGCTCATCCGGTCGGTCACGTGGACCCGCGCCTCGATCGCGTAACGAGCGCTGATCACGGTGACCCAGCCGTTGTGCTCGAGACCGCGCTCCTGCGCCAGCTCCGGTGAGACCTCGCAGAACAGCTCGGGCTGCAGCTCAGCGAGGTAGGGCTGCCATCGGCTCATGCCGCCGGCGGTGAAGTGCTCGGTCAGGCGGTACGTCGTGAGGACGTACGGATAGACCTCGGCGCCCGGTTGGCTGCCGGAGGGACTGAACTGGTTGTCACGGTGCTTCGTCAGCTTCCGGCTGGGACTCGACTGCTGTCGGTACAACGCGTTGTCGACCGGCGACTCCTGCGGCTCGTAGTGCGTCGGCAGCGGACCGTCCAGGAGTCCCGACGGCACGTACAGCCAACCCTTTCCGTCTGCTTGCATGATGAACGGGTCGTCGCCTGCCAGGCCGTCAGGACCTTCGGCGTCGTCGTCGGGTTCGTAGTCGGGTGACTTGTCAGGGACGAAGTCGGGGACGTCGTGCCCGTCCCACTTGCCGGCGTCCTGGTCCCACCACACGAGAGCCTTGCGGTCGCTCCAGGGCTTGCCGTCGGGATCGGCCGATGCACGGTTGTAGAGGATGCGCCGGTCGGCCGGCCACGCCCATCCCCACTTGCCGCCGAGCCAGTTCTGGTTGCGCCACGGCTCGCGTCGTGCCGCCTGGTTGACGCCGTCGGCGTACACCCCGCAGTAGATCCAGCAGCCGCAGGCCGTGGACCCGTCTTCCTTCAGCTCGGTGTATGCCGACAACGGCTCGCCCTCGGCGTCGAAGCCATTGATCTCCGCGAGCACGCAGTCGGCGCTCGGCTCGTCGTGCGAGCCCTCGACCGGGTAGTCCCACGTCAGGTCGAGCAACGGGGTGTCCATCGGGTCGGTCGAGCCCGCGAGCTTCTCCCGGATTCGCCGACCGAGGTGATACATGAACCACAGCTCGCTGCGCGCATCTCCGTCGGGTTCCTTGGCGGCGTGGTGCCACTGGAGCAGCCGGTTGGTGTTGGTGAAGGTGCCGTCCTTCTCGGTGTGCGACGCGGCAGGCATGAAGAAGACCTCGGTGCGGATGTCGCCGGTCACGAGCTCCCCGGTGTCGATCTCCGGGCCGTCCTTCCACCAGGTGGCGGTCTCGATGAGCGAGAAGTCGCGAACCACGAGCCAGTCCAGGTTGGCCATGCCAAGGCGCTGCATGCGCGTGTTGGCGGAGCCGACCGCGGGGTTTTCGCCCATCACGAAGTAGCCCTTGCAACGCCCCTCGATCTGGTCGACAACGGTCTGGTACGTCGAGTGGTCCCCGGTCAACCGCGGCAGGTAGTCGAAGCAGAAGTCGTTGTCGACTGTCGCGTTCGGCCCCCACCAGGCCTTCAGCAGGCTGACCATGTAGGAGCGCATGTTCGCCCAGAAGCCCTTGTCATGGGCATCGGCCTCGACGAACTCATCGAGGTTGTGGTGCTCCTCGGCATGAGGCATCGCCAGATAGCCAGGAAGCAGGTTGAACAGCGTCGGGATGTCACTGGATCCTTGGATGCTGGCGTGTCCCCGTAGCGCCTGGATCCCGCCGCCCGGCCGTCCGATGTTGCCGAGGAGGAGCTGGAGGACACAGGCCGCGCGGATGTATTGCGCGCCGACCGTGTGCTGGGTCCAGCCAACTGCGTATGCGAACGAGGTCGTGCGGTCGCGACCGGAGTTGTCGGTGATCAGCCGACAGGCTTCGAGAAAGACGTCCTGCGGCGTGCCGCACACCCGCTCCACCATCTCCGGGGTGTAGCGCGAGTAGTGCCTGCGCAGGATCTGAAAGACGCAACGTGGGTGTTGTAGCGTCTCGTCGCGCTCAGGATCCGTCGAGGAGATCGCGGCGCCGCCGGACCCGTGTGACTCAGCTCGACCAGCGCTGCGCACGGCGTCGCTCGAGCGCTCGTTGACCCGGCCCGACCCGTCGGCGTCATCTGCGGACTCCGCATCGTCGTCCGACCCATCCGCATGCTGGACGGTGCCCGCCGCCCGGCTACCGGACGGGGCGTTCATTCCGCCGGCTTCGTACTGCCAGGTCTGGAAGTCGTACTTGCGCTCGTCGACGTTGTAGCCCGAGAACATGCCGGCGAGGTCCTCGGTGTCGACGAAGTCTTCCTCGATGATCGTCGCGGCGTTCGTGTAGCGGACGACATAGTCGTGGAACCACTTGTCGTGCTCGATCGCGAAGTTGATCACGCCGCCGAGGAATGCGATATCGGTGCCCGCGCGGATCGGGACGAACAGGTCGGCGAGGGCGCTGGTCCGGCTGTAGTGCGGATCGACATGGATCAGCTTCGCGCCGCGGGCCCTCGCCTCCATCACCCACTGGAAGCCGACCGGATGCGCCTCGGCGAAGTTGGAGCCCTCTACGACGATGCAGTCGGAGTTCTGCAGATCCTGCATGCAGGTAGTTGCGCCCCCACGCCCGAACGACGTGCCCAGCCCCGCGACCGTCGACGAGTGGCAGACCCTGGCCTGGTTCTCGATCTGCACGATGCCGAGCGCGGTCCACAGCTTCTTGATGAGGTAGTTCTCCTCGTTGTCCAGCGTCGCGCCACCAAGGTGCGCAATGCCCATCGTGCGACGCGTCCGCTCACCTTCGTGCTCCCACTCGAAGGTCTCCCGTCGGGTCGCGATCACCCGGTCCGCGATCATGTCCATCGCGGTGTCGAGGTCGAGCGACTCCCACTCGGAGGAGTAAGGCGGCCGGTACAGAACGCCATGGAGCCGAGCCTCGCCGGTCGTGAGCTGAAGCGTTGCCGAGCCCTTTGGACAGAGGCGACCACGGCTCACCGCCGAATCGGGATCGCCCTCGATCTGGACGACCTCGCCGTCCTTGACGTAGACGCTCTGACCGCAGCCGACACCGCAGTAGGGGCAGACGGACTTGACGACCTTGTCGGCCGTTGCGGTGCGTGCCAGCAGTGACTGCGACCGCTTCGACGCAGCAGCTACGCCCCGGCCTGTCTTGTCCGGGCCGAAGAGTTGGCGCAGCACCGGCCAGGCGAGATCGGTCACGGTTTCGCCGCCGCTTGCATCTGCGGATCCCGCTTGGCACGCGCCGAGAGAAATGCTCGAACATGCGAGGAGCGATCCGGCTGCTCGGTGCGCGGGTCGGAAAGGTGAGCCGCCCCGGACAGCAGGCCGGGACGCTGAAGATCCTCCGGGGACAACCCATCCGAACTGTCGGTCGGCACGCCTGTCGCAACGAGGTAGGCCAGCCCCGGCCGGATGCCGAGCCGGGTCGCCGCTTCGTCGTAGGTGTGGTTCTCAGTGATGAGCCCGAGCACCGCCCGCTGCTCGATCGTTCGACGTTCGACCATGCGCCGCGACCGCCTTTCCTGACACGCGCGTACCCACAGCAGACGGCGGGAAACGGACTGCGCGCAGATCGGCGGCGTCTGCCATTGCCGACTCCTCGAGCATCCACTGCCAGGTGAGCAGCAGGGCCGTCACGCCTACCGGGAGCATCGCGACGATCATGGCCAGCCCTCCCGCCGAATCACCGTGGAGCACCACGAAGACGCCAGCCAGGTCCATGGTCGGCATGGCGAGGAAGAGGTAGATGCCTCGTCCGGCGAAGCTCAATGCTCGATGCCTGCCGAGCACCGGCAACCAGAAGATCAACGAAACCGTGATCAGTGCGACCTGGAACCCGAGGTCGGCCGGCAGCATCGGCATGCTCAGGGTCATCCAGATGGTGAGTGCGGCGTGTCCGACCAGGAACACCGGCAGCGCGATCGCGGCCGGCCATGCCAGCAGCCGCCACAGACCCCACGAACGGGACAGCAGGATGATCGCGGGCGCGATCACTGAGGTGTCGAGCCCCATCACGGCCATCTCGACAGTGTCGGAAGGACCGCCGGACATCATGCGACACGCCACAGACGCCGCAGCGGTCCGTCGCGGTCAGCCAGCAACGCAGCAAGCGGGTACAGCGCGGGCAACGCCATCCACCTGTCCCAGACCAACCCGACACCGATCAGCGCGACGACCGCCGCAGCCAGCGCGGAGGCGCGGGTCCGAGTCGGTGCAGGAGAGCGCGCGGCCCACGCCGGATGGCGACGCATCACCCACCAGGTGACAAGTGCGATCACCTCGATCAAGGTCGCGGACGACGCGTACAGCGCGACGGCAAACACGTTCTCGCCGTAACCGATCAGAATGGCCAGGAGCGCGCCGTTGGCGATGCCCCAGGCCGCCACGACGTCCGGTCCGCTGATCCGCTCCATCACGGGACCGCCTGGATCTTGGCTTGCTCGGCCCGCGCTGCGCGCAACCGTCGGTCAAGCAGCGGGGTGAAGCTGGTGACCCGCACGAACGGCCATTCGGGCGTGAAGTTGAGCGGCGGCGGTGGCGATGAGGTCGCCCACTCCAGCGTGTGACCTGACCACGGGTCCGGACCGCTCGGGCGACGAAAGGCGAGGGAGACGTAGACGTTGAACGCAAAGGCGATCATCGACATGCCGAGGATCGCGGCGCCGATGCTGGAGATCAGGTTCAACGTGCCGAGCCCAGGGACCCCGTAGTACGTGGCCACCCGTCGAGGCATCCCGAGGATCCCGCTGGCGAACATCGGCCCGAACGTCACGTTGGTGCCGACGACCAGCAGCCAGAAGTGGAGCTTGCCGAGCCCTTCACGCAACATCGCGCCGGTGACCTTCGGGAACCAGAAGTAGAACCCGGCGAAGAAGCCGAAGAGGCTGCCGCCGATCAGGGTGTAGTGGAAGTGCGCGACGACGAAGTAGCTGTCCTGGAAGTGGTAGTCCAGCGCCGGCGTGCTGACCATGATTCCGGTCAGCCCGCCGATCAAGAACTGCGGAATGAAGGCCAGCGCGAACAGCATCGGGACCGGAAAGCGCAATCGCGCGCCGATCAGCGTCGCGAGCATCCCGAAGTACTCGATCCCTGCGGGCACGGTGAGCAGGGTCGACGTGAGCTGGTAGTAGCCGTCGGAGGCCTGCCCGGTGGTGAACATGTGGTGGCCCCAGACGCTCATCGACAGAGCCGCGAACGCGAGCAACGACAGGACCGTGGGCTTGTAGCCGGCGAACGGACGGCCTGCGAAGGTCGACAGCACCTCCGCCACCGCGCCTACGAACGGGAAGAACATGACGTACACGACGGGGTGGCCGTAGAACCAGAACAGGTGCTGGTAGCCGACGTTCCAGACGTTCTGCGTGAAGACCGATGGGTCCATGCGTCCGATCGAGAGGAGAGTCAGCGCCGCGAGCAGCGAGGGAAAGGCACCCAGCACCATGAGAACCGTGGCGATCATCGACCAGGTGAAGATCGGCAGTCGCAGCATGGTCATGGTGGGTCCGCGCTTGAAGATCGCGGTCCAAAGGATCGTGGCTGCCATGCAGATCATCCCGGTCGCCGCGCAGAAGGTGCCGAAGATCCAAAGAGCCTCGCCGTGTCCTGGCGAGTAGACGCTGTCCGACAGCGGCACATAGGCGGTCCAGCCGGAGCTGGCCGCGCCTCCGAGCACCGCGAACCCGGTGAGGATCGCGACCGCGCCGAGCAGGTACAGCCAGAAACCCAGCATTGCGATCCGTGGTGCCGCAATGGCCGGCGCGCCGATCTGGAGTGGGACGAGATACATCCCGAAGGCCATCGCGAACGGAGTCAGGACGAGATAGATCATGCCCGAGCCGTGGATCGTGAACAGCTGGTTATAGACGCTCGCCGAGACGATATGCAGATCGGGCTGGGCGAGCTGTGCGCGCATCACCAGCGCGAGGGCGCCCATGCCGAAGAACAGCACCAGCGCGGTGACCATGGTCATGATGGCGATCCGCTTGTGGTCACTCGTCGTGAGCCAGCCGCCGGTCCGCAGCGCGCTGTCCGGGCAGACCCACCTCTCGCGTCCGGCTGCCTCCGTTGTCATCCGGAGGCCCCAAACGCACCGGCCTCTCGTGCAGTGAGCCAGCTTCGGAATGCCGCAGCCGGCACCGCTTTGAAGTGGAAGGCCATGAAGGCGTGGTCCTCACCGCAGAACTCGGCGCAGTGCCCCAGCCAAACGCCGGGGTGCGGCGCGGTGATCACGAAGGAGCTCACGTGTCTGGGGAAGGCGTCCATCTTGAACCGGAACGCCGGTATCCAGAAGGAGTGGATGACGTCCTGCGAGGTCGTCTCGATTCGCACCGGTTCCGAGGACGGCACGACGAGCGTCGGGTAGTGCCCGGTGAGGCAGCTAGCCGTCACGGTGACCGGTGTCCCGCTGTAGTCGAAGCGCCAGCACCATTGGTAGCCGGTTACCCGCACCGTCACGCCGATGTTCGAGGGCACGCGGTTGTCCGCCGCCATCGCACCGCGTGTGGCGAACACGATCCCGAGCGCGATCACCAGCAACGCCGCGGCGAAGCCGGCTTCGAGCCGGGGATGCTCCGTCTCCTGCGACGCGGACGCACGGCCTGCCGCGCGGTATCTCAACAGAGCGAAGGCGAGCAAGCCGCCGACCGTCACAAACACGGCTCCCGCGAGCACGGACTCGAAGAGCAGTGTGTGATCGAACTCGGTCCGGAACGGCACGGCGCAGTTGCTCCCGTCACGGCATCCCGGCACCGCCTTCACCGGTGCCGGGATGGGTGCCCCGCCGGGCCGCTACTAAACGATCGTGCGGTTCCGTCGGTTTGGCGCGGTCGACGGCAGGTATGAGTCCGTGCGCCGAGTCCGATCGGGCCGCGGCGTGCTTCCTGAGGTGCGAAATGGCGAAACGCGAAGGGAACGACGCGAGCCCCGCGGCGGGCGACCCATCGCGCTTCGTCACCTTGATGTTCCTGCTCTCGATTGCTGGAAGCTGCCTGTTCGGAGCTGCCTATCTGTTCGTCGGACGTGGTGCCCGGCTGGGGCTCGTCCAGAACGAGCTGATGGGCACCGGACTGGGCGTGGCCAGCGCCGGGATGTGCGTCGGCCTCGTGTTGCTCGCGAAGTCAGCGTCGCCCCGCACCCACGGTGAAGAAGAGCGGGAGCCCCACGCGTCGCCCGCCGGCGAGGTGCGGCAGACCGCGGGTCTGGCCACCACGGGCGCGGAGCAGCTCGGGTTGCGGGCGCGGCCTTTCCTTCGCCGCTCGCTCCTGACGGCTGCAGGCCTGCTGCCTGTCCCCTTCCTGCTGGGGCTGCGTGACCTCGGTCCCCGTCCTCGTGGCGTTCTGCGCGAGAACGCGTGGCGCGCCAACAGCCTGCTGATCGACCGGACCAGCGGGCAACCATTGCGGCTCGGTGATCTCGAGATAGGCGGCGTCACCACGGTGATGCCGGAGGGCGCCACCGATCCGACCAGACCGGTCGCCGCCGAGAGCGCCGTCGTGGTGATCCGGCTGCCACCGGGAGTCAACCAGCCGCTGTCCGGAAGGTCCGATTGGGCGGTCGACGACCTCGTCGCGTACTCGAAGGTCTGCACCCATGCCGGATGCCCGGTCGATCTCTACGAGCAGCAGACCCACAACCTGCTGTGCCCGTGCCATCAGTCGACGTTCTATGTCCCCCATGGCTGTGCCGTCTTGTTCGGGCCTGCGGCACGCCCGCTTCCCCAGCTTCCGATCTACGTCGACGGAGACGGCAACCTGCGGGCCCGGGCATCATTCGACCAGCCTCTGGGGCCCAGCTTCTGGGAACGCCGGTGAGCCATCAGCCGGCGTGGCGTAGCGGGCTGGAGGCGGCCGACTCGCGACTGCGGATCGCTGCCGCGGTCCGCAAGCAGGCTCGCAAGGTCTTCCCCGACCACTGGTCGTTCATGCTCGGCGAGATCGCGCTCTACAGCTTCGTGATCCTCGTGCTCACCGGCACCTACCTCACGTTCTTCTTCCGAGCCTCGGACACCCCGGTCGCCTACCAAGGGTCCTACCTGCCGCTGCGCGGGGTACGAGTCAGCGAGGCGTACTCCTCGGTGCTGCACATCTCCTTCGACGTCAGGGCCGGGCTGCTGATCCGGCAGATCCACCACTGGGCTGCTCTGCTCTTCGTCGCGGCGATCCTGGTGCACGCGTGCCGCGTCTTCTTCACCGGCGCGTTTCGCAAACCCCGCGATGTGAACTGGGTCATTGGCGTGACGATGCTCGTCCTTTCCGTCGCGGAGGGGTTCGCCGGTTACTCCCTGCCTGACGACCTGTTGTCGGGGACCGGCCTGCGGATCGCCTACTCGATCCTCGAGTCGGTACCCGTCGTCGGCACCTACCTGGCGATGTTCCTCTTCGGCGGCCAGTACCCCGGGGACGGCGCCATCTTCCCCAGACTGTTCATCATTCACGTGTTCCTGCTGCCGGCGATGCTGCTCGCACTCGTCAGCGCTCACCTCATGATCGTCTGGCGGCAGAAACATACGCAGTTCGGCGGCCATGGCAAGAACGAGGACAACGTCGTGGGGTCGCACCTGTATCCGGCTTACGCGACCAAGAGCATCGGTCTGTTCTTCGGCGTCTTGTCGATGCTTGCGTTTCTCGCGACGTTCGCGCAGGTCAACCCGATCTGGCTGTATGGCCCCTACGACCCGTCGACGGTGTCGGCCGGATCGCAGCCGGACTGGTACATGTTCTGGCTCGAGGGGTCCTTGCGGGTCATGCCCCCGCTCGAGACCCGGTTCTGGGGGCACACCGTGGACTGGAACGTGTTCGTCCCCGCAGTCGTCGTGCCGGTGGCGCTGTTCGGTGGAATGTTGGTCTACCCGTTCCTCGAGCGGTGGGTTTCAAGGGACAAAGCCAAACACGATCTTTTGGACAGGCCGCGCGACCATCCCATCCGGACCGGCATCGGCGTCGCGACCCTCTCCTACTACTTGGTGCTGTCCGTGGCGGGGGCGAACGATCTGATCCCCTTGACTTTCGGACTCGACATGATGTCCTTCACCCGCGCGCTGCAGGTCGCCGTCGTTGCGCTTCCGGTCGTGAGCTTCTTCGTGACTCGCAGCTGGTGTCACCGGCTCCAGCTCTCCGAGGTGGCCGACCGGGTGATGTCCGCGAACCGCGGTGACGTGATCTCGAGGGGAGGGGGCTACGGCGTGCCGAGAGGTTGACTACGTGTCCGACCCGCGATCCAGGGTGCCCCACTCTCCGGCCTGCCGCTCCATCATCTGCTCCGCCTCCGCGACCGCTGCCTCGCCGATCCAGGAGAGCGGCTCCTCGCAGCGCACGAGCGGCTCGTTGTCGGGTCCGCGTCCGACCTCGACACCGCGAAACAGCCATGCCCGCGCATCGCGGCGCTCCCGCAGGTGCCGGTAGTCGTAAAGCCGTCGCGCAATCCAGAGGGCGAGCGAACGATCGCGCCACCAGTCTTCGACGGCGAGCGCACTTGCTGACAGGCCGGGCAGCTCGATGCCGGTGAGATCATCACGGCTCTGCGAGTCCCGGTCGTCCGCTGGCCCTTTGGACCATCTGACGTAGAGGTCCGTACCCGCCCGACGGACCAGGTCGGCGAGATCGTCCACGGTCTCCACCACCGGCAGATCGTCCGGGGAGGACCCGTTGCTTGCCACGGTCGGCGCGCCGCACTACCCGGCGGACGACCGTGTGGCGGCGACATCGAAGCGGAGCAGTGCCCCGATGCCGTCACGCGGTGCCGAGGCCGTGTCGTCGCTGACGACCAGCACGTCCGCGTCGGTGCCCAATGCCGCGCGCACAGCGACATCCACGAGAAATGTCCTCGACGGCCGTTCCACCGCCATCGCGGACAGCTCGCCGTCGTCGAGGGCGAGTTGCGTCGCAGCGGGCCCATAACTCAGCTCTCGCTCCGAGGCGTGCATGCCGCGCGCGACGATGAGCGCGTCGACCTGGGCCATCTGCAGAGCTCGCACCGACGAGCGGATGCCATCCGCGGCGCCTTCGTTGCGCCCTCGTGCCTCAGCGAACCGCTCGAGCGTCTCGACCTCGTCCTGCGCAGCGCTCGCCGCTACCGCCTCAGCGACCCGGCGACCCAGCTCGGCGTTGCCCCCGTCGGCGTGGCGCCCACCTCCCGGAACCGCGACGAACGAGTCCTGGAGAGCGACTGGCAGCCGTTCCCGCAGCAGGCCGATTGCATGCTCGTCACCGGAGCCCACCACGACGGCAGGGTCGATGCGGCGCGCCACGTCGTCGACGAGCGCCGCGACGCGCTGCGCGCTGCGCTCCCAACCCTCCTCGACCGTTGCCTCGAACCGCTTGGCGGCCCAGCCACCGGTCCCTGTCTTGTGCACCGGCCATTCCCCCGTCTGTTCCGATACCTCGGCGACAGGCATTCCACCGGTAGACGGGTATGCGATGACGTCGGCTCCTTCATGGTCGGTCAGCACAACGACGTGCGGCCGATGCGCACCGAGCCATCCGATGAGCGGCAGCAGCCGCGGTAGCGGAGCGACCCAAAGCTCCGAGTCGAGTGCAGGAAGCGGGAGCTGCCGGTCGAGGTGGATCTCGCCGCCGGCTGCCACGAGCACTCGGGTCCCGGAATCCACGTCCTCGGTCTGCTGGACCGCCGCGAGAGCATCGACAGTGGCGGCATCGACAGCCTTGTCAGCGAGCTCGCGCAGGCCGTTCTTCCACGCGATCTCGAGATGGGTCGCGTTGTCCTCGGCCTGCGCCGCCGTCGCGATGTACCACGTGACAACCGGCGGCGGCAGGCGATAGAGCGGTGCGAGATCGCAGATGTCCATGACTGGTCCTTGCCCTCGCGAACGGCCCAGATAACTCGGACGCGAGCCGGCACTCAGGGCTTGAGGACCACCTTGACTGCTCCGTCCTTCTTCTCCTGGAACATCTCGTACGCGCCAGGGGCGTCATCGAGCGGAATCGTGTGCGTCGCGAACGTGTCGACTCCCAGCACGTCCTTGTCGTCAAGCAGCGGCATGATGTCCGGAACCCAGCGCTTGACGTTGGCCTGGCCCATCCGCAGCTGCACCTGCTTGTCGAACATCACCATCATCGGCAGTGGATCACGCATTCCGCCATAGACGCCGGACAGCGAGATCGTTCCGCCTCTTCGCACGATGTCGATGGCCGAGTAGAACGCCGCGAGCTGGTCCACCCCGGCCGTCTTGGTCAAGCTCGCCGCAACCGGGTCCGGCAACAGCGCCGCCATCTGCAGCATGAAGCGTGCCCGTGGAGAGCCATGCGCCTCCATCCCGACCGCGTCGATCACGCTGTCCGGACCACGGCCGTCGGTGATCTCGCGGATCGCCTCGCCAAGGTCCTCGTGGTCGTCGAGGTCGAGCACCTCGATGCCGCGGGACCGCGCGCGCTCGAGCCGCTCGGGCACGAGGTCGACACCGATCACGCGATGGCCACGATGCGTGGCGATGCGCGCCGACATGTCACCGATCGGTCCTAGACCCAAAACCACGACAGTGCCGCCCGCAGGCACGCCGGCGTACTCCACCGCCTGCCAGGCCGTGGGCAGCACGTCGGACAGATACACGTAGCGCTCGTCGGGCGGGCCGTCGGGCACCTTGATATGGGTGAACTGCGCCTGCGGCACGCGTAGATACTCGGCCTGTCCGCCGGGCACCTGGCCGTAGAGCTTGGAGTACCCGAACAGAGCCGCGCCGGTCCCCTGCTCTCGTACCTGTGTCGTCTCGCACTGCGTGTAAAGCTGTTGGTTGCACATGTAGCAATGCCCGCAGGAGATCTGGAACGGCAGCACCACGCGGTCGCCCACGCGGAGGTCGCCGACCTCGCTGCCGACCTCCTCGACGACGCCCATCGGCTCGTGACCGAGGATGTCGCCCTTGTCCATGAAGGCGCCGAGCGTCTCGTAGAGATGCAGGTCGGAACCACAGATATTGGTTGTCGTGACGCGGACGATCGCGTCCGTCGGTTCCTGGATCGTCGGATCCGGCACCTGCTCAACCCGAACGTCGCGCTTGCCGTGCCACACCACTGCTTTCATGTTCGGCTCCTCTCAACGGATGCACTGACCACTTGCCGCTTCCGACTCGACCAAACGACCCGCGGCCGCCCAATCGGCCCGTTTTGTCAGGCGCGGGCTGGGGACGCTCTGAACACCGCCCGACCAGGAGGAACTGACATGTCGCAGGACGCGATCGTGATGCTCAAGGAAGACCACAAGAAGGTCCGCGCGCTGTTCCGTGACTTTCAACGGGCCGGGGACGACGCCACCGCAACCAAGGCCAAGATCGTGGACAAGATCCTCGAAGAGCTGACCGTCCACACCTACATCGAAAACGAGGGGATGTACCCCGACGTCCGGGCTCTGCTGCCCGAGCTCGAGGACGACATCCTCGAGTCACTCGAGGAGCACCACGTGGCCGACGTGCTGTGCATGGAGCTGTCGATGATGAGCCCGGACCACGACCACTTCGACGCAAAGGTCTCGGTGCTGATCGAGAACGTCGAGCACCACATCGAGGAAGAGGAATCCGACTGGTTCCCCAAGGTGCGCGAGAAGCTCGGCCGCAACGAGCTCGTCGACATCGGCGCACGGCTGGAAAAGCTTCGTGCGAAGGCGCCGCGCCGCCCGTCACAGCCGGGTGCGATCAAGAAGGCCGTCAGGGCACTCGTTTCCTGACGATCCTCGGGCCAAGAAGCACGGTCGGTGGCGGATGAACGTGCCGCGCTTCGTCGCGGACTTCGACTCCTCGACCGGTCTTGTCCGCGCCCTTGCGGCCGCGCTGCACCAGCAGCCGCATCAACGGCTCGGTCGTTCTCGGCCGGCGGCACTTGCCGTGCGCGCGAGCCGATCAGTTCCTGAGCGGCCTCGTACTGCGGTGTTTCGTCGGTCTGGCGCGGCCGAGGGACTGGCCCCCGACGATATAGCCGACGTCGCACCCGAAGAGTTTGGCGCGTGGGTAGCGGATATCTACGGTCCACGGAAGTGCGACGCCGTCGCCGTCGGGTCCTCCAACGGTGCCGTCATGCATCTGTGCGCCGCGATGGGTGTTCCCTGGCTGCCCCAGACGTTCCTCGTTCCGGTGCGGCGCTCGGCCGATCCGGATGACTGCAAGCACGACGCCGATCTGGCCGGCGCGAGCTCCGCTCGGCTGCTGGACCGACAACCCGGCCTGCAGATCCACCAGATGCATGATCCAAATCAAGACCGGCTGATGGTGGCAAAGATCGCCTACTTCCGGATGAAGCTCCGGTCGCTCACCGACAGCTATCGCCGGTATTTGCGCCAGACACTCGTGCCCGGCGGCACGATCATCGTCGTCGACTGCACAGCCTCGTGGCCAGTGACGCGGCGCGCCGACCGGCACGTCTACCAGCACGGGGCGGTGGGCGGCCTCACACCCGAGGAGTACGACAACGGAAGCCCGCGGGTCGCCCGGTTCCTCAACGAGCAAGGCGCCGCCACACACAGATGGGAGTTCCCGCCCACCGGTGGCCTGGCCCCGGAGGCGGAGTGGGGCTACGAGCAAGCAATGAGCGAGGACATCCAGGCGTTCGCCGACGCGGACGGCTATCGCGTCGTCCACCTGCGGTTCCCGACTCCCGAGGCGCCGAGCGCACTTGTGGCTGACATCTACCGCGACTGGTACGCGAGCGAAGGTTTTCCCTTGAGCCGACTGCTCGCCGAGACCTTCATCTGCGTCGAGCCCTCATGGGCGCTCGCGACCCGCACCGTGCCTCTGTGGCTCACGTTCGGCACCGAGCCATCGCTCGCCACGCTTTCCGGTTATCTGCACGACCACCCGGATATCAATGAGCTCCTGGTGACGTTGTTCCCCCACGGCGTGCGGTCGGCCGGCTATGCCGCCGCCCAACGGTGGCGCGACGCCGGCCGGACGCGCGACATCACGACCACTCTCGCCGGGGTGCGGCCCGCGCAATGGCCGGCCGACTTCGCCTCTCTCGTGAACTATGAGAGGGCCCTGAGCCGAGCGGCACCTCGCGGACCGTTCCCCGCGCCCATCCGCCTGGACCGCGTCGAAGCCGCGATCAGACACGGTGGCAATGCACACAACACGCAGTGGATCAGCGGGTGAGCACTCGCCGCGACTACGTCGCGACGGTCGGGGACACGGCCTGGAAGGTACGCGCGCTCGGTGAGGGAACGACATCGCGACCCACGGTCGTCATGGTCGCCGGCCTCGGCTCCGGTGACTACTTGCTGCCGCACGCGAGGAAGCTTGCAATCAACCGGCGCGTCCTCGTTCCCGACATGCCAGGGTTCGGTCGCAGCCGTGGGCGACAGCGGCTGCGCACGGTTGATGAGTTCGGCGTTGCCCTGCTCGACTTCGTCGAGGCAGAGGCCGGCGGTTCCGCCGACCTCATCGGCAACTCCTTCGGCACTCAGATCGTCCTCGCTGCCGCAGCTCGACGACCCACTGCCGCGCGGCGCGTCGTACTCATCGGACCCACCTTCGACCGTTGCGCGCGCTCCTACCCGCGCGTGCTTGCCCGGTGGCTGGCGATCTCGACCAAAGAGCCACCTTCGCTTGGACTCTCACTCGCCCGCAGCTATCTGCAGTCAGGCATCCGGACGCCCGCCCTCGCGTTTCGCGCAGGCATGAACGACCGTCCGGAGGAGCGCATCGAATCGGTCACGAGCCCCCTGCTCATCGTCCGCGGCAGCAACGACCGAATCGCGCCTTCGGCCTGGGTGCGCGACCTCCAGCAACGCGCTTCGTGCGCGGAGGTCGCAGAGGTCGCAGAGGTGTCAGGTGTCGCTCACACCGTCGACTACGCAGCCCCCGAACGACTCGCAGCACTCGTGTCGGCGTTTCTCGACCGCGCCGACCATCCGCAGTTGTGACCTGGACGTCGGCGGGCTGAGGACTGTCAGCGGTTCGGGATCTGCATCGGCACCGCTGAGGCCAACGCCGTCACCGTCGTGAGTCCGACCGGGCCGCGCCGATCGAACATCACGGATGCGCCGACGGACACACCGTCGGCCTCCTGACGGTCACGCGCGGCCATGCCGAGCATCGTGCCTTCCGGAACCCGGCTCAACAGCAGCGTGACATCAGAGTTGACGAACTGGAGCCCCTCGCTCCCCCAGTTGGTCAGGGGGTTGGCAACGTCCGCAATCGCAGCGGCGCGCACGAACGGCGTCATCGGCTCCCCCGCAACCAGTTCGCCGTCGAAGTCGTACCAGACGTACTTCTCCAGGGTCGTGTCACGCCATGGGTCGAAGCTCGCCGCAGGCTGTGCGGCGGGTCCGACGTAGGGACGCGGACCATGGGTTGGAGTGTCGTCCGCGTCGGGCGCGGGGGGCATGACGACCGATGGCGCCCAGACGCTTCCGGTTGGCGCCTCGGAGCGGCGGGCGAACACGCCACGTCCGTGCGCGACGTTGCGGTCGTCCTGCGTGATCGTGACGTCGACCAGTCGCAGCCGGCGACCCTCTCGCAACAGGTTCGTCTCGACGCGGAGCGCGTCCATGGTGGCCATCCGCACCATGTCGACGGTCAGCCGCGTGCCGAGGAAGTCCGCGTCACCCGCCGCCTGCTCCGCGGCGTATCCCACCAGACCTGAGACGACGAGTCCGCTGACTGTCGCCGGGCCCCAGGGCCCCACCGCGGACGACGTCGGTACGAAGGTCTGACCGACCCTGGTCAGGAACGTGCGGCGATCGGACACCGCCCCCATCCTGCCGGGTCACGCAGGCGCCAATAGCCGCGGCCCGCTGAGTGGCGCCCCGCCGGCCAGGCAGAAGTCCGTTACGCGGCGGCGAACCGCTCGACCAACTCGCCGCAGAACGCCTTGAGGTCGTCCGGCTTCCGTGACGAGACGAGGACATTCGGTCCGCCTGTGCAGACGACGACTTCTTCGTCGACCCAATCGGCGCCGGCGTTGCGCAGGTCGGTCTGCAGGCTCGGCCAGCTTGTGATCTTCCGATCGCGCACCACATCAGCCTCTACGAGCGTCCATGGCGCGTGACAGATCGCCGCGACGGGCTTACCCCTGTCGAAGAACGCCTTGGCGAACGCCACCGCTGCTGGCTTTGTGCGCAGCTGATCAGGGTTCGCCACACCGCCGGGCAGCACAAGCGCGTCGTAGTCGTCGGGACGGGCATTGCTGACGGTGACGTCGACGGAGAAGGTGTCTGCCTTGTCCAAGTGGTTGAACCCTTGCGTCTCACCGGGTTCCGGAGCAATCAGCTTCGGTGTCCCGCCCGCCTTCTGAACGGCGCTCCACGGTTCGGTGAGCTCGATCTGCTCGACTCCTTCGTTGGCGACGAGGAACGCGATGGTCTTGCCGTTGAGTTGATTGGCCATGTCATTCCGAGTTCCCTGGAACGCCGGCCATATGCGTCCAAGGAGGTGACGATGCCACCGTCGCAGGTGACGACATGATTTCGGCTAAACAGCGGGGTAGGAGTGGTGTTCGTGTGTGACGACCCATGCGTCTCCGCGTTTACGTAGCCCGACGGTGAGTCGTAGCCGGTAGTCCGGTTCCTTTGAGGACGCCGTCGACGTCATACCTCTGTACGGCGCGCACCCATCGTTCGATCAGCTCACGGATCTGCTGTTCGTCGCTCATGACACGACGATGCCGCCGTCGCAGGTGACGACGTCGCCGACCGTGAAGGCACCGGCACGCGAGGTCAGGAAGATGGCCAGCCCCGCGACATCCTCAGCAGTGCCGATGCGACCGGCCGGAACACCCTGGCCGACCGCCGCCCAGTCGGTGCTCTCAACGTCGCCGCCGCCACCGACGCCTGTTGAGAGCATCCATGTCGGGAAGGGTCCTGGCGCAATGCCGTTGACGATGATGTTGCGCTTGATCAGCCTGCTGCCCATCTGCCGGGTGAGGGCATGCAGCGCTGCCTTCGACGGCCCATAGGACCAGGTGTCGAACATCGGCGTCTTGATGCCGTCGACCGACCCGATGTTCACGATCCGCGACGGCTGATCCGCGGTTGCCTTTGCTTCGAGCAAGGGCAACAACCGCTGGGTCAGGAAGAACACGCCCTTCACGTTCGTGTCCATCACCTTGTCCCATCCGGCCTCAGGGAACTCCTCGATCGAGGCGCCCCACGATGCTCCGGCGTTGTTGATCAGGATGTCGAGATGAGACTCGTGCTCGCCAAGTCTTGTGACCAGGGAGTCGATGCCGTCAAGGTTGGACAGGTCAGCAGGAAGCGAGACGCAGGTGCCGCCGTACTCAGCAGCGAGCCGCCGGGCCGTCTCGTCGCAGACGTCGATTTTGCGGGAGCTGATGTATACGGTCGCGCCGTTCGCGAGATAGCCGGCCGCGATCATCTCGCCGATGCCGCGGGAACCACCCGTGACGAGGACGACCTTGCCTGCTACCGAGAACAGGTCCTGCAAACCCAAGGACGACATCGCGTCTCCCTATCCGCTGGCCGCGTCAGATCACGCGGCCGAGATCACGCCCGCTGAGTCGCCGGCGACTCAGGAAAGTTACCGGGCGGAGGACGGTGGGTCGCTCACGCAGCAGTACCGCCAACATGTTCAGCAGTCATTCGCCCGATCAGCCGGCGAGATCCCGCCGGGTCGGCAGGCGGATCCTCACCGAGATACCTGCGCGTCAAATCGAACGAAAGCCGACGGTCCGGGTCGTCGATAAGCTCGACCCTGCCGCGGACATCGACGCTCTCGTAAGGGTCTTGGGGGTCGAAGACGGTGAGCGCAGCGCGCGGATCGCGGCGCAGGTTGTGCGCCTTTCGACGCTGGTCGTGAGTGGTGAAGACGAGCGCGTCACCGTCCCGGGCAACCCAAATGACCGACGTATGCGGACTGCCATCGGCATTCAAGGTGCCAAGAACAGCAAAAGCGCGCCCGTCGACTATCTGTTTTGTCTTCTCGCTGAGGTTCTCGGTCATTTTCAGGCCATACCCACGTTGGTGGCCCTGGATCGTCCAACACCAAGTCTCATGAGGGCAGGCGCTCCTGGCGGAGCTGCGACCTTCGAACCTTGGCGGCATCATCGCGCAGCGGCTCGTCGACCCGCTCGAACGTCCGCGGCACCTTGTACTTGGTCAGCCGCTCGCCGCACCACAGCTGAAGGTCATCGTCGCTGATTTCGTCGCTGAGCTGCACCAGGGCATGCAGCCGGCTACCCAAGTCGTCGTCGGGCAACCCGATCACGCATGACGACATGACGGCTGGATGCTCATCGAGCGCTGCTTCGACCTCGGCCGGGTAGACGTTGCTTCCGCCGACCAGCACCATGTCGGTCATTCGGTCGGCGAGGTAGAGATAGCCGTCGCTGTCCATCGAGCCCAGATCTCCGAGTGATTCCCAGCCGTCATCACGGGCCCGTGCAGTCGCACCTATGTATTTGTACGTCGGACCGGCGTCGGACTTCATCCAGACCTCGCCGACCTCTCCCGAAGGCAGCGGGTTGCCATCGGCATCACAGATCTGCATCCGCCCGATCAACGGCTTTCCGACCGAGCCACGATGCTTGAGCCACTCGACCCCGGTGATGATCGTCGCCGCCTGCGCCTCGGTGCCGGCGTACAGCTCCATGATCCGCTCCGGCCCGAGCCAGTCGATCCAGGCCTGCTTGAGGTACGGCGGACAGGGAGCTGCCATGTGCATCACGGTGTGGAGGCTGTCGAGGTCATAGCGCTGGCGCACCTCCTCGGGCAGCTTCGAGATTCGCGACATCATTGTCGGGACGAGGTACACCCAGCCGACCTGATGATCCTGAATCAGCACCAACGTGGTCTCGGCGTCGAACCGGCCGGGCAGCACGACGTGACCGCCCGTGGCCAGGGAGGCGGTCGAGGTCAGGAACGGGCCGTTGTGATGCATCGGTGCCGTGATCAGCGAGGTGTCCTCGGACCGGATCCGCATGACCGCGCCAAGCAGGGCCAACCCATCCGTCTCCGCCGGGTTGGTAGCGACGATCAGCTTCGGCCGCCCGGTCGAACCGCCCGACATCGGCGCCTTGAAGTTCGGCGACGTCACGTCGGGAAGCGGCACCGGCGCCTCGCCGGTCGGCTCCGGCAACACCATCAGTGACGGAGCAAGGGTGCCGCCGTCGACACCAATCGCGAGCGCAGGCTTGGCAAGCTCGAGGACAGCATCAAGCTCTGCGCGAGGCATGTTCGCGGGCACCGGCTGCGGGGTGGCGCCGACGATCCAGGTCGCGATCGACGCGACCAGGAAGGACGCATTGCTCGGCAACCCGATCGACACCAGGTCTCCGACGCCGACGCCGAGGGCGACCAGCTCGTGCGCGACGACGTCAGCGCGCTCTATGAGCTGCCGGCGGGTCAGCGTTGCGGTGGTATCGGTGATCGCGGGGGCATCGGGCTTCTCGGCGGCCAGCGTGCGGAGCGCAGCGGGAATCGACGCCACGTCACGTCCCAGCGATGCTGACCATGGCCAACAGTGTGACGTGCCGCCGGCCACCGTGGAGGCCGGGGCAGCCGACCCGATGTGCCAAGGTGACTCACAGCAGGGCGTCTCGACGTGAGGAGCCAGGTTTGCAAAGCAGCCGCAATCCGACAGCCGTCGCCCAGCAGGCGAGGCTGGCCGAGGTCTTCGTCGTCCTGGCGGACACCCTGGTGGCCGACTTCGACGTGGCGGGGCTGCTGGATCTGCTCGTTCGGACCTGTGTCGACGAGCTCGGCGCGACGGCAGCCGGGCTGCTGCTAAGAGATCACCGAGGTGTGCCGCGCGTGGCTGCGTCGTCCAGCGAGGCAACCGTATTGCTCGATGCGTTTCAGCTTCAGGCCGACGAAGGTCCCTGCCTCGACGCCTTCCACAAGCGCGAGCCGGTGTCCGCGGATCTGACGGCGGGCGCCAGCTCATGGCCTGCGTTCGCTCTCTTCGCGGCTTCGCATGGGATCAGCCGCGTCGACGCGCTGCCGATGAGGCTGCGCGACCAGTCGGTTGGCACGCTGAACCTCTTCCACGAGGACCCGCTCAAGAAGATCGATCTTCGCGTGGTCCAAGCTCTCGCCGATGTCGCGACCATTGGAATCCTGCACCAGGAAGGCGCCCACGCCGACGATGTCGTCATCAGACAGCTTCAGGCAGCGCTCAACAGTCGGATCCTGATCGAGCAGGCAAAGGGGGTGCTCGCCGCCACCGGACACATCGACATGGACACCGCGTTCCAGCATCTGCGCAGGTACTCACGCGACCACAACGCAAAGCTCAGCGTGCTTGCCGGCCAGATCGCCGCTGGCGCGCTCGATCCCCTGGTCGTGCTCGGACGGGTAAGCCCAGTATGAATCCGCAAGGCGGGTAGCTGAACTTCTCCGACCCCGGCCTTGCAGTTGGTGCCGCGACGTTATAGATATTGAGATGCAATCTCATCTTGACTCATTTCCCCGTGACGGACGGTGCTGTTGATGCTTCGGGTCACCCCTCAGCGACAGGCGGTGCTCGACGTTCTGATAGCAGCCCACGACCACCCGACCGCGGCCCAGGTCTTCGACCGGGTCCGCGGGCAGCAACCGGGAATCGGCGCGGCCACCGTCTACCGCACGCTCTCGCTGCTCGTTGCTGCGGGCCAGGCCCGCGTCCTGTCCCTGGGCGAGGGCGCCAGTGCCCGATACGACGCCAACGTCAGCCGGCACGACCACGTGCTGTGCGTGGACTGCGGCGCTGCGATGGACGTCGAGGCTCCCCTGCCGGTCGGTGCGCTGGCCGACATGTCGAGCCGCACCGGCTACGACCTGACTGAGTACGACGTGCAGTTCCGCGGCCGCTGCCCGTCCTGCGACCGACTTGCGCACCGCCTCCAGAAGCAATCGAAGTCGAACGAGAAGAGGAACAGAAGTGTCTGAAAGCGAGAACCCAGCAATCCGCTCCCCGCAGCCCGAGGCTCACCGGCCACGGAGCAACCGGGACTGGTGGCCGAATCAGCTGGACCTGTCGGTTCTCCACAAGCACTCTGCCGAGTCCGACCCTATGGGCGAGGACTACAGCTACGCCGAGGCGTTCAAGGCGCTCGACGTGCAGGCGCTGCGTGAGGACCTGATCGAGGTCATGACGACCTCGCAGGACTGGTGGCCCGCCGACTACGGCCACTATGGCCCCCTGTTCGTCCGCCTGAGCTGGCACGCCGCAGGCACCTACCGCATCGCGGATGGCCGAGGCGGCGCCGGCAGTGGCGAGCAGCGCTTCGCGCCACTCAACAGCTGGCCGGACAACGCCAGCCTGGACAAGGCTCGCCGCCTGTTGTGGCCGCTGAAGAAGAAGTACGGCGCCAAGATCTCCTGGGGAGATCTGCTCGTCCTCGCCGGCACGGTTGCGATGGAGTCGATGGGATTCACGACGTTCGGCTTCGGGTTCGGTCGCGAGGACATCTACGAGCCGGAGGAGATCATCTGGGGACCTGAGGACACCTGGCTCGGCGACGAGCGTTACGCCGGCGACCGCGAGCTGCAGGGGCCGCTCGGTGCCGTCCAGATGGGCTTGATCTACGTCAACCCAGAGGGTCCCAACGGCACCCCCGACCCGCTCGCCTCGGCGCGCGACATCCGCGAGACGTTCCGCCGGATGGCGATGAACGACGAGGAGACCGTAGCGCTCATCGCAGGTGGCCACACCTTCGGCAAGACTCATGGCGCCGGCGATCCGGACCTGGTCGGCCCCGAGCCCGAAGGCGCTCCGCTCGAGCAGCAAGGCCTGGGCTGGCGCAACAGCTTCGGCACCGGCAAGGGCGGCGACACGATCACCAGCGGGCTGGAAGGCGCGTGGACGGCCGAGCCGACGAAGTGGGACAACGGGTTCTTCGACAACCTGTTCAACTACGACTACGAGCTCACGACCAGCCCGGCCGGCGCGCAGCAGTGGACGCCGGTCAACCCCGAGGCACAGGGCACGGTGCCCGACGCACACGACCCGGCGAAGCGTCACGCGCCGACGATGCTGACGACCGACCTCGCGTTGAAGCTGGATCCGGTCTACGGCCCGATCTCCAAGCGGTTCCACGAGAACCCTGACGAGTTCGCGCTCGCCTTCGCCAAGGCCTGGTACAAGCTCCTGCACCGCGACATGGGACCCGTATCGCGCTTCCTCGGCCCATGGGTGGCAGAGCCGCAGCTGTGGCAGGACCCGGTTCCGGCCGTCGACCACCCCCTGGTCGACGCCTCCGATGTAGCTGCTCTCAAGGCGACCATCCTCGACGCCGGCCTGTCGGTCGCCGAGCTCGTCGGCACTGCCTGGGCCTCCGCTGCGAGCTACCGCGACACCGACAAGCGCGGCGGCGCCAACGGTGCACGGATCCGCCTGGCACCGCAGAAGGACTGGGCGGCCAACAACCCGGCGCAGCTCGCGAAGGTGCTGCCCGCGCTGGAGAAGATCCAGCAGGACTTCAACGGCTCGGCATCGGGCGGCAAGAAGATCTCGCTGGCCGACCTCATCGTCCTCGCTGGTTGCGCCGCAGTCGAGCGTGCCGCCAAGGAAGGGGGGGTCGACGTCAGCGTGCCCTTCGCGCCGGGCCGCACGGATGCTTCTCAGGACCAGACCGACGCGGAGGCGTTCTCGGTTCTCGAGCCGCGGGCGGACGGTTTCCGCAACTACCTCGATGGTGACATCAAGCTTTCCCCCGAGACGCTTCTACTCGACCGCGCCAACATGCTCGCGCTCAGCGCACCCGAGATGACGGTGCTGGTCGGCGGGATGCGGGCGCTGGGTGCCAACTCGGGCGGGTCCGCGCACGGCGTCTTCACCGACCGGCCCGGGACGTTGAGCAACGACTTCTTCGTCAACCTGCTCGACATGGGCGTGCAGTGGAAGACCTCGGCCTCAGACCCCAACGTCTACGAGGGCACCGGTACGGCGAGCCGCACCGCGACCGCGGTCGACCTGGTCTTCGGAGCGAACTCCCAGCTCCGCGCGCTCTCCGAGGTCTATGCCGCGGACGACGCGACTGAGAAGTTCGTCAAGGACTTCGTTGCGGCGTGGGTCAAGGTCATGAACCTCGACCGCTTCGACATTGCGAGGGGTGCCTAGCCGCTTGCGCGCGCTGCTCGCGCTCACGATTGCGGCGGCCGTACTCGTGCCCGCGACAGCGCGGGCGGGACCATCGCCGACGCTGCCCGCCAACGACCCGTTCTACAAGGCGCCGGCAGCGCTCGGCGCCTCCCCCGACGGCGCGATCCTGCGAACGCGCCAGGTGAAGGTAGCCCTCGCGGGTGGCGTGCCGTTGGCGGGCGCGCTCGCCTACCAGCTGCTCTACCGGACGAACGACGGACACGGCCGGGCGGTCGCGAATGTGACCACCGTGATCGTGCCCGCCGGCCCGAGGCCGGCGAGGGGGCGGAAGCTCGTCTCGCTGCAGGACGCTGAGGACAGCCTGACAAGCAACTGCGCGCCGTCGTACCAGCTGCGTATCGGCGAACGAAACAACGACGACATGCTGGTCGAGCTCAACGCCACTGCGCCCGATCTGGTCACCGCGGGCCGCGTGATGGTGATACCTGACCCGGAGGGTCCACAGTCGGAGGTCTTCGTGCGCACCGCGGAAGCGCGTGCGGTACTCGACTCGATCCGTGCCGTCGAGCATTTCGATCCCGCACAACTGTCCGGCACCACTACGCCGGTCGGTCTTGTCGGCTACTCGGGGGGCGGGAACGAGACGCTCGCGACAGCTGAGCTTCAGCACTCATACGCCCCCGAGCTCAACGTCGTAGGTGTCGCCGCCGGCGGCGCCTTCGTCAACGATCGCGTGGCGGACGAGTACGTCGACAGCACCGAGCCCGGAGTGGTCATGGTCGCGATGATCGGCCTCGAGCGAGCCATGCCCGACCTCGGCTGGTCGAAGCTGCTCAACACGTACGGTCGCGGGGTGGCGAAAGTGGTTGAGAAGGGTCCCGCGTGCGTCGCCCCGATGTCCGCGCCATACCGACCGATTCGTGCTTGGAGCAAGGTCAAGGATTTGCTCGGGGTGCCGGCGATAGCCCGTGCCATCGCCGCGAATGCCATCGGCGGACGTGGCCCCCGGATGCCGACCTACATCTACGTCTCCGGGCATGACCAGCTGATCTCGCCGTCCGAGCAGGATCACCTGGCAGCCCGATACTGCGCGGCCGGCACGCGGCTCGACTACTACCGCGACCCGAGCCGCTACCCCGTCAGCGACCACCTCGCTGCTGCGGTTGCCGGGTTCGTGACCAGAGCGCTCGTCTACCTCAACAACCGCTTCGCGGGAAGGCCGGCGCCAGACACCTGCCTCTGAGCAAGCCGCTCGACGCCTACCATTCGGCAGGTGGCCGTGGATCGAAGATCTCTGCTCAAGGGTGCGGCCGTTGCCTCCGGTGCCGCCCTGCTCGGTGCTCGTGTCGACGCCGCGCAAGCGAAGCCGTTCGTCAACCTTGGTCCGATCTCTCTCGACTCCTTGACGTCTGTCGAAGGACGATCCCCGATCGAGCACGTCGTCTGCGTGATGATGGAAAACCGCAGCTTTGACCACTTCATGGGCTGGCTGCCCGGCGCGAACGGCATCGGTGTGGACCCGGACGGCCGGGTGGTCGACCACGAGCGATTCGAGTCGTTCCGCTTCCATGACCGCCACGGCAAGGAGCACCGGCCGTTCCACACGACGCAGCTCAACGGCTGCGGCGAGGCCGACCAGGACCACGGATACGGCGGCGGCCGGATCCAGTGGAACCAGGGCAAGATGAACGGCTTCGTGCAGGATCCGGAGAACACCGGCTACTCGCTGAGCTATTACCTGGCCGGCGCCCGGCAGTTCAGCACCCCCCTCGCGATGAACTACACGACGTGCGACAACTACTTCTGCTCCTACCTGGGGCCGACGTGGCCCAACCGGTTCTTCCAGCACGCGGCGCAGACCGACCGGCAGAACGACACCCTCAGCCCGGATTGGTCTGACGCTGCCTACGCCCCGAGCCCGGTTCCCTCGATCTGGGACCAGCTCAACCGCCCGGGCGGACCGACCGGCCGCTACTACTTCAGTGACGTGCCGTTCATCGCGCTGTGGGGCTTGAAGCACATTGCGAGCTCCGCGCCGTACGCGGACTTCTTGGTCGACGCCGCGGCAGGCACGTTGCCGAACTTCAGCATGGTCGACCCGCGGTTCGAAGGCGAAGGACAAGGCATCACCAACGACGACCACCCACTCGCGGATCTGCGGGGCGGCGACGCCTTCCTGGCCGAGATCTTCCACGCGCTCGCCAACAGCCCGAACTGGTCGAAGACGCTGCTGGTCATCAACTACGACGAGTGGGGTGGCTTCTTCGACCACGTCCCGCCGCCCATGGTGGCTGCGGCGAATCAGCTGCTCGACACCCAGGACGTCATCCGGGTCCGCAAGACAAAGCGAATCACCAAGGTCCTCGCCGGATTCAGGGTCCCCTGCATCCTCGCCTCACCGTTCACCAAGGGCAGCCCCGACAAACCTCGGATCAGCTCCTACGCCTATGACCACACCTCGGTTCTGCGGTTCGTCGAGTGGAACTGGCGGCTGCACGCGATCACGCCGCGCGACGCCTCGATCCCCTTCTCCGGAGCCTCCACCAAGTCACTGACCAACCTTCGCTACGCGTTGGACTTCGCGCACCCCCGGACCAAGGTGCCAGATCTGCCGCAACCGACCCCCTTTCTGACCAGCGGGTGTGTGGTGCCGATCCTGCCGCCCGGCGGGGTGAGCCTGGGCACGGTAGGCACGTCCGCCTCCCCCGCCCGGCCGAACTGGACGGCGCTTCGGAAGTCCGAACTCATGAAGGGCTGGCTCTAAGCCACCTGCGCAGCCGGAGTGGAACAATCCGCGGGTGACGAAGTACGAGACCCTGCTGGTGACCAAGTCGGATGGCGTCGCCTCGGTGTCGCTGAACCGGCCCAAGGTGCGCAATGCGATCAACGCGACGATGCAGGCCGAGCTCCGCGACGTCTGGCACGACATGCGCCACGACAACGATGTCCGCTGCATCGTGCTGAGCGGTGAGGGCGACGCGTTCTGCACCGGAATCGACCGCAGCGAGGCGATCTCGGAGGAGAGCACCGACGGGATCGCCGTCGGTGACTTCCCCGGATACCCGACACCTTGGGTGTACGACGACCCGGGACGCGATGTCGGACCGAAGAAGCGGGACTGCTGGAAGCCGGTGGTCGCTGCCGTACACGGCATGGCATGCGGCGGCGCGTTCTACTTGCTGGGCGAGGTCGAGTTCATCATCGCGGCGGAGGACGCGACGTTCTTCGACCCGCATGTCACCTACGGGATGACGGCGGCGTTCGAACCGATGCAGATGCTGTCGAAGATGCCGTTCCCCGAGATCATGCGGATGGCGCTGCTCGGTGCCGACGAGCGGATGTCGGCGCAGCGGGCGCGCGAGATCGGGCTCGTCACCGAGGTCGTCCCACGTGAGCAGTTGCGGGAGCAGGCCATGTGGGCCGCCCGCGTCATCGCCGACTCCCCACCTCTCGTCGTTCAGGGCACGATGCGTGCGCTGTGGACCGCGCTCGAGGTCTCGCGCAGCCAGGCGATCGAGCTCGCGAGCCTCTACACCCGCGTAGGCACGGACGCTGAGGCGTTCAGGGCAGGACAGCGCAAGTTCGAGTCGGGCTCCCGGCCGAAGTGGCGCCTGCGATGAGCGGCCTCGAAGGCCACGTCATCTGCTCACCGCTGCGCACGCCTGTGGGCCGATTCGGCGGAAGCCTCAAACCAGTGCCCGCGCACGAGCTGGCCGCTCAGCTACTCAAGGCGCTGATGCAACAGACCGGGATGCCGGGTGATCGGGTCGACGACGTCATCTTTGCGCAGTGCTATCCAACGATGGAGGCTCCCGCAGTCGGACGCGTGGCGGCACTGGACGCCGGGCTTCCGACAGAGGTCGGAGGCCTTCAGCTCGACCGCCGCTGCGGAAGCGGCTTGCAGGCGGTGATCATTGCCGCGATGGAGGTCGCGACCGGGGCGGCCGATCTCGTGATCGCCGGTGGCTGCGAGTCGATGAGCAACGCGCCGCTGTTCACCCACGATCGCTGGGGCGTAAGCGGATCGGGCATCACCCTGCACGACTCGCTGGCTCGTGGCCGGGTGACCGCGGGCGGTGCGAACCACCCGGTGCCCGGCGGGATGATCGAGACGGCGGAGAACCTCCGGCGGGAGTACGGGATCGGGCGCGCCGAGCAGGACGAGCTAGCCGCCCGATCACACGCGCGTGCCGTCGCCGCCCAGGACAGTGGCGCGTTCAACGACGAGATCGTGCCGATCGTCGTACCCGGCCGCAAGGGCGACGTCACCGTGACCGCGGACGAGCACCCCCGTCGTGACACCACGGTCGAGACCCTGTCATCGCTCGTCCCGATGCGCATCAAGGTTGACGACGGCTCGACAGTCACCGCCGGCAATGCCAGCGGGCAGAACGACGGCGCAGCAGCCTGCATCGTGACGACGCCGTCACTCGCCGAAGAGCTCGGCCTCACGCCACTCGCCCGCATCGTGTCCTGGGCGGTCGCCGGGGTCGAGCCGTCGAGGATGGGGATCGGTCCGGTGCCCGCGACCGCGAAGGCGCTCGACCGTGCCGGCCTGACGCTGGACCAGATGGACCTCATCGAGCTCAACGAGGCGTTTGCCGCTCAGGTCCTCGCCTGCCTGCGGGAGTGGAAGCTGTCCGACAAGGACATCGACGAGCGGGTCAACGTCAACGGCTCCGGCATCTCGCTGGGTCACCCGGTGGGTGCGACCGGAGGTCGGATCCTCGCGACGCTGACCCATGAGATGCGCCGTCGCGGTTCTCGCTATGGCCTGGAGACGATGTGCATCGGCGGCGGCCAGGGCATCGCCGCCGTCCTCGAAAAGCTCTGACGCAACCCGGCTCGCGAGAGACCGAAGGGCTCACCGAGTGCGGGCCCGCGTTCGAAGTAGCACACAACTCAGGCCGAGAGCGGGCCCTCTGACGCTCGACGGTCCGATGCACGAGGCCGTTCGGCGAGAGTTGTGTGCTACTTCGAACAGGGTCCTGTGACCAGGGCGGCGATCTCGTCGCGCGCTTCGCGTGCCTCCGGTCCCCAGAGCATCGGGTAGACGTGCTGCATCCGCTCGCCTTCGTGGAGGCGCAGCGTTGCACCCAGCCCGGCGGCCTTCTTCGCGAGCGTCCGGGCGTCCACGACAAGCATGTCGCGCGTGCCGACGAACAGATCGATCGGCGCGAGCCCGGTCAGATCCCCGTGCAACGGGCTCACTCGCGGGTCCGCCAGATCGAGATCGCCAGCCCATTGCCGGCCGCAGTACCGGAGGCCACCGATGCTCAGCATGTAGTCGTGCGGCTCGACCGCATTGAGTGCCGGATCGGTCATGGCGACGTCGAGCCAAGGCGCGAGCAGGACGAGGTGCTCCGGCTGCTTGCCGCGAGCCTTGAGTTGCTGTGCGACCGCGAGCGCCATCCCACCACCGGCGCTGTCCCCGAGCAATGTCAGGCCCTTCGAGCCGTCGCCATCAATCAGCTCCGCGACCAGATCGGTCATGGTCGGCACGGTTTGTGCTGCCGGCGAGCCGGGCGCGAGCGGATAAAGCGGTACGAGCACCCGTGCGCCGCTGTCGCGAGCCAGCCGCGCAACGAAGGTCCACTGCACGGACGCGATCTGGAACGTGTACGAGCCGCCGTGCAGATAGACGACGGTCCGGCTGCCGTCGTAGCCCGCCGGACGCAACTCATACATCGGCATTCCGTGACTCGAGCTCTCGAGGACCTCGACCATGCTGCGCGCCTTGCGCTTCGGCCCAGGGTCCCTCGTCTTCGACTGTGCCTTCCGCATCTGCGCGGCGCGCTTCTCGTCCGTCCAAGAACGGCTTGACCGGGTGGCCACGCGGAGACCGAAGTCCGTGAGATTCGACTGCCAGCTCATGGCGCAACAGTCTGCCTTGACAGCACCGCCGTTGCGGCGAGGGTCAGTAGAGCGGGCGCGGGGTCACGGTTGCGAGCAGCGGAAGCTTCTCGGCGGTCTCGGCGTCGGCCGGCGTGTAGACGATCGCTCGGAGCGGCATCCGAGGTGTCAGCCAGAAGCTCGTGAAGTTCACCCGCAGCAGCCCGAGCTCCGGATGCAGGTAGCGCTTCAGGCAGTTCTCGGGAGCCATGACGTCGTGGCGTTGCCACCGTTCGGCAAACTCCGGCGACACCTCGTGCAGCCGGTTGATCAAGCACTTCCACTGTGGCTCGCCCAGATGCTCGGCCATCGCGGCGCGGTACTGACCGACCATCCGGCGGGTGCCTTCGTCCCAGTCGACGAGGGCGTCACGCACGACCTTCGAGGTGAAGGCGAGCCACAACGTGTTGCGTTGGTCGAAGGGCAGCGCCGCCAGGTCGCCGTACAACGCGGTGTACGAGGAGTTGTAGGCGAGAACGTCGTAGCGCCCATTGGTGACGGACGCGGGATAGGGCGTCAGGCCGTCGAGGACCAGCTGGATCTGGTCAGGCAGACCGCTGGTCTCGGTCTCGATGTCCGAAAGCGCCGCACCGGCAAGGGTGAAGAGATGGCTGCGCTCGTGTCCATCGAGCATCAGGACGCGTGAGATCGCCTCGAGCACCTGCTCGGAGACGTTGATGTCACGGCCCTGCTCGAGCCAGGTGTACCAAGTGATCCCGACCCCGGCGAGCTGCGCCACCTCTTCGCGACGCAATCCGGGGGTACGCCGGCGCCCGCCCTCGGGCAGCCCCACCTGCTCCGGCGAGATCCGCTCACGCCGGCTGCGCAGGAAGTCCGACAGTTCCTGTCGGCGCAGAGTCGTGGCGTCAGCGGGAGCGGTTGATCGCTCGGCTGTCACTGGCATGAGATAAGAGTTACACCAGGACCACGCAATATCAATGCTGGTTCCAGGTAGTGGTGATACCCGGATAAATAGGCTACTGGTAACACCTTAGGATCGGGTCCAGAGTGGCGACCATGACCTCGAACACCCTTGAACTTCCCGCCCTGACACCGGACAAGATCCGCGTCGTCACGCGGCCCGCGCCACCCGCGCAGCCCGCTCACGCACCGGCGCTGTCACCGATCGCGCTGGCCACGGTCCTGATCGGCGCGCTGCTGCCGATCACCGACTTCTTCATCGTCAACGTCGCCCTGCCCACGATGTCCCAGACGCTGCACGCCTCGGACGCAATGCTCGAGCTCGTCGTCGCCGGCTACGGCACCGCCTACGCCGTGCTGCTCGTGCTCGGTGGCCGGCTCGGTGACGCCCACGGTCGGCGCCGACTGTTCCTCACCGGAATGGCTGCCTTCACTGTCACATCGCTGCTTTGCGGCCTTGCGCCGTCGGTGGGGATGCTGGTCGCCGGCCGGATCCTGCAAGGAGCGTCGGCCGCGCTGATGGTGCCTCAGACCTTGTCGACCATCCAGGCCACCGGCGACATGGAGTCCCGGGCGAAGGCACTCGGCTGGTACGGCGCCACGGCCGGCATCGCCGCGGTCATCGGCCAGGTGCTTGGCGGCTTCCTCGTGTCGGCTGACATCGCCGGCTCGACGTGGCGACCGATCTTCCTCGTCAACGTGCCCATCGGAATCGTCGGGCTCTTCCTCGCTGCCCGCTTCGTGCCCGAGACGAAGGCGGGTCGCGCGGCACACCTCGACCGCGCCGGCACTGCATTGCTTGCGGCCTTCCTCGTCTCCGTGCTGATCCCGCTCACCGAAGGGCAGGCACTCGGCTGGCCGTGGTGGTCGTGGATCGTCCTGGCACTCGCTCCGGTGTTCGCCACCGCATTCCTTGCGGTGCAGCGACGTCACGAGCGCAACGGTCGGCTCCCCCTGCTGCCACCATCTGTCGTGCGGCTGCGCTCGATGCGGCGAGGCTTGCTGATGCTTGCGCCGTTCTTCGCCGGGATGTCGGCGTTCATGTTCGTCTATGCGCTCGTCTTCCAGGGCACGCTGCACTTCTCCGCACTGAAGGCAGGGCTGACCCTTGCTCCGTTCGCGATCGCCTTCCTGTTCGTATCGCTCCAGATGTCGCGCCTTGTGACCCGCTACGGACACCGCGTCATCACCGCCGGCGCGGTGACCCAGTTCCTCGGTCTCATGGGACTCGCCGCAACGATGTGGGCGACCTGGCCGCACGTGCACCCGCTCGTGCTGGAGCCCGCGTTGATCGTGATCGGTATCGGACAAGGCCTGATTGCCCCTGCGCTGTTCCGGCAGGTCCTCTCCGACGTACCGGTCGCAGATGCCGGCGCCGGAAGCGGTGTCCTCGGTACCACGCAGCAGGTGTCGCTGGCCATGGGAGTCGCGACCCTCGGCACGCTGTTCACGAGCCTGGAGTCGATGAACCGGCTCGGCGTTCTTCACGCGGCAATGCTCATCGTCGGCATCGAGGCCCTGGTGGCCGTCGGGATCGCCGTCGCGTCGACCCGATTCGGCAGCGACTGACAATCAGTCCGCGCAACAACCTGATCCCTGCGTACGATCTGCCCCCGTGGGTGAATCGGACGCAGGGACCAGCCGCGCTGAGCAATGGCGTGCCCGAGGGTCGTACTTCTCGTGGGCGCCTGGCGACGGCGCCGCCGCACCGGTTGACGTGTTCCACGTCGAGGCCGGCGACCCGAGCAAACCGACGCTGCTGTTGGTGCACGGGTTCCCGACGTGCAGCGTCGACTGGTTCGCGCTCATGGACATGCTCAGCGGGCAGTTCCGGGTGTGCGCCCTCGACTTTCCCGGCTACGGCTTCTCGAGCAAACCAGCCGGCTGGGGCTACAGCCTCGGGCGTGACGCCGCATTGCTCGACCACTACCTTGCCGAGGTCGTCGGCGCGGAGTCAGCCGTCCTGGTGTCACATGACCGCGGCACCAGCGTCTCGTTGCTCCACACGCTCGACGACGTCGCGGGTCACACGAGGACTCACGTGGAGCACCTGGTGCTCACCAACGGCAATGTCTTCCTGCCGCTGTCCAACCTCACCGACTTCCAGCGGCTGATCCTCAACCCCGACAGCGCAGCGTCGGTTGTCGAGATCGTGACCGCCGAGATGCTCGCCGTCGGGATGGGCCAGGCAACGTTCTCACCGCCGCGCGACGGCGGCGATCCCGAGATCGCAGCCCTCGCGGACACCTTCGCCCACAACCAGGGGATGACGGTGCTTCCCGAGACGGTCCAATACCTCATCGAGCGCTCCGATCACGAGACTGAATGGCTCGAGGCGCTCGGCGCGGCCGAGGTCCCGACCACGGTGATCTGGGGAATGAACGACACGATCGCGCCACCGAGGGTTGCTCTGCACTCGTGGGACGACTACTTGATGTTCAAGCCGGGACGCAACCGGATCTACCTCGTGCCGGACGCCGGTCACTACCTGCAGAACGACCGCCCTGAGGCTCTGGCTGCGGCCTTGCTGCACTCATTCGATCCGGACAGCGACGGTGCTGCCGGCCCGCTCGAGCAGGTGCCAGGGTCGCCCGTCCTCGTGGACTCGTCGCGGTCGGCCATGCCGTTAAGCAAGGACATCCTCGCCGGCAGCTAGCGAAACGCCGAAGGGACGGTTGCGGTTGCGCGTACAACCAGCTGCCTGAGATGTTGGGCTCATGCCGATCATCGAGCCCATCCCGATCGAAGCCCTTCCGCCGCGCTCGCGCGAGATCATCGAAGGCGGCTACGCCGACGGCCTCTACGCGACGACGTTGCCGCTGCAGGTTTTCGCCTACAACAGCCAGCGCCTCGAAGCCACACACGCGAAGCGGCTGGTGATGGGTGCGGGAAACCTGCTCGGCGGCCGGATCCTAGAGCTGCTGCGGATCCGCAGTGCGCAGCTCGGTGAGTGCCAGCCGTGCATGCAGTCCCGAAAGCACGACTCGATCACCGACGACGATGTCGCCGCCTGCCTGATCACAGAGGACCGCAGTGAGATGGATCCGCAAGAGCGAATGGCGCTGGAGTTCCTCGACCTGCTCTCGGCGGACCACCATGCCCTCGACGCCGACTTCTACCGCTCGCTGTCCGAGGTGTTCACGACAGCGCAGATCGTCGAGCTCGGCTTCTCCTGCGCCGAGATGATGGGAACGCACCGCTTCGTGCACACACTCGACATCTTCGGCACGACCGAGCCGGCACTGCGGTTCTCTGCGGACCAGATCGACAGCCGCCACGAGGCGACGACCGCGACCGTATGAGCACGGTCTTCGTCACCGGGGCAACGGGCCAAACCGGAGCCAATCTCTGCGAGCAGCTCATCGGGCGCGGCGACGCCGTCAAGGCGCTCGTGCGCAACCCCGACGAGGCCGCGGCGCTCGCCGGAATCGGAGTCGAGCTCGTCCAGGGCGACATCACCGACGCCGACGACGTGCTGCGCGCGGCGAAGGGCTGTGACGAGGCGATCCACAGTGCGGCGCTGCTCGGCGGATCGAGCCAGAACCTCGCTGACTTCCAGGCTGTGAACTATGACGGCACCGTCAACGTCCTCGACGCGGGCAAGGCGCACGGGATGCGACGAGTCGTCGCGCTGAGCACCGGCACCTTCTTCGACATGTCCGTGCCGGGCCCGCGAGAGCTGGCGCCGGTCCTGGCCAACCCGCCTGATGACCCGTACACCGTCACCAAGCTCGCGGCGTTCCTCGAGGTGCAACGCCGCGCTGAGGCCGGCGATGACGTCCTGACCTGCCATCCCGGAGCGATCTACGGGCCGGGTCTGGTGGTCGACCGCGCGTTGCACCGCACCAGCTTCAACCGCGTCCTGCTCGCCGCGATCCGCGGCAAGATCTCCGCGTATCTGCGCTTCCCCGTCACCTGGGTAGCCGGTGGCGACGTCGCGTCGGGCTCGATCGCCGCTCTCGACAAGGGCGAAGCCGGCGCACGCTATTGGCTGACCGGCCGGCCCGAGGATGAGCTGAGCACTGCCGAGGGCTGCAACATCGCGTGCGAGATCGCCGGCGTCGAGCATCGGGTGGTCGACCTCGACCACCGCACGGCATCGCCGGAACAGCTCGAGATGTTCGGCCCGACGCTGTACGCGATCGCCGAGGCCGCCGCAGGTCATGTTCGTACCTCACGAGCAAAGGGCGAGAACCCGACGCACGACGCACTCGGCTACGAGCCGGTCAGCATCACCGAGGGCATGACCCGATTCGTGACCTGGCTGCGCGACATCGGCAAGCTGTGACCGATTCGCTCAACAGCCGCGTCGCCATCGTCACCGGCGGAGCGCGCGGGATAGGCGCAGCCGTGGTCTCACGGCTTGCGGCGGACGGCGCCTCGGTCGTCATCGCGGACATCGACTCAGCGGCCGCAGAAGCCTTCGCCGAAACTCTCGACGCCGATGTCACGGCGATCGCCGTGGATGTCGGTGACGAAGCCAGCATCGCCGCTCTCGTCGGCACGACGATCACCCTCTATGGATCGATCGACATCCTCGACAACAACGCCGCGCTCACCGACCGAGACGTCCTCGCGCTCGACAGCGATGTCGCGTCCATCGACATCGAGGTGTGGGACCGCACGATGGCGGTCAACCTGCGCAGTCAGTTCCTGATGGCCAAGCACGTCGTCCCCCACATGGTGCGCGGTGGACGGGGCGCGATCGTCAACGTCTCCTCCGGTGCCGCCCTGAAAGGTGACGTGACCCGGACCGCCTACAGCGCGTCCAAGGCCGGCATCGAGTCGCTCACCCGGTCGATCGCGACGCAGTACGGCAGATCGGGCATTCGCGCGAACACCATCGTCCCGGGTCTGATCCTCACCGACGCCACCCGCGCCGGGATCCCGGCAGACCTGCTCGCCGGCTACACGTCGAAGACGCTGACGCCGTACGTCGGCGAGCCGCGCGACATCGCCGGCTTGGTCGCGTTCCTGGTCTCCGACGACGCGCGATACATCACCGGCCAGACGATCATGATCGATGGCGGCATGTCGACGCACTCGGCGTCCTTTCCGGGTCTGACGCTCGATTCCTGACTCACTTCGGCGGCCACTCGCGGGTCAACGTGCGCGCCGATGTGCTCCCGCAGGACTTCGAGTCGATGTCGCTCGACGAGATGGTGGCAATCGGATCTGTGATCACCGCGATGCCCGTCGGCAACGCGATCCCGGCGGTCGTCGGCGCGCGGCCAGGGATCGTGACATACGCCGACCTGCCCGCCAAGCCGCCCGCTTCGCGCGCTAGTGTCGTGCTGAGCAGTCGCACAGCACGAGAGGCCGGACGATGACCGAGCTTGACCAGATCGACTTCTTCACCGACCTCTCGTTGAACGAGGATCCGTACAAGTACTACGACGCCCTGCGGGCGAAGTGCCCCGTCACGCCGATCCCGCATCACGGCGTCGTCGCGGTCACGGGGTACGACGAGGCCAACGAGGTCTACCGCGACAACGAGACGTTCAGCTCGTGCAACTCGGTGATCGGGCCGTTCGCGACCTTCCCGGTGCCACTCGAAGGTGACGACGTCGGCGAGATCATCGACGCCTACCGCGACCAGCTCCCGATGTTCGAGCACATGGTGACCATGGACGCGCCCGACCACACGCGCGAGCGAGCGTTGCTGATGCGGCTGATCACGCCGCGGCGGCTGCAGCAGAACGAGGACTTCATGGCGCGGCTGGCCGACAGCCAGCTCGACGAGTTCCTCGCAGACGGCAAGTGCGAGTTCATCCGGGCCTACTCCCAGCCGTTCGCGCTTCTCACGGTCGCGGATCTCTTGGGTGTTCCCGAGGCCGACCACGAGAGCGTCCGCGCCGGATTCGGGCTCAGCCACACGCCCGGCATGCTCGGCAAGAGCAAAGCCCCCAACACCCTCAACGCGCTGGCATGGCTCGACGGCCTGTTCACCAAGTACATCGAGGACCGGCGCGCCAACCCGGGCAAGGACGTCCTGACGGACCTGGCCCTCGCGACGTACCCGGACGGCACGACCCCGGAAGTGGTCTGCGTCGTACGCAGCTCGACGTTCCTGTTCGCCGCCGGACAGGAGACGACCGCCCGACTGCTCGCCGTGGCACTGAAATACCTCGCCGAGAATCCCGAGCTGCAGGAGCAGCTGCGCGCCAATCGCGAGCAGATCCCCGACTTCATCGAAGAAGCGCTGCGCATCGAGAGCCCGGTCAAGGCGGACTTCCGCATGACTCGTCGCAACACCTCGATCGGTGGCGTCGACGTCAAGGCCGGCACTCCGGTGATGCTGCTCAACGGCGCGGCCAACTGGGACCCGAAGCGCTACGAGTGTCCGGAGGAGTTCCGCCTGGGCCGGGCCGGCGGCCGGTCGCACCTCGCGTTCGGCCGTGGCGCGCACACCTGCCCGGGTGGCCCGCTGGCACGCGCCGAGGGCCGGATCACCGTGGAAAAGATCCTGGACCGCACCCGCAACATCCGGCTGTCGGAGGAGCACCACGGTCCTGCGGGAGACCGGCGCTTCTCCTACGAGCCGACCTGGGTGCTGCGAGGCCTGAGCGACCTGCACATCGAGTTCGAACCCGCGGGATAATCAGTCGCGAGAATCGGGTTATCGTTTCCGATTATGACGGTTCCACAGCGGGCGCATGACCGCGGGTACCACCCGCTGCGCATCAAGCGCGTGGTCGCTGAGACTGCCGACGCGAAGTCGTTCACCTTCGAGATCCCGCCGGAGCTCGAGGCCGCGTACAGGTACGACGCCGGGCAGTTCCTCACCTTCCGAGTGAGCATCGACGGGCAGGTGCGCTACCGCTCCTACTCGATGTGCTCCGCGCCAGCGGTCGGCGATGAGCTCGCGGTGACGGTCAAGCGCGTCCCGGACGGCGCGGTGTCCAACTGGATGAATGACGCACTCGGTGACGGCGACACCATTGACTCGAGCGTGCCGGCCGGCGTCTTCAAGCTCGGGGCCGAGCCCCGCGATGTCGTCGCATTCGCCGCGGGCAGCGGGATCACACCTATCTTCGCGATCCTCAAGACCGCGTTGTCCACGTCGAGCCGACGAGTCGCGCTGCTCTATGCCAACCGGGACCCTGACTCGGTCATCTTCGGGCGCGAGCTTCGCGATCTCGAGTCGTCGTCGGCCGGGCGACTCGTCACCACCCACCATCTCGACTGTGAAGATGGCTTCGTCGAAGCGGTGGACGTCGAGCCGTTCGCAAGGGGCGCCCAAGACGCGGAGGTGTTTGTCTGCGGGCCGGCGCCGTTCATGGATCTCATCGAGTCGACACTGCTCGCCGCCGGCGTCCCTCCGGCGCGAATCCACATCGAGCGCTTCACGGTCGCAGAACCAGCCGACCAGGTCCCGCAGGCTGCCACGGTGGCCGACCCGGTGGCCGACCCAGTGGCCGAGACGGTTGCGCCGGCCGAGATCACGATCGAGCTGGACGGCAAGAGGGCGACGACCACACACCATCCCGGTGCGACGATCCTGCAGACCGCACGCCAGATGGGCATGACGCCGCCGTTCTCGTGCGAAGCCGGCAACTGTGCGACCTGCATGGCGAAGCTGATCGAGGGTGAAGTCAATATGCACGTGAACGACGCGCTGTTCGACGACGAGGTCGCGGACGGCTGGATCTTGACCTGTCAGTCGGTGCCGACCACGGCGACCGTGCACGTCATCTACGGCTACGAGGACTGAGCAATGGCATCTCTACCGGCTGACGACGTCATCGAGCTCGGTCAGCTGCTCGCGAAGTACGCCGTCGGGATGACCCGCGACGACGTCGACACCGTCGTCGAGGTCTTCACGCCAGACGGCGCCTACAGCGCGTTCGGTGAGACCTATCCACTCGCCGACTTCCCGACTCTGGTCGCGGCTGCCCCCAAGGGGCTGTTCCTTGTCGGCCCACCGCAGCTCACGCTTGACGGTGACACCGGCACCGGCATGCAACCGCTGTGCTTCGTCGACCAGACGAACCACGACATGCGGATCGGCTGGTACACCGACACCTACCTGCGCACCGCAGATGGCTGGCGGTTGAAGACCCGTTCGATGACGTTCCTGCGCCGCGATGGTGCACGTGACTCAGGCAAGGCGCACGACCCTCGCCGACCGGCACCGAGCGCATAGATTCGCAACGGATGGAGCTCACCGAGTTTCGCGCGGCCGTCGACGCCTGGCTCGACGAGAACGCCGACGCGCTTCGCCCGACACCTGGAGGGGGCGCAACGCTGGAAGCGCATGTCGAGCAGGTCGCAAAGGTGCGGCGACTGACCTACGACGCCGGGTGGGCTCGCTGGGGCTGGCCGGAGCGGGTCGGCGGGCTCGGTGGTGACAACCTGCTTCGCGCCTACCTGTCGGAGACGCTCACCCTTCGCGGCCTGGTGCATGCGGGCGTCTACTGCATGGTCGAAGTAATGGCTCCGACGATGATCGGGTTCGCCCCGGAGGCTCTCGCGGCGCAGATGGTTCCGCGGCTGCTGCGCGGCGATGAGCTGTGGTGCCAAGGCTTCTCCGAGCCCGGCACGGGCAGCAATCTCGCCGCGCTGGCTTGCCGGGCGACTCGCACCGAGATCGGGTGGCGGATATCCGCCCAGAAGGTCTGGACCAGCTACGCGCAGTTCGCGCAGCGTTGCATCCTGCTCACCCGTACCGGCACCCCCGAGTCCAGGCACAAGGGCATCACCGCATGGTTCCTCGACGTCGACTCCCCCGGGGTGTCGATCCACCCGCTGCAGACGATGCACGGTGTCGATGAGTTCTGTGAGGTCTTCTTCGACGACGTCGAGGTCCCGGAAGATCGGATGCTGGGCGGCGAGGGAGACGGCTGGGCGGTAGCAATGGACCTGCTGCCATACGAGCGAAGCACGTCGCTATGGCATCGCGGCGCCTATCTCGCGCACCGGCTGCAGCGGCTGGTCGAGACGGCTCCCGACGGCGCCCTCGACCCGCGCGACGTCGGGACTGCGGTGGAGCAGCTGTACGCCTTCCGGGCGCGGTCGCGGGGAACGCAGCGCCGGCTAGCGGCCGGTGAACGACTCGGAGCCGAGACCTCGATCGACAAGATCATGCTGGGCATGACCGAGCACGTGGTGTACGACGTCGTCGCAGCGGCGCTGCCCGAGCAGGTCCTGCTCGGCGACGACGCCGCCGCGAACGAGTGGCGCGCTGAGTACCTCTACTCGCGAGCCGCCACGATCTACGGCGGCACCGCCGAGATCCAACGCAACATCGTGGCGCGCCGGCTGCTCGACCTCGGCGAGGACCGCTGATGGACGCCGCGGACCGCAAGCTCTTCGGCGACAGCCTCCGGCAGGCAGTCGCCGGCAGTGATCACGCCGATGCCGCGCTGGCCGCGCTCGACTGGCGAGCCGCGCTCGCCGACGACCCGGCGGGCGCCACCCGCGTGGTCTTCGCGATCCTCGGTGAGCTGAATCTCGCATCGTCGGCAATCGACGACGTCCTGACCTATGCCCTTGGTCTCGAGCCATCCGAGGACCGCGCGGTGGTGTTGCCGTCGCTTGGCGGGCATCTGCCACCCGCGACATACGAACGCGCGGAGGTGACTGTCGACGGCCTCGCGACCACCCGCATCACCGTCGCGAACCAGGCGATCGTGACGATCGACGGCGGCAAGCAGATGTTCCTGTCACGTCTGAGCCCCGAGGCGCTCGACGTCACCGCGATCGACGGCATCGACCCGGCAGCGGGATGGCGCAGGATTCATGGGACGGCCAAGGTCAGTGACCTCAAGGCAATCGACTGGGACCGGGCGCTCACGGCAGGTCAGCTCGCGTTGGCCCAGCAGCTGACGTCGGCAGCCCGAGCGATGCTTGGTCTCGCGACAGAGCACGCGAAGAGCCGCAGCCAGTTCGACCGATCGATCGGATCGTTCCAGGCCGTCCGCCACAAGCTCGCCGAGTCGCTGGTGGCGATCGAGGGAGCGGACGCCGCACTCGATGCCGGCTGGGCGAACCCTTCCCCGTTTGCCGCGATGATCGCCAAGTCGATCGCCGGCAGCGCCGCGAAGACGGTCGCGAAGCACGCGCAGCAGGTGCTCGCCGGAATGGGCTTCACCAGCGAGCACCCGTTCCCCGGCTACCTGAAACGCACCATGGTCCTCGACCAGCTACTGGGATCCAGCGCATCACTACGAGCCGAGATCGGAAGATCAGTGGTGGAAAGCGGCGAGATCCCGAAGCTTCTGCCCCTCTGAAGATCAAAAGTACAAGGCGCAACGACCGGAGGACGCCTACCGCTTCGGTGCGGTTGCGCTGCCCGATTGCCAGATCAAGGCGAGGATGGCGGGAGTCACGCCCTTGGTAGTCGCGCCTTTTGGTTTTGACCCAGCTAGGCCACCTTGAACTGCGAGATCGATGCGCGAAGCTCTGCTGCCAGGTTGTTCAGCTCGGACGCCGCGGCGGCTGACTGCTTCGATCCCACTGCATACTGCCGGGACACATCGGACACCTGGGTCATGGCAGCCACGACCTGGTCCGACGCTGATCGGCCAGAACGGACCCGTCACGCCACCGGTCAGCGACATCACCGCGGTGACCACCGCGAAGTCCATTGCCCCGATCAGCCCGACGAGCGGATACTCGAGACCGGGCGCGCGGGTGCGCGACCATGCCATCAGCGGAACCGCGGCGACGCCAATGAGTCCGACCAGGAGCCACACCTCAAGTCTCAGCCGGTCATACATGACGCCCCCTCGGCGATCGACTACGTGATCGGTTCGCAGATCCGACAAGGCTTCATGCCCCTGGCCTGTGCCGCGCTGATGCTGCGCAGCCCGGATTTTCCGGACACGATCGGACAACTCGAGGTGTGGAAGTTGGTCCCGCTGGCGGTGGCGACGAACCTCGCGCTGGTCGTCGCCGAGGCACGGGCCGCCGCCGTTGTGACCGCAGCCTCAGGGACACGGCCGACGAGGGCCTGCACGAGCTCCTGGTGCTGCTCCGCCTGAGCCTGCATCAGCTGCAGGTGGTGAAAGTCTGCCTGGTCGTAGATCCGGTAGAGCCAGTGCGCCCAGAAGAAGAAGCCACCGATCATCACGAACGACAAGCCGAGGATCCCGCCGCTGATGAGATAGGGGATCTGCTGCTGGTCGACTCGCCCGTGGGCAGCGCCGTACCAACCGAGCACGATGACAGCGATCCCGACCGGCAGCATGATCGCGCCCGCCACGACCTGCCAGGTGTTGCGCAGATCGAGACCGTCCGTACTCAGCAGGTCGCGTAGCCGACGCCGCGGCGCAGCGACGAGCATCCGGCCTCCGGTGTTGTCCGAGACGGTCGAGGTCATGGAGTCCTCCCACGTAGGAGCTGCCAGTTGGCATAGGTCAGCAAAGGTCCGGCAGCAAACACTGCGATCAGCAACGCGATGACAACCCAAGCCGTGCGGACGGGCAGCCCGAACTCAGTGGCGGTCGGCGCGGTGGCGACGATCGGTGCTCCACCGCCGACGATCGGGCCCGTCCCGGTGTCGACCGGCGGCAGGCCTCCGCTGGGGCCGGGGGCGATGACGCCGGTGCCGGGCGAGCTAGGCGCGGGTATCGAGGTGGACGGCGGCACCTCGTCCGGCGGCTGTCGGGTCGCGGCCGCCTTGGCCTGGCTGAGCCCGATGGAGAGCTCGACCCCGACAGAGTTCGGCGTCGGGATCGGAAGCTGCGGCAAGACCTTGCCGAAGTCCGGCAGGTTCGCGTCCTCGAACGACACCAGCACGGCGCCAGACGTCGCGTCGGCCTCGTTGCCGTCCTTTGCCTGCTGCGGCACGAGAGTGGTGATCGAGACGCCGGCCTTCTGCAGCGAGGTGAGCAGCTTGTTCGCGGTCTTCACCAGCACGCCGGTGCCGCCTTGGCTGCCCTTTCCATTGAGGGTGATTCCATCTGGACCGATCGACGCCGCGAGGCCGGCGATCTTCACCGCGCCGATGTCGGTCGTGGCCGAGGACGTGCCGTCCTTGCCATCCGATGAAGCACTGGCGGTCGTGTTGATCCCATCGATCGTGATCAGCCCGGCGATCGTGATGTGGCCGATGTGCGTCTCTGCTTGGTCAGCGACCGACGCTGCCTGGACGTTCGTGGAAGTCGAGCTCGTCGCGGAGGCGATGTCGATCAACGGCACACCCGATTTCGCCGAGGACCCCAGCGGCGACAGGTCAGAGCTGGCGGCCATCGCGATCGACCCGGCGGCCGTGGACTTCGTGGTCGCGCTGCCGATCCCCGCCGGTCCTGTCGGCGTGAAGCTGCCGGTCTCGCCGACCTTGACCTGCGCGGGGTAGTCCGAACGTGCGACGACCGGGTCGTTGAGCAGGTTCACCAGGGCCTGCGGGATCGATGCCGAGAAAGTCTGCAGCGCGTTGCCTGCGGTGGCGATCGCGTCGCCGGGCCACACCGGCGAGGCCACCGAGCCGTTCGACGGTCCGGTGCTCGAGGTGCTGTCGGCGTAGGGCACCGAGGCCTGGATGAAGTTTCCCTTGGTCGGGTTGCCGAGCGGGACAAGCCCTGGCACCAGCAGCTGCAGCTGTACGCCGGCGCTCGTCGCCTCACTGTTGAAGCCTGCGAGATCGGCAGCCGGCGCCTTCGCGACAGAGCCGGCCTGCGCCGGGGCGGCGACATACGCCGCCGCCGGGAGGCCGACCGTGAGCACCGCGGCGAGCAACAGCCGCCAGCGCCGGACTCCGTGACGTCTTGATGTCATGCCCCCACCCCCAAGTAGGCCGCGCTCAGGGCATCGGACGCGCGCAGGTCAGCGGGTTCCCCCATCTCGAGGATTCTCCCCTTCTCCATGACATACCCGTAGTCAGCGAGCTCCAGCGCGGCGTCGACGTACTGCTCGATCAACAGCATCGAGAGCCCACCCTTCGCGGCCTCGCGGATCGCCGCGAACAGCTGAGCGGTGACGAGCGGAGCAAGCCCCATGGAGATCTCATCGAGCATCAGCAGTCGTGGACGGGCGGCGAAGGCGCGCGCCAGCGCGAGCATCTGCTGCTCGCCGCCGGACAGGGTGCCGGCCTGCTGACCGAGCCTGTCCCCGAGGACGGGGAACATCGCCACCGCTTGGTCGAGCACGGCGTCCGGCTCCACCTCACGGGTGGCGTACGTCGCCATCTGCAGGTTCTCGCGCACGCTGAGGCTACGGAAGATGCCACGGCCCTCGGGGACATGCAGCACACCCATGCCGGAGATCCGGTGCGGCGCGACGCGGTTGATGCTCTTGCCGGCCAGCCGGATCTCGCCGCTGCTCGGTCGCACCAGACCCGAGATCGCCCGCAGTGTCGATGTCTTCCCTGCGCCGTTCGGCCCAAGCAGAGCCACGACGCAGCCTTCCGGGACGACGAGGCTCACGCCGGACAGTGCCCGCATGCCGCCGTACGACACCGACACCCGATCCAGCTCAAGGAGGGCGCTCACGCTGCATCACCGAGGTACGCCGCGATGACTGCCGGGTCGGCCTGGATCTCGGCGGGAGTGCCTCGCGCGATCTGACGACCGAAGTCGAGCACCGTGATCTGTCCGCAGACCTCCATGACGAGCCGCACATCGTGCTCGACGAGAAGTACGGCCGGCACCGGGCCGTCGGCAAGTCCGCCCCGATCCGGGTCTGTGATCTCGAGCAACAGGTCGCGGAACATCGTGGTTTCGGCGCCGTCGAGCCCTGAGCTGGGTTCGTCGAGCAGCAGCAGCCGTGGCTGGGTGCACATCGCACGCCCGAGCTCGACGATGCGGCCGAGTCCGGTAGGCAGGCTGCCTGCACGGCGATCCGCGATCCCCGCCAGATCGAGCCGCGCGATCACGTTGTCGACGAGCGCCCGCCCCTTCACGCTGCCGCGACCGAGAACGCCTCCGGGCGTCTTCGCCTCCCAGGCCGCGACGAGGTTGTCCCTCACCGACATCCCTCCGAACAGCTCGAGCCGTTGGAAAGTCCGAGAGAGTCCGGCCCGGCCACGCCGATTTGGTGACCACCGGGTGATGTCGCCGCCGGCGAACTGCACTGCACCGTGGGTCGGCCTCTGTAGCCCGGTGATCACGTTGAACAACGTGGTCTTGCCGGCACCGTTCGGGCCGATCAGGCCGGTGACCCCGGTCGAGGCCACCTCAAGATCGACCTCGCTGAGTGCCACGAGCCCACCGAACCGGACGGTGACGCCATTCGCCGCCAACAATGCATCAGCCATGCTGACTCACCGGCTTGGGGTCTGGCCGGCTGGTCGCGTGCTGTGTGAAGCGCAGTGCTCGGCTGTAGAGCACAGCGGTCGAGGCGCGCAGCTGCGTGAGCATCACCTGCGGCAAGCCGTCGGGCTCGCGAGCGATCGCGACCACGCTGACGGCGATGCCGAGCGGGAGGTACTTGTCGACCGCGGTCGGCACCGGCAACAGGGTCACGAGATCGAACCCGCCGGCGATGAGCGCGCCGCTCACCAGCGATCGGCCACCAAGCACCACAACGAGCAGAAGCTCGAGCGAGGTGTTGAAGGAGAACTGGTTGGGGTCCACCGACGTCTGGGTGATCGCGAGCAAGCTGCCGCCGACCGCTGCCAGCGCGGCGCAGGCCGCGAACACAGCGAGCTTGGTGACAGTGAGGCTGACGCCGAGGGTGGATGCCGCGTCGGGCGAGTCGCGCAGCATCTGCAGCCGGCGTCCGATCGGACCGCGCCGCAGCAGCCATGCTCCGGCGGCCGCGATCGTGAGCACGATTGCGCACAAGTAGTACTGAGCATGGATGCCGCGGAGCGAGATCGGGCCGATCTTGGCCGCGGTCAGGTTGAGGCCGGTGATGCCACCGCTGATGCTCCGCGTCGAGAAGACCAGCGTGTCCATGAGGAGCGCGAAGGCCAACGTCCCCAGCGCAAGGAACAGCCCCGAGAGACGCAGCGCCATGATCCCGACCAGCAAGCTCACCGGCACCGCAATCGCCACCGAGACGAGGATGGCCAGCGGGAACAAGCCCCCGTGGGTTCCCGCGATATGTGCGGCGGTGAACGCGCCGATCGCTGCGAAGCTCATCTGCGCGAGCGAGATCTGCCCGGTCCAGCCGGTCAACACGACCAGGGTGAGCGCCACCACCGAGTACGCCATCGCCTCGGCGATGTCATGGACGGTGGACAAGCTGAAGATGTGGGGCAGCACCGCAAAGGCGATGACAACCCCAACCAGTCCCACCCCGAGGTCGCGACGGCCGCCCGCCACCACGCGCGCTCCGGCGAGCGATCGGGCCGATGCGCGCACCTCGGTGAGCCGCGTCCCGTAGGCAAGGAGCAGCACCAGCATCGCGAGATATGCAATCGAGCTCACGAAGTTGGCCTCGGTGCCGGAGCTGCCGTACTTGGCAAAGATGTTCTGGACCAGCCCGAGGATCATCGAGCCCGCGAACGCCAGCGGCAGGCTCGTCAGGCGACCGAGCACGGCAGCCGCGAACGAGTAGATGACGAGCAGCGGCAATACATACGTGACGAGCCCCTCCTGCGAGGACAGCAGGACGCCGGCGAGTGCCGCGAAGATCGTCGAGATGATCCAGGCGCCCTGGCTCACCGCGCCGGGACTGACGGCGACGAGCGAGGCAAGGTCGCGGTTGTCGACGACCGCGCGAGTGGCGGTGCCGAGGCGGGTCCGGCGCAGCAAGAAGTAGAGCGCGCCGGCCATTGCGATCGCCAGCAAGAAGGTGCCGGCTTCGTTGCCGGTGATCACCACATCGCCGAACACGGTGAACTGTCCGAGCGGGAAGATCGACGACAGCTGCTGAGGCGTCCCGCCCCACAAGATCGGCACGAGCGTCGTGAAGAACGCGAGGACGCCGAGCGATACCACGATCTGGACTTCGGGCGGGCTGCCCGCGAGCGGCCGGAACATCGCCTCGAGAATCAGTCCGAGCAGTGGCGCGACGACGACCAGCAGAATCGGGATCGCCAGCCACTGGTCGAGGTGCCAGCGGTCGCGGAGCTGCCAGAACACGTAGGCGCAGAACATCGCCACGCCGCCATAGGCGAAGTTGAAGATGCCAGTTGTCTTGTACGTCAGGACGAGGCCGAGCGACGCCAGCGAGTACGCAGCTCCGGCGGCAAGCCCAAGGACGATGAAGGGCAGCAAGAGAAGGCTGTCCTACGCCGGTCCGACATCGACGAAGTTCTTGGTGCATGAGACGCCGGACTTCGGATACAGCGGCACCCACTGGTTGCCCTTGACCACGACCAGGTCATAGCACCCGGTCGTTCCGTGCGTGTTCGGCGTATAGGGACCGAACATCCCGCCGGTGGTCCAGTTCCTGATGCCCGCGAGCGCGCTTGTCAAAGTCGCGCGGGTCGGGTTCCGGCCCGCTTTCAACAGCGCGTAGATGAACATCTGCGCGTCGGACCAGGACTCGATGCCGAACTCGCTGGTGTCCGTTCCCGGCTCGTACCTCGAGAGCTCGGAGAGGAACAGGCTCATGGTCGGGTTCGGCTCGGTGATCGGGATCGACGGCATGAAGACCACGAAGCCCTGTGCGGCGGACTCGCCTGCCGAGGAGATCTGGTCCTGCCCGTAGACGCCTTGCGTCGTGAACTTCAGCGTCGGTTTGAAGCCCTGTGACTGCATGTCGCGCAGCATGTCGGCGTTGCCGACGTTGTCCATGACCGTGAAGACCGAGTCGCAGCCCTTGGACTTCATCGACGCAACGATCGAGCCCATCGTGGCGCCGGGCGCCGCGGGCACGGCGTAGTTGGCGTAGCAGATGTGCACGCCCGCCCGCTGCAACAGCTGGCCGTACTGCTTACCGACGTCCGAGGCCACGGGAATGCTGTAGGCGAGGATCGCGACGCTCTTCGGCAGCAGGCCGGCCGCCTTCAGGTTCCTGCTCGTGATGTCCGGCAGGAATGCCCGGTGTCCGCGGATGATGAAGCTGCCACCGTCCGCCGACCAGTAGTTCGAGGTCTGTGACCTCACGGCGTTTGCCGCACGTCCGATGTCGGGAACCTTGGCCGCTGTCATCTGCGTGACCCCGCCGTTGTCGCCGTCCGAGGTCGATCCGACGAACGCGAGCACCTTGGGGATCAGGTACTCGATCTGGGACGTGTGCGTGCTCGACGACTGCTGGTCGTCCTGGATCTTCAGGACCAGCTTGCGGCCGCAGATACCGCCGTAGTGATTGACGGCGCTGACGGCGGCGGTGACCGCGTTGACCGCGGGGTTGAACTCACCTGCAACCGTGCCGGTCAGGCCGCTCACGTTGCCGATGGTGACCGAGGTGGGCGTGACCCCTGGTGCGGATGACTTGTTGCCCGCCGTACCGGTGCAGTAGGCGGCCTCGGCCTGGGGGTTGAAGTCGAAGTTGCCCACGGAGAGCTTGTCGAGCGACGTCGGCCCACCGCCGGAAGCCGTGGTCGGACCGGTTGAAGTGCCCGTCGTCGGCTCGGTGACGCCGGGCGTGGAGGCGGTGCCCGTGGCGCTCGTCGAAGGAGCGGTCGGTCCCGTCCCGGTGCCTGTCGTGTCGATCGGCGCCGGTTGTCCCCCGCCCGGCGCGACCTGGGCGTTGCCATTGGCGGCGACGTACGGCGCGACGCGCGCGCCACACGCGGAGATCAGGATCGTGCCGACCACGAGCAGCGAGGCGGCGGCAGGCGAGCGACGGTGAGCGCGGGACATGCGGCCTCTCGATCTGTGGGACCTGTGATCTATGTGACGTGCATCACTCGGGACAACCAGGTGAAATTAACATTGACGTCAACAAAAGTCTCAGCCTGCCGCGCCCGGTTTCCTCAGCCCGCGGGACGCGGCGTCGTCAGCCCGCAGGTCGCGGGGCGACGATGACCGTCGGGACGCTGGTGAGCGCGCCGCCGCGCACGATCGTGTCGACGACCCGTACCAGCTCCTCGACGGGAAGCAGCTGGCCGGTGATCAGGCCGCTGGTGAACCAACCGGTCCCGAACTCGGTTGCGAGCTCGGTGTCCCAGGCGTTCGCGAACTCGGTCATCGCGTCACCCTCCCCGCCGGCGCAGTCACCGACCACCACGCGGGTGAAGCCGACCGTTGGATGTTCGGCGCGCCAGCACTCCACCAGCTTGTCCAGCGCGGCCTTGCTCACGAGATAGCCGGCAAGACCCGGCCACGGCGCGGTCTGTGACGTGCTGATCGAGGACAGGTACGCCGCGGTGCCGGAGGACTCCTTGAGGTGCGGCAGCGCCGCGGAGGTGATCGAGTTGGCGCCGATCACATTGGTGTCGAATGCCCAGTGCCAGGTCGCGACGTCGAGATCCTCGACGCGTGACAGCGGACCGACACCGGTGGCGTAGATGAGCGCGTCGATCCCGCCGAGGTCATGGGCGGCTTCCGCGATCGCCGCCTTGGACGACTCCGGGTCGGTGACATCACAGCGGATCGCCAGCGCGCTGTTGCCGGCTTCGGCAGCCGCTTCGGCCAGTCGCTCCTGTCGTCGCGCAAGCAGCGCCACCGACGCACCACGTTGCGCGAGGCCGACCCCGATGCAACGACCCAGGCCGCTCGAGGCCCCCACAACGACCGCTCTCATTGGTCCCCACTCATCAAAGGAATTGTCGACGCGACGTCGTACCGCGTCCTGTTCAACATTGACGTCGAAGTCACTCGAACCGGATCATAGGCAGCCGGTCGCCATCACATCTCGAGGAAGTCTCCCGCATCCCATGCTCGTGACGCTCGGCCCCGACCAAGAGGTGCTGCACGACACGACCTCGCGGTTCCTCGACGAACATATGCCGGTGGCATCGGTGCGTGCCCTGCGCGACGACCCGGCCGGCTTCGACCCGAAGTACTGGGTGCGCGGTGCCGAGCTCGGCTGGACCTCGTTGCTGGTCAGCGAGTCCGCCGGGGGCGGCAGCGTCAGCGGAAACCCGCTGCAGGACCTGACCCTGATTGCCTATGAGTTCGGCACCCACGCGGCGCCGGGGCCACTTGTCCCCGTCAACGTGGTGGCGTACGCGCTCGACACGACGGGCGAGGCGCACGCCGATGTCCTCGGCGCTCTGCTCGCGGGCGAGGCGATCGCTGCCTGGGGCCTGATCGAGCCGGCGCCTGGCGACCAGCTCGGCATGATCGAGCTCGAGATCCGCGCCGACGGCGACGAGCTTGTCCTCAACGGCGTGAAGCGCCCGGTGGAGGCTGCCGGGCAGGCCGACTACTTCCTCGTCACCGGGCGTACTGGCGACGGGCTGTCCCAGGTCCTCGTCCCGGCCGGCGCGCCCGGCATCACCATCACTCCGCTCGAGTCCGCCGACCTGACGCGACGCTTTGCCACCGTGCGGTTCGACAGCGTACGAGTACCCGCTTCCGCGGCGGTGGGCGCCCTCGGGGGGTGTGACGACCAAGTTCGGCGTCAGGCCGACATCGCCAACGTCCTGCACAACGCGGAGTCGACCGGTGCGATGCAGCGGTCGTTCGACCTGACGCGGGCGTGGGTGGCCGACCGCTACTCCTTCGGCCGTTCCCTTGACTCCTACCAGGAGATCAAGCACCGGATGGCCGACCTGCTGTCGTGGCTGCAGGGGAGCCATGCGATCAGCGATGCCGCAACGGCAGCGATGGATCGCGACGACCCGCTGGCCCAGGAGTACGTCAGCGCAGCGACCGCGTTCGTCGGCGAGTACGGCGCGGAGCTGCTGCAGGACTGCGTGCAGCTGCACGGCGGCATCGGTGTGACCTTCGAACACGATCTTCACCTTTATCTACGGCGCGTGACGGTCAACCGTGCGCTCTATGGCACGCCCGCCGAGCATCGCCGCCGCCTCGGATCCCTGGTCGTCGCTCGGGAGATTGCGAAATGAGTGAGCCGATCGAGTCCCTGGATGCGTTCCGAGATCGGACCCGTGCCTTCATCGGCGCCAACCTCCGTCCGCTGACGGCGGAAGACAGCTACGGTCCGCTGCGCAACGCCCGCTCTGAGGACGCAGAACGCCTCGGCTTCGAGCGCGACCGCGAGATCCAGCGACTGCTCTTCGACAGTCGGCTCGCCGGGATCTGCTTCCCGACGGAGTACGGCGGCCTGGGCTATCCGCCGGAATACCAGAGAGCCTTCAATGACGAGATCGCCGGATTCGAGTACCCGGCCCGGCTGCAGGCTCCCACCTTCAGCCCTTGTGCCGCCGTACTCCTCGACTTCGGCACCGAGGAGCAAAAGCAAGCCCACATCCCCGCCATCTTGAAGGGCGAGGAGATTTGGATGCAGCTGCTCTCGGAGCCCAGCGGCGGGTCGGACGTGGCCGCCGCTCTCACCTCCGCCGTGCGCGAAGGGGATGAATGGGTACTCAACGGATCGAAGGTCTGGACCACCGGCGCTTGGTGGTCGGACTGGGGTCTGGTCCTCGCTCGCACCAACTGGGACGTGCCGAAGCACCGCGGCCTCACGGTGTTCCTGGTGCCGATTCGGCAGGACAGCATCACGATCCACCGGATCGAGATGCTCAACGGATCCAAGGAGTTCTGCCAGGAGTTCCTTACCGACGTGCGGGTGCCGGACAGCGACCGGATCGGCGAAGTTGACGGCGGCTGGACCGTCGGCACCCGCTGGATGTTCCACGAGCGGATGCTGCTCAACTCACCGCTCGTCACCGTGCAGGGCGCCGGCGCGCACAGCGACGCGAACGCCGGTGCGCTGGTCCAGATCGCCGGACAGGTCGGCCGGCTGGACGACCCGGAGGCACATGCGCTGATCGGTGAGGGCCGGATGCGCGAGCTCGTGAAGCTGGAGCTCAACACCCGGGTGGGCGCCGCGATGCGGACGGGCGCACTGTCCGACCAGGCCGCCGCGATCGGGCGACTGTTCGGTGGCGTCACGACCGCGCGGACCTACACCCTCGCGTTCGACCTTGCGGGTCCGGCCGGGGCCGCGTGGTCCGAAGCCGACGGCGAGCTACGGCACGCCGGTTCGGACTTCCTGATGCGGCAGGCCTCGTCGATCGGCGGCGGCACGTTGGAGATGGCACGCAACGTCATCAGCGAACGGGTGCTCGGCATGCCTCGCGAGCGCAGCCAGGACAAGGACGTCCCCTTCAGAGAGGTGCCTCGTGGGGCGCCGAGCCAGCGCTGACGCCAGGATCGCGAAGGCGACTGCCGGAAAGGCTGGCGCCGCGGACCGGCCCCGCTCCCGTAAGGGTGCGGAGACCCGGGCGCGCCTCGTCGAGGCGGCGAAAGCGGTCTTCGAGACAGATGGGTTCCTCGACGCGCGCATCACCGACATCGCGGAAGGTGCCGGCGTCTCCCACGGATCCTTCTACCACTACTTCGACTCCAAGGAGCAGGTGTTCCGCGAGGTCGCGGACGCTCTCGACGATCGCCTCAACGCGCCGCTTTCGGACGTCATCTTCCCGTCGTCGCACGCGAGTCCCCGGGAGCGGATCAGCGAGGGAAACCGGCAGTTCCTCGTCAGCTATCAGCGCGATGCGCGGCTGATCAGCGAGGTCGAGCAGGTTTCCCGATACGACCACGACCTGATGGCCGAACGACGCCAGCACCTGCAGACCTACGGCAAGCAGCTGGCTGCCTCGATCGTCGAGATGCAACGCGTCGGTCTCGTCGACCGCGAGCTCGACCCCGTACTCGCATCGCACGCGGTCGGCGCGATGGTCACTCGGTTCGCCGACCTGTGGCTCACCCAGGGAATCGTCGAGTGCACCTTGGACGAGGCGGTCGACCAGCTGTCTCGCCTGGTCGGCAACGCGCTTCAGCTGCCGGAAGCCTTGCCAGAGCGTTTCGGCTCGTAGCGCGAGATCCACTGCTCGACCGTCGTGCGTAGCTCCGCATGCCCGGTCGCGACTCCCAGCGTCTCCTCGAGCACGAGGATCTGCGACAGCCCGGTGACAAGCACGGGTAGTACGACCGATGGCATGTCGCCCAGCTCCACGCCGTATGACTCAAGCAGCGACTCCAGCGCCACGCGCTGTAGCCGGCGGAACTCGTCGGCGTGCGCGGCGAGCTCCGCGCGGATCGTCTTGCGATGGTTGGCGAGCGCGAACAGCTCGATGGCGAACGTCGTACCCGCCGGGTCCGTGCTCAGCTGCCAGAGCGCGCGCAGCGGCTGTGGCGACTCGAGCGCGCGTGCCTGTCGTTCCAGGTTCTGCGCGGCACCACGGCGGACCAGCGCGAGGAAGAGGTCGTCCATCGTTCGGAAGTAGTAGTGGACGAGCTGCGGCTTCAGCCCTGCACGCCCGGCCACCTTGCGTGAGGTGACCGAGGCGTAGCCCTCTTCCACGAGGAGCTTCAGCGCGGCGTCGAGCAGCGCATCGCGGGTGGCGGAGTCCTCTGCCCCGATCCGCCGGGTCGAGAGCATCCCTGGATGCTCGCACGAGCCCGCGTCACGGGTCCTACGGACGCGGCTCCACGGTGACGTCGATCGATGCCGCGCCGCTGTCGGGCACGCGTGGCTGCCGCCACGCCTCCACGGGAAACGAGACCGTCACCAGAGAGGCGAACAGCCAGAGCAGGTGGCGATCCTCCTCGGAGATGCCATCGATAGGAACTCCGCGCAGATAGTCGGAGTTCTGGTCCAGCACCGGGAAGGCCGCGTCGTAGAACACCTGCAGCTCGTCCATCGTGCTGGCAATCCGCTTGGCATAGCGGTCGTGCTCACTCGGCAGGATCCAGTCCGAGAACGCCTCAAGCTCTGCGAACTGTGCAGGAAGAGAAGCCATCGCCGTTCTCCTTAGGACGCAGCGGGCACAGCAGAGGGACCGGTCGTCTTCCCTTGATGCCGGTCGACCCAATCCCGGCACGTCGAATGCAGATGCCGGAGCATGACCTCCTGGTCGCACAACGGGAACTCGGATACCGCGCCGGACTGCAACATGGTTTGGGTTGCCTCGAGGGTGTTGGCGTCCTGTAGGCCGTACTCCTTGAACGTCACGACGGCGAGCTCCTGCTGAAGCCGCTCGAACGCATTCTTGGGCGGCGCGAAGTACAGCGAGGTCTCAAAGATGTGAGTGTTGTATGACGTCGGCCAGTAGTGGTAGGTGAGGTACCAGCCCGGCTTCCACAGCAGCAGCATGAAGTTCGGGAAGAACAAGAACGAGTCGATGCCCCAGGTCGGGCTCTTGGCCGGGTTCACACCGGGCGGCAGCTCACCGACATCCGGTCCCTCCCAGGGCCCGAACAGCCCACTGTGCAGCGTCCGCTCGATCGGCTTGACCATGTTGAGGTCCTTCGGCGGCGCCATCCCGCCCCACGAGGAGACCATCGCGTGCGGCCCGTCGATGTCGTAGGACAGCGCCTGGTAGCCGTAGCTCTGTAGCTTGCGCGACTCCTCGGAGACCGACTGCTTCGCGTGCAGAACAGGTGCGTGGTAAAACTCCATGAACGCGTCGATGAACAACTTCCAGTTGCTGCCGATCTCCGAGCGGTAGGTGTGCTTCTGGGTCATCAGCTCGAACGGATAGGCCGCGATCCCCGCGCCCATCGAGCCCATGTAGTCCTTGAGCGGCTGCGGACTCGGGTCAAACGTGATGAAGATGAAACCGGCCCACACATCAACCGTGATCGGGGCCAGGCTGAGCTTCGCCTTGTCGAGGTTGAAGAACTCGTCTTCCTGCTGGACGAAGGTCAGCTTGCCGTCAAGGTCATAGCGCCAGCCGTGGTACTTGCAGGTGAACTGGCGGCTGACGCCGTTGACCTCGTCTTTCGGATAGTCGGTCCACGCCAGCTTGTTGCCGCGGTGCCGGCACATGTTGTGAAACGCCTTGAGCTCGCCTTCGCGGTTCTTCACTATCAAGACCGAGGTGCGCGCGGAGTCGAGCTCCTTCGTGAAGAAGCTTCCAGCCTTCGGCAGCTGCTCCACGCGCCCGATGTTGAGCCACGTCTTCTTGAAGATCGCCTCTTGCTCGAGTGCATAGAACTCCGGCGAGATCGAGTCGCCGTAAGACAACGGCTCAGTCGACAGGCCGAAGTGTTCCGTCCATGAGCCCTCTGCGGGCTTGTTGAAGTTCGCCATCTGCCCTCTTCCGCGGTCCAGGTCCGTCGCAACGATATCAAGGATTCCGTTGTTGAGAACAACGTTTCCACAAGTGGAACGCCACTCGCTCACGCATCACCTTGGATTGCATTACTACGGTGCCGAATGAAAGAGTGGATTACTACGGCGCCGAAGTACCGAACGGAGAACCATGGCCACGCTCGACGGCAAGGTCGCCTTCATCACCGGCGCGGCGCGAGGCCAGGGCCGGGCCCACGCGGTACGCCTCGCCGAGGAGGGCGCCGACATCATCGGCATCGACATCTGCGAGCAGATGTCGGCGGCGGGTTACGCGATGGGCACGCAGGACGAGCTCGATCAGACGGTGAAGGAAGTCGAGGCCCTCGGCCGGAAGATGGTCGGCATCAAGGCCGATGTCCGCGAGTACGCCGAAGTGCGGGCGGCGTACAAGCAAGGCGTCGCCGAGCTCGGAGCAGTCACGATCGTGATCGCCAACGCCGGCATCGGCCCTGGCAGCCCCACCGTGGCGCAGGAGACGGCGTGGGATGAGGTGATCGGTGTCAACCTCACCGGCGTCTGGAACACCGGCCGCGCGACGATCCAGAACATGATCAGGAACGGGCAGGGTGGCTCGGTCATCCTGACCAGCTCCACCGGCGGGCTGATGTCACCGGGCGTCAACGACGCCGGCATGCTCAGCTACGTCGCCGCGAAGCACGGTGTCATCGGCCTCATGCGGGCATGGGCGAACTACGGTGCCCCGCACTCGATTCGGGTCAACTGCCTTGCTCCGACGACGGTGCGCACGCCCATGGCGGGTGGCGGCAGCCTTGCCGACATCACCCAGTACGCACCGCATCTGTTGAACTCGCTGACCAACGCAATGCCCGTCGAGGCGGTCGACCCCGTGGACGTCGCCAACGCGGTCGCATTCCTCGCCTCTGATGCGGCCCGCTACATCACCGGCACCGTGCTGCCGGTCGATGCCGGCAACATCGTCCGCCGCTGACTTGAAGGAGCACCGATGACCGAGTTTGCTGTGCTGGACGAGCTGCGGGCACGTCCCGGCTCGGGTGACACGATCACCATCGTCGACCCGGTCACCGAGGAGCAGATCGGTGAGTTCACCGACGGTGGCGCGGACGCGGTCGACGCGGCCGTCGATCGGGCGCGTGCGACTTTCGACTCCGGAGTCTGGCGCAACAAGCCCGGGTCGGAGAAGGCCAAGATCCTCTGGAAGGTCGCGGAGCTGCTCGAAGCACGGGCCGAGGAGCTGGCGCGGATCGACTCACTCAACACCGGCATGCCGCTCGGGCAGGCCAGCCGCAACATGGACGCCGTGATCGAGTACTTCCGCTACTACGCCGGCTGGTGCACCAAGATCCACGGCGTCGCGCGGGACATCCGGATGTCCGGTGGCCTCAACGGTTATGAGGCGACGATCCACTCTTACTCCATCAAGGAGCCGGTCGGCGTCGTCGGGCTGATCATCCCGTGGAACGGCCCCGCGTTCAACGCGGCTGCGAAGCTCGCGCCCTCTCTCGCCGCGGGGTGCAGCAGCGTGCTCAAGCCGGCTGAGGAGACACCGCTTTCCGCGCTCGTCTTCGAGCAGGTGCTCGAGCAGGCCGGGGTGCCCGAGGGCGTCACGAACCTGGTGCAGGGATGGGGGCACACGGCGGGCCAGCGGCTCATCGAGCACAAGGACGTCGACAAGATCGCCTTCACCGGTTCGACCGAGATCGGCAAGAAGATCGTCCAAGCCGCCGGCGGCAACCTCAAGCGGGTCATGCTCGAGCTCGGTGGCAAGTCGCCGTCGCTGATCTACGACGACGCCGATCTCGAACGTGCGATCCCGGCCGCGGCGATGGGGATCTTCATGCACTCGGGCCAAGCGTGCGTCGCCGGCTCACGCGTGTTCGTCCAGCGCGGGGTCTACGAGCGCGTGCTCGAAGGCATCTCCGCGTTCGCCAACCGGCTCCGGTTCGGGGGACCGAAGGACGGCAAGGTGCACAGCGGCCCGATCATCAGCGAGCGGCAGATGAACCGCGTCCTGGGCTACATCGACGATGGGCGGAGCAACGGCGCCGAAGTCGTCGCGGGTGGGCACCGGCTCGACCGTCCGGGATGGTTCGTGCACCCCACCGTGTTGACCAGCGTCGAGGCGAATACGCGGGTCTTCCAGGAGGAGATCTTCGGGCCGGTCGTCGCCGTTACCCCGTTCGACAACGACGACGAGGTCGTGGCTCTCGCCAATGACTCGACCTACGGGCTCGCCGCAGCCGTCTACACGCGCGACCTTTCCCGTGCGCACACGCTGGCAGGGCGCCTCGACGCAGGCACAGTTTCGCTGAACTGCCAGATGATGTGGGACGCGGACGTCTCCTTCGGCGGCTTCAAGCAATCGGGCTGGGGCTACGAGAACGGCGAGCTCGGCTTGGACGGCTATTTGAGGTCGAAGTCGGTGTGGACCCAGATCTAAAGACGGCGCGGCCGGTTGACGAATCGGCCTTCGTTCGGTGAGAAGAACCAACGACCGCCGGCAAGCGACCCGCCATCCACCGGGATGTTGTGGCCGGTGACGTACGACGACAGGTCGGACGCCAGGAACAACGCGACGCGCGCGATGTCGGTCGGCCAGCCGAGCCTTCCCGCGGGTGCCCACGACGGCCAGAGGTCGGACTGCTCCTCATAGCCGGTCAGGTAGTCGACCTGCGGCGTCTGGATCAGGTCTGGCCCGATGCCGTTTACCCGCACGCCGTGGCGGCCGACCGAGATAGCGAGGTCGGTCGTGAACGCTGCGGCGCCGGCCTTCATCGCGCCATAGACCGGGTCACCCGGGTAACCGCGCATCGCCTCGACGGAGTGGACGTTGACGATCGACCCGCGCCGCTGGCGGACCATCGCAGGCAGGAACGAGTGAGTGACCGCGAAGATGTGCTGCAGGTTGATGGCGTACATCGTCTGCCATGACTCAGCTGACGAGTCGGCGAAGCGGACAAGGGGCCGATAGTCGCCGACGTTGTTGACCAGCACAGAGACCTGGGGATGATCCGCCAAGACCGCAGCCGCGAACCGCGCGACCGCGTCGGGCTGGGTCACGTCAAGCTCATGACACCGCGCTGACCCGCCGGCTGTGGTGATCTGCGCGATGGTGTCGCGCGCTGCCGCCAGGTCGATGTCGGCGAGCTCGACGTGAGCACCGTGCTGCGCGAACAGCAGACAGATCGCCTGGCCTATCCCCGCACCGCCACCGGTCACCACCGCCGTGCGATCGGCGAGCAACCGGCTCCAGTCGGCTACCCGGGGCACATCAGCAGGCGACGGACCGGGAATCGTCATCTCCGCGTTCTAGCAGGCACGGCCACATGGCGCGTCCCCGAGGTGGTCACGAAGCGGCGTCAAGCGGTAGCAGAAGCAGGTCGGCCGCCGGCCGGAATCCCATGCGGCCATAGAGCGGAACGGAGAGCTCCGACGGCGAGAGAACGATCCGGACAAGTCCCTCCGCCCGAGAGCGATCGATGACTGCCTGCACGAGAGAGGCGCCGACCCCGCGGCCACGGTGGCCCGGCACGACGAAGAGGTTCGCCAGGTAGCCCCACTGGGTCACCGGTCGGTCCGGAGTGGGCATGCGATCGAACAGCTTCAGGTTGACCATGCCAACCGCTGCCTGACTGTCGGTGGCGATCCACCACCAGCGGCCGGCCCGCTCCTGCCGGAACCACTCACGGAAGCCGGCCAGGTAGCGCGCGTCGGCAGGCCGCTCTCGCCAGGTAGCGCGCAACCGGGCGAGCTCGTCCACGTCTTCAAGGTCTGCTTGGCGTACGTCCACGGGACGTGAGTATGGATCCTGCAAGGCCAGCGGGGATGATGCTCCTGTGACCGACTCCCTTACTGACTTCACTCGCGAGCCGTTCGAAGCCGACGGCAAGACCAAGGACATCTACCGGCTCGGCTCCGGTCCGGCAGTGATCGTGATCTCGGAGATCCCGGGCATCACCCCCGGAGTCGCGGGCTTCGCTCGCAAGGTCGCAGCCCGCGGATGCACCGCGGTGATGCCGCATCTGTTCGGCGACCCGGGCCGTGAGATCACGGCGGGATACACGTTGCAGACGCTCACCAAGCTCTGCATCTCCAGCGAGTTCACCAAGATGGCCACCAAGCAGTCGGGCAAGATCACGATTTGGCTGCGGGCGCTGGCCCGAGCCGAGCACGAGCGCTGCGGCGGGCCGGGCGTCGGAGTGGTCGGGATGTGCTTCACCGGCGGCTTCGCGCTCGGGATGATGGTCGACGCTCCGGTAGTGGCGCCCGTGTTGAGCCAGCCGTCGGTGCCGTTCCCGATCGGCTCGCGTCGCAAGGCCGACCTGGGAATCTCCGACGACGAGCTGGCCGTCGTGAAGCAGAAGGTCGCGGACGGTGGCTGCGTGCTCGGGCTTCGCTTCACCGGCGATCCGATGGCTCCCGGCGACCGGTTCATGACGCTGCGCCGTGAGCTGGGTGACGGCTTCATCGGGGTGGAGCTCGACTCCTCTGCCGGCAACGCGCACAACCACCCGAAGGCGGCGCACTCGGTTCTCACCGAGCATCTGCATGACCAGCCCGGTACGCCGACCCGCGGGGCCCTCGACCAAGTGCTCGACTTCTTCTCCGACCGCCTCGGCGTCACCGGGTAGCGCCGTGAGCGAGAGCAGCGAGACCCATGTCCCGGTGACCTACGAACACTGTGAACACATCAAGGGACCGTTCTTCCACGGGACGAAGGCCGCGCTCGAGATCGGCGACGAGCTCGTTCCTGGTTACGGCTCGAACTTTCAGGCCGGTCGGGTGTCCAACAACATCTACTTCACGGCGTTGGAGGGCACGGCCGCCTGGGGTGCCGAGCTGGCGACAGCGCTCGCCGGTGTCGAGGAGCGAGGACGCATCTACATCGTGGAGCCCCTTGGCCCGTTCGAGGACGACCCAAATGTGACGAACAAGAGATTCCCCGGCAACCCCACCGAGTCCTATCGGACCCGTGACCCACTGCGCGTCGTCGGCGAGGTGGACAACTGGAAAGGTCACGAGCAAGAGGTGCTGCAAGGGATGCTGGACAACATCGCCCGCATGCGGGAAGAGGGCACAGGCCTCATCGAGGACTAGGGCGCGCAGCCCTTTCGTTACGCTCACCCCGTGCCTGAGGCTGCAACGGACGTCGTCATCGGCGCGGGCAGCGGCATGGGGGCCGCGGTGGCTCGCTTGCTCGCCGGAGGTCACCGCCGCCTGCTGCTCGCCGACCGCGACGAGACGGCCGTTGCGCGAGTCGCTGCGAGTCTCCCGGGCGAGGTCGAGAGTTTCGCCTGTGACATCACGAGCGACGTGTCAGTCGCCGAGCTCGTCGCGCGGACCGGTACGCCGGGCGCGATCGTCGTCACTGCGGGGCTGTCACCCAACATGGCCGACGGACGGCGGATCGCAGAGGTCAACGTCGTCGCTACGGACCGCGTGGTTGGCGCCTTCGAACCGACCCTCGCCGCCGGTTCCGTCGGTGTCTGCTTCGCATCGATGGCGGCGCACCTGGTTCCTGCGGATCCAGCGGTCGACGCGATTCTCGACAACCCACACGCCGAGACCTTCTTCGAACAGCTCAGCGCTCTCGGCTTGCTCGAACACCCTGGCATCGCGTACGCCGTGTCGAAGCGTGGCGTGATCCGCCTTGTCGAGCGGCACGCGAAAGCGTGGGGCAGCAAAGGCGCTCGGTTGCTCTCGGTGTCCCCAGGTGTCATCGACACCCCGATGGGCCGGCTGGAAGACGCGAACGAGCCGGCGATGGCGGGCATGGTGTCAGCGAGCGCCCTCACGCGTGAAGGGCGAGCCGAGGAGGTCGCGGCGGTGGTCGCGTTCCTGATCTCTGATGCCGCGTCGTTCCTCACCGGCACCGACGTGCTCGTCGACGGCGGCGCGGTCGCCGCGCAGCGCTCCCCCGGCTAGCGGCGAGAACTACTTCAACACCCCGGACAGCGCGGCGACCTGGCTGTCACGGAACGCCTTGACGACTCCCGTCTTCCCAGCGAGGGCGTCGAAGCCGTGAAACGCCCCGCCGACGACCTCGACATCACACGGCACACCGGCTTGTCGCAGCCGTTCGGCATACGCGAGGTCCTCGTCGTGAAACAGGTCGCAGCTGCCAACGCCGATCCACGCGGGCGCCAGCCCGGAGAGGTCCGCGCAGCGCCCGGGCACCGCGTGCGGCGGCAGGTCCTGCGACCCGAGCTCCTTGCCCGTGTAGCTGCGCCATCCCAACGCGTTCGCCTTGTTGTTCCAGAGCCGGAAGCTGGTCTCGTCAATGCCGGTCCGCAAAGCCGTACGGTCGTCCAGCATCGGGTAGACCAACAGCTGAAATGCCAGCGGCACACCGCGGTCCCGGGCGAGGATGGCCACCGCGGCCGCGAGTCCGCCGCCGGCGCTCGCCCCGCCAACCGCCAGCTTCGAGGCGTCGACGTACGGCTGCCTCGACAGCCAGGTCAACCCATCGAAGCAGTCCTCGAGCGGCGCGGGAAACGGGTGGCGAGGCGCAAGCCGATATCTGACCGCCGCGACGACGATGCCGAGCTTCGCGGCGAGGTACCGGCAGCTCGCATCGTCCTGCGCGGGCGACCCGAGGACGTATCCCCCGCCGTGGATCCAGAGCAACGCGGGGCCCGGCACCTGGACGCCCGCGGAACGGTGCAGCCGGACCTCGACGGAGCCGTCCGAGATCCGCTCGACCCCCTTGCCGCCGGCCCGCGACATCAACCCGGTGAGCCCTCGGGCGAGCGGCAGAAGGCGCGGGCTGATCCCGCCGCGTGGCGCGAAGCGCGCAACCCTGCGCAGCTCCTCGTGGATCTCGGTCACGACCTGCCCCCTGATCTGGAACGGACATTATCCTACGCAAGAACGTGATTCTCAGACGTACGGGAGAGACATGAGCCAGGCACCGGACTACGACTCCATGGACTTCTTCCGTGACGACTCGCTGATCCCCGACCCGTACCCCTACTTCGATCATCTGCGTTCGAAGTGCCCCGTGCAGCTCGAGCCGCATCATGACGTCGTCATGGTGACCGGGTACGACGAGGCGTGCGAGATCTACAACGACGCCGAGACCTTCTCCTCATGCCTGTCGGTGAGCGGGCCGTTCCCGGGATTTCCCGTCCCGCTGGTCGGTGACGACGTCAGTGAGCTGATCGAGAAGCACCGTGACGAGCTGCCGATGAGCGATCAGCTGCCGACGATGGACCCACCCAAGCACCGCGACCACCGTGGCCTGCTGATGCGGCTGCTGACCCCGGCACGACTGCGCGACAACGAAGCGGCGATGGCCTCGATCGCGGACCGCGAGATCGACAAGTTCATCGACTCGGGGAGCTGCGACATCCTCGCGGAGTTCGCGACGCCGTTCACCTTCTTCGTGGTCGCCAATCTGCTCGGCGTCCCCGACAACGAGCAACAGGAGCTTCACGAGGAGTTCAAGAACCGCAAGGGCTCGGTCGGCAGCACCAGCAGGGAGATGTCGCACAAGCCGCTTGAGTACCTCTACGAGCGGCTCACGGCATACGTCGAGGACCGTCGCGCCAACCCGCGCGCGGACGTCATGACCGGGATGGCGCAGGCCACGTTCGAGGACGGGACGCTGCCCGAGGTCATCGACGTGGTGCGGGTCGCCGCCAACCTGTTCGCGGCCGGGCAGGAGACCACCGTCCGGCTGATCGGGACGTCGTTCCAGCTGATCGCCGAACGTCCGGAGCTACAAGATCTGCTGCGCAACGACCCGTCGGCCATGACCAACTTCGTCGAGGAGTGCCTGCGCTACGAGAGTCCGGTGAAGGGCGACTTCCGGTTGGCACGCGTTGCGACGAAAGTGGGTGGCATCGACATTCCGGCCGGCACGATCGTGATGGTCGTCAACGGCGGCGCCAACCACGACCCGCGGAAGTTCGAGGCCCCTAGGGAGTTCGTGCCGGACCGGTCCAACGCGCGTCAGCACCTCGCGTTCGGGCGAGGGATTCACACCTGCCCAGGAGGTCCGCTCGCACGTGCTGAGGGCCGGGTCAGTCTCGAGCGCCTGCTCGCCCGTGCCGCCGACATTCGGATCTCCGAAGAGCATCATGGCCCGCCAGACGCGCGCCGCTACTCCTACGCCCCGACGTACATCCTGCGAGGTCTCCGCGACCTCCACTTGGAGTTCACGCCGACATCCTGAGCAGGATTCGAGAAGCGTCGCCGGGCGGAGTCGATCTAGTTTCGTGTCATGAGCGGATTCAGCGCAGAAGAACGCAAAGCCATGAAGGCGCGCGCCGAGGAGCTCCGCGCCGAGGGTAAGAAGGGCGCGAAAAAGGCCGACGAGCTTCAGGTCTGCCTGGACGCGATCGCGAAGATGGTGCCGGAGGACCGCGCGATCGCAGAGCGGGTCCATGCAACGGTCACTTCGACCGCTCCGGAGCTCTCGCCGAAGACCTGGTACGGGATGCCGGCGTACGCCAACGCAGAGGGCAAGGCCGTCATTTACTTCCGTGATGCCGCGAAGTTCAAGGAGCGCTACTCCAACCTTGGCTTCCAGGACAACGCAAACCTCGATGACGGCGACATGTGGCCCATCATGTTCGCGATTGCGAAGTGGACACCAGCGGTCGAGAAGAGAGTCGTCCAGCTGGTCAAGACAGCGCTTTCCTAGCTGTACTGACCACTGAGGTTGGTTAACCGATTGATCGGCGGTTGGTTCCCGGTCGCGGTGTGGGGCCTGTGGTGGTTGTAGTGGTGGATCCATGCTCTCAGAGCGTTGCGGCGGGCTGATTCGGAGGCGTAGAGCC
>DATAUF010000155.1:0-17542 GCA_036268405.1 Mycobacteriales bacterium
CGAGGAGAACCCCGAGGACGTGCAGCTCGGCGAGGCGTTCGTCTCCCGCGTGGTCAATGCGGTCATGAAAGGACCGAAGTGGCACCGCACCTTGCTGATCTGGTTCTACGACGAGCACGGCGGCTACTACGACCACGTCGCGCCGCCCCGAGCCCTCGAGCCGGACGGCTACAAGCCGGATCTGGGCAAGGACCACATTCCCGGGAAGTACAACATCTACGGGCCCCGCGTTCCGGCGGTGGTGGTCAGCCCGTATGCCCGCAAACGGGCGGTGACCAACGTGGTCCACGACCACACGTCTGTCCTCGCCACGATCGAGCGACAGTGGAACCTGCCGGCGCTCACCCGTCGCGACGCCAACGCGCGCACGTTGGCTGACTTCCTCGACACTTCGAAGCGTGCCTTTCTCGAGCCACCGACATTGGCGAAGCCCGCGAACCCCACTCCGGGGCTGCTCACCGGTTACCAGCAGGGTCATCCGGTGCCGCCGGCACCGGGCCAGACGAAGCCCAAGGGCGGCACGAAACCGAAGAAGTGAAGGATTGCCGCCGCTGCCCCCGAACCTAGAGTTCAGGCGACGGGACGGGGAAGCAGATGGCCGGGAAGCTCAGTCGCGCACTTGCGATGACGCTCGCTGCCGCGATGGCATTCGGCGGCGCTGCGGCGGCGAAAGCTGCGGCACCTGCGGCTGCGTCACCCCAGCGCCCTTGCGAGTCTCGGCTGCTGGTCCTCTCGGCCTTCCCGACGGAGCTCGGGCCGTTGCTCGCACGTACTCAACCGCGGGGCGGCGTGGCAGTCCCGGTGAACGGTCACACGTTCTATCTGGGCACCCTCGAGGGGCATTACGCCGTGCTGACCCTCACCGGGATCGGTCCGGTGAACGCCCGCAACACGACCCGGCTGGCGCTGTCACATTTCCGATGCGGTGGACGGACGGCGATCACCGGCATCGTCTTCTCCGGCGTGGCCGGTGGGGACTACATCGGGGACGTCAACGCAGCGACCCGCTGGACCGAAGATGGCAAGCACTACATACCGATCAGTCGAGCCATGGAGCGCGTCGCGCGTGAGGTCCAGCGCACCCATCGCTACCGCCTGTCTCGCGACAACCACGTCGGTGATCCGTTGTGCATCCACCTGAATCCTGAGGTGGGCCCCGCCGTCACGGTGACCCACGTCCCGACGTTCCGGGTGGGTGGCACCGGTCTCACGACGGATCCGTTCGGTGGCAAGCCGTTCCCCTGCGTGCCGGGGGCCGGTGACGTGTTCGGTTGCCGGCCGTGCCAAGCGGCGAACGCCACCCCGAAGAACCCGATTGCCTTGGTGCAGAGCCTCGCGCCGTTCATCAGTCCGACCTTCTTCTCCGGCTACCTCGCGTCGGAAGCGTCGCCCCCGGGGACGTTCGTCAGCGAGGACAACGAGACCGGCGCGGTCGACAAGGTCGCGCATCACGCGGGGCTGCCGTTCATCGGCTTCCGCGGTGTCTCTGACGGTGGCGGCGACCCGCTTCACCTTCCCGGCTACCCGTTCAGCTTCTTCGTCTACCGGCAGCTTTCTGCCGACAACGTGGGTGCGGTCGCGGCGAGCTTCATCCGCGCCTGGCACGACGCGAGCGGTGTGAAAGGCCGCGACTCGTAGTCAGGCGGCGCGGTAGACCACGAACGACGCGGCGATGTACTGGCAGGCGAACGCCGCAACGGTGCAGGTGTGGAAGATTTCGTGGAAGCCGAACCAACGGGGGCTCGGGTTCGGTCGCTTCAGGCCGTAGACCAGCCCACCAAACGTGTAGAGAAGTCCGCCGACCGCGACGAGCACGAACGCTGCAACTCCGGCGCCATGGATCAGCTGCGGAAAGACGAACGCCATGGCCCACCCGAGCCCGATGTAGAGGGGTACGTAGGACCAGCGTGGCGCTCCCACCCAGAGCACCCGGAACGCGATGCCGATCAGCGCGGTACCCCACACGGCGCCCATCAGGGCGACCCTCGTGTCGCCTTTGAGGGCGAGCACGGCGAAGGGGGTGTATGAGCCGGCGATCAGCAGGAAGATGTTGGCGTGGTCCATGCGCTTGAGGCGGCGCTCGGCGGCGGGTGACCACGTGCCTCGGTGGTAGAGCGCGCTCGTCGTGAACAGCAGGAACGACGTGAGGGCGAAGGCGCTCGCCGCGAGCCGCGCGGACGTCGACGGCGCGAGGGCGACGAGCACGATGCCTGCACCCAGTGCCAATGGAGAGGTGACGGTGTGGAGCCAGCCGCGAAGCTTCGGCTTCGCGGCTGCGACCACTTCGGCGACTGCCTCGCTGGTGCGCTCGACGGCGCGGGACCCTGCCGTGCGAGCAGCGGCCGCGAGGTCGCGGGGATCGGTCACCCGTCCAGTGTTCCCCAAGTGAGACCGTTTGACGTCAGTCGGCTGTGAACAGTGCGAGAACGCAGACGGGCGACGGCCCAGGGATCGGCCAGCCCTGTCTCAGCAATCGTTCATCAGGCGCGGGCACCGTCGTTGAGGTCGACCCGACGGAGGATGAACCCAAATGAGCGACGACGAAGTGACCTGGTCTCCTTTCGCGAGCCCGCCAGACGAGCCCGACGGTCTCGGGCAGTACTCGACCGAGGCTCTGCCTACTGAGCCCGCCGCGTCGGAGTCGTCGTACCCCGCACCGCTGTCGTTGTCGCGGCAGCGGCGAGGGACGGCCGCAATCGTTGCTGCCACCGCGTTCGTCTTCGGTGGCGGCGGAGTGGCGATCGGTGCCGAGCTTGTCAACAACGGTTCGGGCTCATCGTCCGGAGTCGGCCTGACCGTCAGCAACGCAAGTCCGGCATCGCTCACGACCAACCCGAAGTCCTACGCGGCGATCGCGGCCAAGGTGCTTCCGTCCGTCGTGTCGATCAACGTCGTCTCGCAGAATGAGTCGGACACCGGTTCGGGCATCGTCCTGCGATCGGACGGCTACATCCTCACCAACAACCACGTCGTTTCGGCCGCGAGCGGCGGCGACGGCACGGTGAGCGTGACGTTCAACGACGGATCCAACGCTTCAGCCAAGATCATCGGTACGGACCCGCTCGATGACCTCGCGGTGATCAAGGTGTCCAAGACGGGGCTCAGCGCTGCCACTCTCGGCAACAGCTCGGACGTGCAGGTCGGTGACCCCGTGCTGGCAATCGGCTCGCCTTTGGGTCTGACCGGGACCGTCACCGCCGGGATCGTGTCCGCGCTCAACCGGCCGGTGGAAACCGAGGACGAGTCCCAGCAACAGCAGACGAACCCGTTCGGATTCGGCGGCAGCCAGCAGCAGCAAACCACCCAGCCAACCGTGATCGACGCGATCCAGACCGACGCGGCGATCAACCCCGGCAACTCCGGCGGTGCGCTGGTGGACTCCGCAGGGGAAGTCGTCGGGATCAACTCCGCGATCGCATCCCTGGACTCGTCGAGCTTTGGCTCCTCGCAGAGCGGCAGCATCGGTGTCGGCTTCGCGATCCCGATCAACGAGGCGCGAACAATCGCGACAGAGTTGATTGATACGGGTCACGCGACGCATCCTTTGCTGGGGGTCAGCCTGGCGGACCAGACGTCCTCCGACGGCACCGAGCGGGCATTGGTCCGATCAGTGACAAGTGGCGGCCCGGCTGACACTGCCGGTATCAAGGGAGGCGACGTGATCACGGCGATCAACGGCCAGGCGATGGCGGGAGCCGACGCAGTGATTGCGGCCGTTCGTACCTTCCAGCCCGGTGACCACATCTCCGTCAGCTACCAGCGCAACGGCAGCAGCAAGACCGTCACGGTCACCCTGTCGTCCGAAGCGTCGACGAGCTGACCTGAGCCGAGTTGACTGAGTCATGCCCGCTGGACCGCAGGTGCTCGTCGTTGATGACGACCCGCAGTTGCGGGAGGCGTTGACCCGGGCGCTGGAACTCGATGACTACCGGGTCAGCACGGCAAGCAATGGTGTGAAGGCGCTGGAGGCGGTCAGCCAGAACCGGCCAGACGTGATGGTGCTGGACGTGATGATGCCGTACGTCGGCGGTCTCGACGTCTGCCGCACGTTGCGCAGCAAGAAGGACCGGCTGCCGATCCTGGTGCTCACGGCGCGCGACGAGGTCGGTGATCGCGTGGCCGGCCTCGACGCCGGCGCTGATGACTACCTCACGAAGCCGTTTGCCCTCGAAGAGCTGCGAGCCCGGCTTCGCGCGTTGCTGCGCCGCACCGCCGCGGAAGACGGTGACGAGGCGGCGGTTCTGCTCTACGAGGACCTCGAGCTTGATCCGATGGCGCACACCGCGCGGCGGGGCGACCGCTCGATCGACCTCACGCGCACGGAGTTCGCTCTGCTCGAGCTGTTGCTGCGCAATGCCGGCCGCCCGCTCCCGCGCGAGACGATCATGGACCGCGTGTGGGGCTGGGAGTCCGAACCGACGAGCAACTCGCTCGAGGTGTTCGTCGGGTATCTACGCCGGAAGACTGAGGCATCCGGCGAGCCACGGCTGATTCACACCGTGCGCGGGGTCGGCTATGTCCTTCGCGGCGATACGTGACCTCGCCCGTCGCGCGCGTCAGAAAGCGCATCGAGGGTGTCGATCGGCACTGGAAGAACACGCCGATCCGCACGCGCCTGACTGGCGCTGCTGCGATCGCAGCGACGTTCGCGATCGTCGCTGTCGTCGCCGTGGCCTACGTCGCGGTCCACCATGAGCTGTACAGCAACATCGATGGCCAACTCCATGCTCAAGCGTCCAGCGATCACTCGATCAGGGTCGACCCGCTTTCCCATCAGCCGCAGGTGGTCAGGGATCCGGGTGAGTCGTCTGGCAACGTTCAGGTGGTCGATGGCGATGGGCACAAGATCAAGGAGCCTGGAGGCCTCACGCTTCCGGTCGCCGGTCGGGACATCCTCATCGCGACCAAGGGTGGGAACTGGTTGCGCACTGAGAGCGTCGATGGCTCTCCGATGCGAATCCTCACCATCCAACGGACATTCACCTCCTCGACCGGTGCGCGAGGCGACCTCGCGTTGCAGGTGGCTCTGCCGTTGACCGCCGCCAACAGCGAGCTGCACAAGCTTCGGTTGTTGTTCCTGTTCCTGGTGCTGGCCGGCTTCGGGATGGCGACCGTCGGTACGTGGTTCGTCGTACGCCGCACGATGCGCCCGGTTGCCCGGCTTACCACCGCCGCGGAAGAGATCGCGCGAACGCGAGACCTGACGACGCGAATCGAGGATTACGGCTCGGACGAGCTGGGCCGCCTGGCGTCGACCTTCAACACCATGCTTGACGCGCTCGAGCACTCACTCGGTCAGCAACGGCAGCTGATCCTCGACTCCAGTCACGAGCTCCGCACCCCGCTCGCGAGCCTGCGCACGAACGTCGAGGTGCTCCACGACGTCGATCGGTTGTCGGTCGATCAGCGCCGCTCGCTGCTCAACGGCATCGTGACGCAGCTCGACGAGCTCACCGGTCTCGTCGCGGATGTCGTGGAGCTTGCGAGGGGTGAGGCGCCCGAGGCTTCGCAGGAGGACATTGCGCTCGAGGAGCTCGTCGCGCACGCCGTCGACCGGGCCCAACGGCACTGGCCGAGCGTGGCGTTCGAGTTCGACGGCGAGCAGGTCGAGGTGCGCGGCGTGCAAGCGCGCCTCGAGCGCGCAGTCGCGAACCTGCTCGACAACGCGGGCAAGTTCAGCCCATCCGGGGCGAAGGTCGATGTGCGGCTGTCCTCGCGCGGGATCCTGTCCGTGGCCGATCGAGGGCCCGGGATCCCGGAGGCGGCGCTCGGTCAGGTCTTCGACCGGTTCTACCGTGCCGATGAGGCGCGCGCCTTGCCGGGATCTGGTCTGGGACTGTCGATCGTGAAGCAGGTGGCGGAAGGCCACGGCGGCACGGTGAGCATCACCAACCGGCCGTCCGGCGGCACCGTCGCAACCATGACGCTTCCGGTGGCCGGCGCGCGCTCCCCGGAGGTGCCGATCATCGAGGCGTGGCAGGAGTCCGAGCCCGTCAGCTGATCCGCGACATACATTGCGGACGTGTCGTGGTTGCGTCTTGATGTCGACAGCGCCACGGTTCTCGCCGTCGCGATGCTCGTCGTCTGTGTCGTGGCGTACCGGTTGTCCGGGCGACGTGCTCGCTTCGTCGCTGCGGCGTCGTTCGAGATAGCGGTCGTCTGCGCACTGTTCGCGTTGTGGCAGGTCGCGAACTCGCTCACCCGTGGACATACGACCGGAGGGATCGCTCGAGGACGATGGCTTTGGCACGCTGAGCGCGTCATGCATCTGCCGAGCGAGCTGTCGGTGCAGGACCTGATCATCCATCATCCGTGGCTGGTGCGCAGCGCCAACTACTACTACGACACGGCGCACCTGACGTTGATGGTCGTCTTCTTGGTCTGGCTCTGGCTGCGGCATCGTGAGCGCTATCCGCTGGTCCGCAACACCGTCGCGGCGTTCACTGCCATGTCGCTGTTGGTCCAGATGGTTTCCGTCGCACCGCCGCGACTTATCGGCGGCACCGGACTACTCGACACGGCAGCGGCCTACGGCCAGTCGGTCTACGCCGCGTTCGGATCGGGGATCGCCGACGAGTACGCGGCGATGCCGTCGATCCATGTCGGCTGGGCAGTGCTGATCTCCGTGGCGGTCGTGACGTGCAGCACGAGCCGATGGCGATGGCTCGGCGCGCTTCACGGCGTGCTCACGGTTTTCGTCGTGGTCGCTACGGCAAACCACTACTGGCTTGATGGGATCGCCGCGTGCGCGCTACTCGTTCCGGCCTGGCTGATCGCAAAGGCGATCGAGCGGCTGCGCTCGCGTGTGGGTCTCGCTGAGCCGCTGTCCGATCTCGAATCCGACCCGGTTCAGATCCAACAGGGTGCGTTCTCGTGATGCTCGTTGCGGTTCTTCTCCGTGCTGCATGAATGGGTGAACCAGATCCGGTCGTGCCATTGCGACGAGGGGATGTTGCGCGCGGCGAGGATCGGATAGAAGTAGAAGAAGAGGATCAGCACCGAGGCGAGAAAGACAGTCGTTGCTGTCGCGCCGGCGGCCCGTCTGAGGTCGGATCGCGCGCGGTGGCCGATCGCCAGTCCGACGCACAGGGTCAGCGCGAGGATCATGAACGGCAGGTTCGGCAGCATGTAGAACAAGAACATCGTGCGGTGGCAGTCGCCAGCAGGTGAACAGGCCGGATCGGTGTGGACCAGTGACAGCTCGTCAAAGATCCACGGCAGATACCCGAACGCGAAGGTCGCGATGATTCCTGCTGCGCGCCAGTCCCGTCGCGACACCCAGATCCAGATGACTCCAATGAGTGCTGGGATGCTCGCCCACCAGATCGCGGGGTTGCCGATTCCGAGGATCTCCTGGGAGCACGAGCTCGTGCCGCAACCGGACTTCGTTTGGTAGTAGTACGCAACTGGGCGCTCGAGCAGCAGCCATCCCCATGGTCGTGACAGGTAAGGGTGCGGCGCGTGCAGCGTCACGTCGTAGTGCCAGATGTCGCGCTGGTACTGCCACCAGCCATGGAACACGGCCCAGTCGTGGGCAATCCAGGACTGTCCAGGTCGCACGAACAAGTCGTGGTCGTAGGCGTAGTTGCCGTTCGACGCGAACCAGCCCGCCCAGGACGTGACGTAGACGGCCGCTGGGACGAGGAGCATGATCCCGAGCAATGGCAGGAGCACCCTCGCGATGCCGTTGCCGAACAACCAGACGTCGAACCTTCCGTCGCCGCGGGCTCCGGCGCTTCGCCGGGCACCGACGTCCCATGCGAGCGCGAGCAGGATCATCGCCGGGATGTAGTACGCGCCGTTCCATTTCGTCGCGCACGCGGCGCCGATGCACAGCGCGGCAGCCCAGCGCCACGGCCGGAACCCGATGGACGGGCCCCACTCGTATTGCTCGAGCGGCGCCGTGAGCCGGTCGGCGAGCTTTCGCCGCCCGTGGTCCCGGTCGACGACCAGGCAGCCGAAGGCAGCGATCACCCAGAACATCAGGAAGATGTCGAGCATCGCGGTACGGCTCTGCACGAACTCCAGGCCATCGAGCGCGAGCAGCATTCCGGCGACGACGCCGAGCGAGGTGGAGCGGAACATCCGCCGTGCGATCCGCGCGATCAACAGAATCGCGAGCGTCCCGACGAGCGCGCCGCTGAAGCGGAAGGCCAGCGGGCTCGCGGGGTAGATCGTGTTGTGGAACGTCACGGTCTTGCCGTGGTCGAACATCGCCTCGCCGACCGCCATGAGCCATTTGCCCAATGGCGGATGCACGACGAATGCTGCGGCCTTCATCGGCCCGTTGGTCTCGACGCCGTGATGCAGCAGTGACCAGCTGTCGTGGGCGTAGTAGGTCTCGTCGAAGACGATGCTCGACGGGCTGGACAGCGTGTGACCGCCGGGGCGGGTGATCCGCCAGAACCGCAGGATGCCGCCGAGGATCGTCACCGCCAAGGGAAGCAGCCATCCGCGCAGCCGGTCCTCCGGCATCGGGCGAACCAGGCGAGCGCGAATCCGCTCGAGCGCTTCCGCTGCCGCGGTCGAGGCGCTAGGACCCGGCCCGTCGACCTCAGACGCGATCTGTGGCGCCGTCGGCATGCCGCTCATCGTATGGACGAGTTGAATGAATGCTGTGCCTCTGGTTCTTGCCGCCACGCCGATCGGGGACCCGCGTGATGCGTCGGCCCGCCTGGTCGAGGCGCTTGCGCAAGCCGATGTGATCGCCGCCGAGGACACCCGCCGGCTGCGTCGGCTGGCCACCGCGCTCGGCGTGACGGTCACCGCCCGCGTGGTTGCGCTCTACGACGCGGTCGAGCGAGGCCGCGCCGCTGGGCTGCTTGACGACGTGGCGGCAGGAAGCCTGGTGGTCGTGGTCAGCGACGCCGGCGTCCCCCTGGTCTCCGATCCGGGCTATCTGCTGCTGAGCGAGGCGATAGCCCGCGGCTTGCCGGTGACCGCGCTGCCAGGGCCGTCAGCGGTGACGACGGCAATCGCGCTGTCCGGCGTACCGGTCGACCGGTGGTGCTTCGAGGGCTTCCTGCCTCGAAAGTCCGGGGAGCGGCGCAGCCGTCTCGTGGAGCTGGCCCACGACCCCAGGGCGCTGGTGGTCTTCGAGTCGCCGAAGCGGGTGGCCGTGTCGTTGGTGGACCTCGCCGCGGTCTTCGGCGCGGCCCGCCGGGCTGCCGTCTGCCGAGAGCTCACGAAGACTCACGAGGAGGTACGACGCGGCACGCTGGGTGAGCTTGCCGAGTGGGCAGCCGATCGCGACGTGCTCGGCGAGGTGACGTTGGTGGTCGCCGGCGCGGACCGGCGCTCGCGCGAGGTCGACCCGGAGTCGTTGCATGCCGACGTGGCCGCGCTGATGGCGTCGGGGTCGACTCGCCGCGACGCGGTGGACGCCGTGGCGGCGTCGACCGGACTGTCGCGCCGCGTCGTCTATGAGGCCGCCACCCGTCCTCAACCGTGAGGTCGGCGTGATCCCGGGCTGGGGATGATGCGGTGGATGACCGGTGCACAGCGGGTCGTTTCGGGGGACAACCGAGCCCGCCCTGTGGACATCGCTGTGCATTGCAAAAGATCTTGAAAATACTTTCCGAAACCCCTTGTGCTACCCCCGTCTACCTACTACAAATCCGTCTGTCACCGGAAACGGAGACCACGCGGGGGGAAGCCTTCGGGCCAGCCCAGCAGCGCAAGATGCGAAGCACTTTGGCAACAGAGTGCGACGTACTCGGGCAACCGGGGTTGATCGTTCGGGCAACCGGGCGAACAGTTCCCGGGAACGCCAGGTACGACGCGAAGCGAGGCATCTGGGCAACCAGATGAGGCGCGGAGCGAGCGGTTCGGGTAACCGGATCGCACCGCAGTGCACCTGCCTCGGGCAACCGGGGTCACGGGCATGGCGGAGGCATCGAGCGGGTCGTCGCGACTGGAGTCCGGGTCCTTGCAACGCACGGCGGTTGAGCGATCGGCCTTGGTTGATCAATCTGCTTTGCCGGTGCAGTAGGGACACGAGCGAAGCCCCTCCGTCTCATACACGGAGGGGCTTCGCGCTATTTTGGCCAACTTTTCCGTGACCTCCGGGTTCCGACACTCGCGTCGGCGCATTTACGCACGCGGGCCACAAGCGGCGCTGAATAGGCTTTGCGCCATGTCACGCCAGATCCTTGCTGCGGTGGCGTGGCCGTACGCGAACGGGCCGCGCCACATCGGCCATGTCGCCGGCTTCGGCGTTCCGTCGGATGTCTTCAGCCGTTACCACCGCTTGGCGGGCAACAACGTGCTGATGGTCAGCGGGACCGATGAGCACGGCACGCCGATTCTGGTGCAGGCCGACCAGGAGGGCGTGACCCCCCGCGAGCTGGCCGACCGCTACAACCGGGTGATCGCGCAAGATCTCGCACAGCTCGGGCTGTCCTACGACCTCTTCACGCGCACGACGACGCGCAACCACTACGCGGTCGTGCAGGAGATGTTCAAGACCCTCCATCGCAACGGCTACATGGTCGAGCGCACCACCAAGGGCGCGATCTCGCCGTCGACCGGACGGACGTTGCCGGACCGATACATCGAGGGCACCTGTCCGATCTGTGGGTACGACGGCGCCCGCGGCGACCAGTGCGACAACTGCGGCAACCAGCTCGATGCCGACGCGTTGATAAACCCGCATTCGCGGATCAACGGTGAGGTGCCCGCGTTCGTCGAGACCGAGCAGTTCTTCCTCGACCTTCCGGCGCTTGCCGACGCGCTCGGCTCGTGGCTGCAGACCCGCACCGACTGGCGACCCAATGTCTTGAAGTTCTCGTTGAACCTGATCGACGACCTCAGGCCCCGCGCGATGAGCCGCGACATCGACTGGGGCGTGCCGATCCCGCTGCCCGGCTGGGAGGAGAACCCGACCAAGCGGCTCTACGTCTGGTTCGACGCGGTCATCGGCTATCTATCCGCATCGATCGAGTGGGCGCGCCGCTCTGGCGACCCCGACGCATGGCGTGCCTGGTGGACCGATCCCGCGGCCGAGTCGTACTACTTCATGGGCAAGGACAACGTCACCTTCCACTCCCAGATCTGGCCGGCCGAGCTGCTCGGCTACGACGGCAAGGGTTCGAGGGGCGGAGCGCCGGGGGAGTACGGCGAGCTGCAGCTCCCGACCGAGGTCGTGTCGAGTGAGTTCCTCACGATGGAGGGCCGGAAGTTCTCCTCCAGCCGCAACGTCGTGATCTACGTGCGCGACTTCCTCTCGCGCTACTCACCGGACTCGTTGCGCTACTACCTCACCGCGGCCGGCCCGGAGACCAACGACACCGACTTCACGTGGTCGGAGTTCGTCCGCCGCAACAACGACGAGCTGGTTGCGGCGTGGGGCAACCTCGTCAACCGGACGCTGTCGTTCACCGCCAAGAACCTCGGCTCGCTTCCGGCCGCGGGAGAGCTCACCGACGTCGACCGCGCGTTGCTCGCGACCACCGAGGGCGCCTTCGCCGCTGTCGGCGCTGACATGGAGCGGTCGCGGATGCGGGCGGCGCTGAGCGAAACCATGCGAGTGGTCTCCGATGCCAACAAGTACCTGTCCGAGGAGGCGCCCTGGAAGCTGCGGGAATCCGAGCCGGAGCGGATGGCGACCATCCTGCACGTCGCGCTGCAGGCGGTCAGCGACTGCACGACCATGCTCGCCCCCTTCCTGCCGCACACCTCCCAGCAGGTCCACGAGCTGCTCGGTCGCGAGGGTGTTCTTGCGCCGCAGCCCGAGCTGCGTGAGGTCGACGATCTCGACGGCGGGCCGTCGTATCCGGTACTCACCGGCGACTACGAGAGCGCGGTCCGTTGGCAGCGTGACCCGCTGAAGGTAGGTACGCCGGTCGCCACCCCGACGCCGTTGTTCGCGAAGCTCGACGACTCGGTCGTCGAAGAGGAGCTCGCGCGGATGGCGGAGTGACCACGTCGGCCTCGGGGCGAGAGCGCAAGCCAGGTCGCGAGGGCGAGGCGCCACCTGCCCCACCCCCGCTCGTCGTGCCGGCCATCGACAGCCACTGTCATCTCGACCTCATGGAGGTCGGGGTCGAGGAGGCGATGGCGGCTGCGCGCGCGGTTGGTGTCGAGCGCGTCGTCCAGATCGGGATCGACGTCCCGTCCTCGCGCTGGAGCGCGGAGCTCGCGGCCTCGCGCGACGACGTATGGGCAGCAGTGGCGGTGCACCCCAACGAGGCGCACGCGGCGAGTGAGAGCGAGTGGGACGAGATCGCGCGGCTGGCAGCCCAACCGCGGGTCGTCGCGGTAGGGGAGACCGGTCTCGACCACTACCGGACCGAAGACGATGGCTGGGCGATGCAGGAGGAGTCGTTCCGCCGTCATATCGCCATTGCGAAGCAGACCGGCAAGGCGGTGATGATCCACGACCGCGAGGCGCATGAAGACGTGCTGCGAGTGCTGGAGAGCGAGGGCGCGCCGGAGCGGGTCATCTTCCACTGCTTCTCCGGCGATGCCGACTTCGCGCGACGGTGCGCGGATCGTGGCTACGTCATGTCCTTCGCCGGCAACGTGACTTTCAAGAACGCGCAGGACCTCCGTGACGCCGCTGCAGTGGCGCCGCTCGACCAGATGTTGGTCGAGACGGATGCGCCCTTCCTCACGCCGATGCCGCATCGAGGTGCGCCCAACGCGCCCTACCTGGTCCCGCTCACGGTTCGTGCGATCGCCGCGGTGAAGGGGATCGATGAGGCGCAGGTATCAGCCGCGGTGACAGCGACCGCGGCTCGGGTCTTCGGTTGGGCATGAGCGGAACCTCCACGGGGTTGTTGGGTCCCGCCGAGGTGCGCAGCCTTGCCGCGGCCACGGGAGTGCGTCCGCGGAAGTCGCTGGGCCAGAACTTCGTCATCGACCCCAACACGGTGCGACGGATCGCCGCGGCGGCTGGTCTCGCCGCGCACGACATCGTCGTCGAGGTCGGACCCGGTCTCGGGTCGTTGACGCTCGCGATGCTGCCACTCGTGTCCCGGGTGGTCGCGGTTGAGATCGAGCCGGCGTTCGCGGTTGCGCTGCCGGACACCGTTGCCCGTCATGCACCGGGATGTGCTGATCGGCTGGAGGTCGTCACCGCCGACGCGCTGCGGATCGAAGGTCTGTCCAGCGCGCCGACGGCGTTGGTGGCGAACCTTCCGTACAACGTGGCCGTACCCGTGTTGTTGCATCTGCTCGACGTGCTGCCTACTTTGCGACACGGCCTCGTGATGGTGCAGTCCGAGGTGGCGGACCGGCTGACAGCCGCTCCCGGGTCACGGACCTACGGCGCGCCGACGGTGAAGCTGGCCTGGTGGGCGCGGGCGCGCCGCGTCGGCCCGGTCCCTCGCTCGGTGTTCTGGCCGGTCCCAAACGTCGACTCCGGGCTCGTGGGTTTCGACTGCGGGCAGCCGCCACCGACCTCGGCCAGCCGGCAGGAGGTCTTCGCGGTGATCGACGCGGCGTTTGCTCAGCGTCGCAAGACGCTGCGTGCCGCGCTCGGATCCTGGGCGGGCTCGGCGCCTGCGGCCGAGGGCGCGTTGCGAGCGGCGGGTATCGACCCGACTGCGAGGGGCGAGCAGCTGGACGTCGAGATGTACGCGCGCATCGCGGAGCAGCGGCCCGCGCAATAGCGACCTCCACCCAGCCGCCACCCACCAGCGGCGCCGGCTTCGCCGGCGTGACCCCCATACGATCGGTCGGGTGTCGACCCAGAGCGTGACCGTTCGCGCGCCGGCGAAGGTCAACCTGCACCTCGGGGTCGGTCCGCTCCGCCCCGACGGCAAGCACGAGCTGCACACGATCTATCACGCGGTCAGCTTGTTCGACACCGTCGTGCTCGAGCGCGTCGACAAGCGTGGGATCTCCGTCGAGGTGGACGGCGAGGCCGCCGACGATGTGCCGCTGGACGAGGACAACCTCGCGGTGCGCGCGGTGCGTGCGGTCGCGTCGGTCTCGGGTGTCGACCCGGCGGCGCGGCTGGTGCTGCGCAAGGACATCCCGGTCGGGGGTGGTCTCGCTGGTGGCAGCGCCGATGCTGCTGCTGCGCTGGTTGCCGCCGACGCGCTGTGGGGAGCGAACCTCGCGCAGCGCGAGCTCGAGCGGCTCGCCGCCGGCATCGGCAGCGATGTGGCCTTCCTGCTGCACGGCGGGACCGCGTTGGGCACCGGCCACGGCGAAGTTGTGTCGCCGGTGCTCGCCCGCGGGGAGTGGCACTGGGTGCTGGCGGTTGCGGAGACCGGGCTGTCGACGCCGGTCGTCTACGCGGAGCTGGACCGGCAGCGAGGGACCGAACAGCCAGACGAGCCCTCGGTCGCAGACGGTGTGCTCGCGGCACTGCGCGCGGGCGATCCGGACGCGCTCGGGCTCGCATTGCGAAATGACCTGCAGGCGCCGGCGCTGCAGTTGCGCCCCAACCTGGCGCGGGTGCTGGAGGCCGGGCGGGAGCTCGGTGCGGCCGGCGGGATCGTGTCCGGGTCAGGCCCGACCGTGGCGCTGCTCGCGCGGACGCCGGGTGATGCGGTGCGGATCGCGTCCTCGCTTGCCGGCTACGACCTGTGCCGGACCGTACGGCGAGCGTCTGGCCCGGCGCCTGGCGCCCGGATTGTCTGAGACCGGTCGGCCGTCAGGCGAGCTTGGTCTGGATCCGTTCCGGTGACGGCCAGCGGACGTCGTACGCCAGTCCGAGCTTCTCCATCGTCCAGATGATCCGGCCGGTCGAGTCGAGCTGACCGCGGAGGACTCCGTGGCGGGCGGCGGTCGGGTCCGCATGGTGCAGGTTGTGCCAGGACTCGCCCATCGACGGGATGGCGAGCCACCAGACGTTGCCGGCGCGGTCGCGGCTGGTGAAGGGCCGCTTGCCGACCGCGTGGCAGATCGAGTTGACCGACCAGGTGACGTGGTGCAGCAGCGCGACGCGGACCAGGCTGGCCCAGAAGAACGCGGTGACGGCCCCCTGCCATGCGAAGCCGGACCACAGGTAGCCGACGAGGGGCGGCGTCAGGAGACTGACCGCTGACAGCCACGGGAACGCTTGGGAGATCCGGACGATCGCGGTGTCGGCGAGCAGGTCGGGGGCGAACCGCGCGTGGTTGGTCTGCTCGATGTCGAACATCCAGCCGATATGGGCGTGCCAGAGGCCCTTGATCAGTGACGGCAGGTCCTCGCCGTACTTCCACGGTGAGTGCGGGTCACCTTCGCGGTCGCTGTAGGCGTGGTGACGGCGGTGGTCGGCGACCCAGCGGATGACCGGCCCCTCGATCGCGAGGCTGCCCGCGATGGCCATGGCCACCCGGACGGCCTTCTTCGCTTTGAACGCGCCGTGGGTGAAGTAGCGGTGGAACCCGACAGTGACGCCGTGGCCGGAGATGGCGTACATCACGAACGCGATCACGATGTCGTGCCAGCCGAGCCCCCAGCCCCAGGCAACCGGGATGGCGGCGACCACGGCTGCAAGCGGGACGCAGATGAGGACGAGGAGGATCACCTGCTCGGCTCGCGCGGCGCCCTTGGTGCGAGCCAGACCCGTCTCCGGCAGCGAACTGCGGTTCCCGGCGGGCTCGTCTTCGGTGATCGGGGGGCTGATCGTCTGCGTCACGTGCGCATCCTCTCGTGGCTTCAATGGTTACACGCAACCTGTGGATGAACTCCCGAAGTCGTCATACCCGCTAGTAGCGCGACCCAAAGTGGGTTGCGAGGGCGGGAATGTGGTCGTAGATGACCGCTATCCCGCCCTCGCGAGACGGATGCACCTCCGAACCGGACACCCGACGCAACCGGGCAGCGCAAACCTCTAGAACGCGAGCCACCCTCGTTTGTTGCGGTCTTGCTCTCTCGATTGAGGATTGGCGCGGCTTGGCGCGGCTTGGCGGAGCCGTAGGCTTCCGTCCGTGATCCTGGGTGGTCTAAAGGCATGACGCCGGCTTTTGGTGCCGTGAGATCGGGGTTCGAATCCCTGCCCGGGAGCGATTCGCGAGGGTTATCGCCTCGATAGGCTTGTGAATCAACCCGCTTCCTTGGAGCCGACGTGAGTGACAACGCGCCCGCTGCCGTTGTCGTCCTCGCCGCTGGTGAGGGCAAGCGGATGAAGTCCGAGCTTGCCAAGGTGCTGCACGCGATCTGCGGTCGCAGCCTGCTCGGTCACGTGCTCGCCGCCACGGAGCCACTCGGCGCGGCCCACACCGTCGTTGTGGTCGGCCATCTGCGGGAGCAGATCACCAACCACCTCGCGGAGATCGAGTCCGATGCGATCCCGGTGGTGCAAGAGGAGCAGCGCGGCACCGGCCACGCGGTCCGAGCGGCGCTCAAGGCGGCCGGTGTGCCCGGCGAGGGCACGGTCGTCGTCGTACCCGGCGATGCCCCGCTGATCACCATCGAGTCGCTGCGTGCACTCCTTGCGGAGCACCACAAGAGCGCCGCGGCCGCCACCTTGCTGACCAGTGAGATCGGCGACCCCCACGGGTACGGCCGGGTGGTTCGCAACAGCGCAGGCGGCGTCACCGCGATCGTCGAGGAGCGCGACGCCGACGAGGCCACGCGCGCGATCCGCGAGGTCGGCACGAGCATCTACGCGTTCGACGGCGCGAAGCTGCGCGCTGCCCTTGCTCGCGTCACCGCCGACAACGCCCAGGGCGAGGAGTACCTCACCGACGTGGTCGGACTGCTTGTCGGGGACGGCGAGACGGTCGCGGCGGTGTCGGCGCCCGAGTTCGAGACTCTCGGGGTCAACGACCGGATCCAACTGGCTGCCGTACGCCGCGCGATGCGCGACCGGATCGTTGCGCACTGGATGCGCGAAGGCGTGACGATCATCGACCCGCAGACCACCTGGATGGGTGTGCGCGTCACGATCGAGCCCGACGCGGTCATCCACCAGAACACCCAGCTCCACGGCGCCACGCACGTCGAGTCCCACGCCGAGGTCGGCCCGGACTGCACGTTGCGCAACACGAAGGTCGGCCGCGGGGCGAAAGTCGTGAAGTCGCACTGCCTGTCCGCGGAGATCGGCCCAGACTCCAACGTCGGGCCGTTCTCCTATCTCCGCGCCGGGACCAAGCTGGGAAGAGGGGCGAAGGTCGGGGCGTACGTCGAGACCAAGAACGCCATCGTGGGCGACGACAGCAAGATCCCCCATCTGTCCTACGTGGGGGATGCCGAGATCGGGGAGCGGTCCAACATCGGCGCCGCCACCGTCTTCGTCAACTACGACGGCGTCGACAAGCACGGCACCGTGGTCGGCAACGACGTCCGGATCGGCTCCGACTCGATGCTCGTGGCTCCTGTGACCATCGGTGACGGCGCCTATACGGCGGCCGGGTCGGTGATCAACGAGGACGTCCCGCCAGGCGCGCTGGGCGTCGCCCGGGCCAAGCAGCGCAACGTCGAAGGCTGGGTCGAGAAGCGCCGGCCGGACTCCCCGGCGGCGAAGGCCGCGCGGCGAGCCCGCGGTGAGGGCAGCGCAAATGACGGGGAACAGGCGACAATGGAGCCGACTTCCCCGGTCGACGGCGAGCAGAAGGCAGACAAGTGACCGGCATCAAGACCCACGGCGAGAAGACGCTGT
>DATAUF010000156.1:0-29135 GCA_036268405.1 Mycobacteriales bacterium
GGGTCAGGGCACGGCGCAGGCTTCACAACCGTCAGAAGGCGGCGACGCCGTGCGGTGTGCCCCATCCGGTCGGGCCGTCCCATCCGGTGCGTGCCGTGCACCACTGCGTGGTCTCGCAGTCGCCGTTGGATCCGCTGCGGATGTCCCAGAGGCCGCTCGTCGTGTGGTGCGCCCATATGAAGGAGCCGTCCGTGACCTCGGCGGTGTTGCCCGCAAGGGCGAAGACCGCGGCCACGATCGGCGACGACGCGCTGGTGCCGCCGAACGTCAGCCAGCCCGATGCCTCCTCATAGGGGTCGCTGTCGTAGACGGCAACGCCGGTTGCGGGATCGGCGACAGCGCTGACATCCGCCACTGCGCGCCCCGCGCAAGCGGTCGTCGTCGCGGGCTGCCAGGTCGTCACGTTGAGTGACGAGCAGCCGCTGCCCGTTTGCGACCACGCCGTCTCGGTGAAGCCGCGCGTGCTGCTCGACCGGCGAAGCGTGGTCCCCCCGACCGACGTCACCCATCTCGAGGAAGCGGGATATGAGGCGCCGTACCCGTCGTCGCCCGCGGAAGCGGTCACCGCGACGCCGGCGTGGTGGTAGTAGCGGCCGTACGTGGTGTCCTTCGCGTCGGGGCCGCCGTAGCTGTTGCTCACCGCGTCGGCGCCGAGCGACACCGCAGTGTCGACCGAGGCTCCGAGGTTGGCCATCGAGGCGGTGTCCGCCTCCACGAGCAGGACATGGCACGCCGGGCAGGTTGCCGCGACCATGTCGAGGTCGAGTGAGATCTCCTCGGCCCATCCGGCGTCGGCCTGCGGGTAGTCGCTGCCGCTGCGCTGGTCCACCTTCGTGAAGCAGCCGTTCGCCGTCGTGCAGGCCGGCAGGTGGAACTGGCTTCGGTAGACCGCGAGGTCCTGCTCGGCGACCGGGTCGTCGTAGGCGTCGACGATCGCGACGGTCTGCCCGCTTTCGGCAGGAGCGGGTGGCAAGTCGTACGCCGCGGCGAGGTCGGCAGGACCGTAGCCGGTCGGCGATGCCTGGTGGCGAACCCGGCCCTTGCTGACCCGGTCGACGCGGATGGCCAGACAACGCGCGCGGGCGGTACCGGCGTGCTTGCACACGACCTGGTCCTTCACCGCGGTCGTTGCTCCGTGCGCTGACCCGACGAGCGGTGCAGCAGAGATGAGGATCGCGGTGCTCATCAGAGCAGTGACTAGGGCGCGGATCGAGGGCATGGCGAACCTCCGGTCGGTCAGGGATGACCGGAGGAGCCTCGCTGCCGCGCCGCCCGCAGATCAGGGACGACGGACGATCTGTGGACGACGGCTAGAAGATCAGGCCGCGCCCGTTGCTCTCACCGTAGGTGTCACGGACACCGCCCACCGGGACCGCCGCATGCTGGCCCGGCTTGAGTGACAGCTTTGCGACCCAGGTGTGCGGGTGACCGGCCAGCAGCTGGTGGGCACGCACCTGGCGGACCACGTGGTGCTTCGCGTTGAGGACGTCGATGGTTGCGTGCGCCACATGCCCCTTCGTGGCCCAGGGCAGGAAGCTGCAGGTCTCGCAGATCACGCTCTTGCCCGCCTTGCCGGTGCCGCCACCGTTGTCGCGGTAGAACTTGTCCAGCGCCGCCGGCACGTGGATCGGCAGTCGCGGGTAGCGGATCGCGGGGACGGTGAACGTCGCCCGGCCGTTCGCGACCCGAAGGTCGCGCACCTTGATGCCGTGCCACGACCTGACCCGGAAGACCCGTGAGGTCAGGTGATACGTACGGGCCGCACCGCCGGTGTGGATCTTGCCGTTGATCACGAACCGGTAGTTGCCGTCGGGAACCTGACCTCCTGCGATATCGGCGCGCGGGAAGGAGTCGTAGACCTCCATCGATGCTGTCCAGGTCCAGCGCTGCCGACCAGCGAGCTCGTTGAGGGCGGCCGAGGTGAGCGGCGCGCGCTGGTTGAGCACGACCTGGATCGCGCTGCTCTGGTCGGCGTAGTTGTGCCACACGCCGTCGACCTTGCGCTGCACGGTCACGGTCGGGTCGTCGGTCCAGTTGTCGCCGCCGACCCAGGTCACCGTCGCGTCGTCGAACCGGCTCAGGTTGCGCGGCTGCGTGATGACCTTTGCCGGACCGACGCTGTCGGGCACCCGGGCGCTCCAGGCGTCGTACACGGCGGAGGTGACCTCGCCGAGCACTGTCGCCTCGGCCGACTGTCGCACCTCGTCGAGAGTCGCGATCGGATCGGTCACCTGCGTCGGCACCGGCGTCCCGCACATCAGGTTCGCGGCCATTCCGAGCAGGTTGGTGACGTAGTAGTCAGCGCTGTGCGGGCCGTACGCGGTCAGCGCCTTGCGGTAGGAGTCGCGGGCCTGGTACTCGCGAAAGGAGACGGTGTAGCCGTTGTAGTCACCGGTGTGGCCGAGGGCCACCGACAGTCCGTAGCCCGGGCAGTGGGCGTACTGCCCCGCGCCGAGCTCGGTATGGGTGAAGTTTCCCTTGATGGCGCTGTCCTTCAGCGGCTCGGAGTCGGCGTGGGTGAGGTAGGCCGCGGAGTTCCAGCCCGCCGCGTTGTTGTTGATCTCCGCTTCCATATGGGCGTACGCCGCATTGGCCACCGTCAGCCGTGCCACGCCCAGTGGGTCGCGCGGATCCGGGCAGGAGTACGCCGTCTTGCTCGCGCGGTAGCAGGCACGAACCGGCTTCTTCGGCAGGCCGTTGTCATAGCCGACCGGCCAGGCCTCGTCGACGTCAGCCTGGTTGCCGTAGTCCAGGCCGTTCCACTCGTTGCCGGTCTTGCGGTCGGTGCGGCTCTCGAAGTTGCGGGTGAGGTCGGCCTGGGGCTCGCAGGCGCAGGAGCCGAGCAGGATCTGGCCGATCCGCACAGCCTGCAGCTTGATGCGGAGGTTCTCCTCGACGAGCAGCGCCGACGGCGCGTCGTAGTTGTCGGGGATCGGCAGCCCGGCCGCCTTCAGCTGGGTGAGCAGCTTCGCGGACAGCGGCAGCGTCGGAATGCCTTCGTCACTGGTCCGCTCGCAGTCCGGGAGGCCGGCCACGGGCACGCCGGGGTTGCCGCCGAGCGTCGGACCGGTCCGGCAGTTGCTCACCGACGGGTACGGGTGGGACAGCGGCCCGGCGTACCAGCGGGTCAGCATCTTCACCGTGGGGTCGGACTGGAAGGGCACGTCGACCTTGACGCCGTTACGGGCGCCGCCGATCGCCTTCCAGGCCGCGATCGCCTGCTCGTACAGCAGATGCGCGCCGCGCTCGGCCTGGGCGAACCCCATGTGGCCGTAGACCTCGTAGACCTTCTGGCCGTGGTCCTTGAGGGTCGGGACCTCGCCCGGCGGGTAGGCGTCCTCGTACGGGCCCTCGGCCGAACCGACGCCGCCCTGGCTGAAGACCATCGGGACCCCGGTCGCCTGCGTCATGTAGTGCATGAACGGCGCCATCCAGTCCTCGCTGATGAGGTCGTACTCATCAAGGGACTCGCCGTGTTCGGCGTACTCGACCCACGTGGCAAGGGGCTTCGGATGCGACGGGTTCGACATGTCGTCGAACCGCATCACGTCGAGGCTGTGGTCGTTGTCCTGCCGCGGGTAGCCGGTAGGCGAGCCGTCCTCGTTGACGTCGGCGCCGGCGATGTTGCCCTGGAAACCGCTGAACTGCACCGTCGTCGCGCCGACCCGGGCCGGACGAAGACGTGCGTACGCCTCCTCGATCGCCTTGGCCATCTGGCGGGCCTGGTACTCGAACATCCGCAGGTCCATGACGTCCTCGAACAACCAGACGCCGGCCGCGGGGGTGGAGTAGTAGGGCGAGCTGTGGTCGTGCAGCGCCGACAGCACGATGTTGCTGTAGCCGACCGGGTTGTGCGCGGCCGCGAGCAGCTGCCCGACCCGGCGGACCAGCATGTCCTGGGCCAAGTAGTTGTCGTCGCGCACCAGCGCGATCGGGGCGCCGCCCTTGCCGTCCTGCATCACGATCGCGCTGATCGACAGCCGGGAGGCGACGCCGTACGACGACCGCTTGAGCACCGACGCGACGTTCGGGTCCCACTCGCCCTTGATGTCGTTGCCGTTGATCATGCTGGCGTACTGACCCGCCGACGCACCGACGTGCCAAGTTGCGTCGACCACCGCCGCGCCGGCACGCAGTCCGTGCCAGCCGCTCGCGCTCGGTTTGGCGGTCGCGGCAGAGACGCCGACGGCCGCCCCGAGGAGGAGCGTCAGGGTGGCGACAACCGATGTGACTGCTCGTCGCATGAGGCAGGACTTCGCCGCCCTACGGGCGAAACCTTCCCGCATGTCCATGCACCGCCGACCCGCCGTCATCCTGCTCGCTGCCGCTGTCTGCGCCATCTCGATCGTGCCGGCCGCCTTTGCGTCGAGCTCGACACGATCGAAGGACCAGCCGGCGAAGCGGGCGATCTACCTGGTCGGCGGCGGCGTTGCATCGATCAACCCGACGCACGCGATGCTCAAGAACAAGGACTTCTACCTCGGCGGCTACGGCTTCGGTGACGACAAGATCGCCAACAAGCTCCAGGTCCCGGACACGGTGGGTCGCTACGCGACAGGCATCCTCGGCGACGGTGCCCACAGCCGGGCGTTGATGCTCAGCGACAAGCACAACACGATCGCGTTCGCTCAGATCGAGACCCAGGGATACTTCATCTCCTACAAGCAGGGTCCGTTCGGCATCGAGGACATTCGCAAGGACGCCTCGGCAAAGATCGCCGCGCTGGCGGCCACTGAGACCGCCCCTGCCCCGGTTCCGTCACCCGCTCAGATCCTGGTCGACTCCGACCACACTCACGGCGGTGCCGACACGGTCGGTGTCTGGGGTGGCGACCCCACGTCGTACCTGCGTGAGGTGCGCGACCGCACGGTCAAGGCCCTGGTCCACGCGTGGAAGGTGATGCAGCCCGCGACGCTGACCTACGGCGTCGCGCACGCGGGGGTGGAGAACGAGCTCAACGAGTACCCGCCGAGCGTCGGCGACGAGCCGTTGCTGACCAACCAGTTCAGCAACGACGCGCACAACCAGGTCATGGACGACGAGATCCGGGTGCTGCAGGCGCACAACCCGACGACCGGCAAGGTGCTCGACACCTACGTCAACTACTCGTCACACCCCACGGTGCTCGACTCCGACAACACCCTTGTCACCGGGGACTACGTCGGCCGGCTCAACCTCCAGATCGCCAAGGCGTTCGGCGGCTTCGGCATGGATCAGGTCGGGACCCTGGGTCGCACGCAGCCGGCGCGGGCCGACTGCACCAAGACCAAGCTGAAGAAGCCGGCCAGGCAGCATCTGTGTGCGCTCGATCAGTACGCCGCGCGCGTGATGATCGAGGTGCGCTACGCAGTCCGGCATGCGAAGGCGGTTCGCGGTCCGGCGACGGTCGGGCTGTCGAGCTACCTCATCCAGGACGTGATCACCTCGCCGGTCCTGCTCGCGCTGGAGTATGGCGGATCGCTGATCGGTGTCCCCGGCGCACGAGAGCTTGGCTATCCGTGGTTCACCGCGAACCTGCTCGGCACCACGACCTTCTCCGGGCACATCGGCGACATCCTCGTCAGCGGTGGGCCGGGGGAGATGTACCCGCAGATCGTCGCCGAGGTTCGCCGTGACGTGCCGGGGATGCAGGGCTACATGAACATCGGGACGGCCGGTGACTTCCTCGGCTACCTGATCTCGCCACTGTCGGCGTACCCCGAGCCGATCAGGCGCTCGGTCCTATCTGGCAACCCGCCGCCGCTCGGTGATCCAGCCTGCGGCGTCGCTGGGCTCTCCGTCGGCTGCCCAGACCCGATCGGCAACGACAACTTCTTCTTCAACGTCTCGCCGACCATGGGCATGCGGGTCACCTGTTCGCTGCTCCGGGGCGCCGCAGACACGCGCGGAGTTCCCGAGTCGGCGTACCTGAACAAGGACAGCAACTGTCCGCTGTTCCGCAACGACCTGCAGAGCGCTCCGGGGTTCGACACCGACTTCCCGGCCCCGAAGGACATGTCGAAGCAAGAACCCCACATGTAGCTCTCGCGGTCAGCCGACCTTGGGGGTGGCGCGCTCCACGATGGCCGCGGTGTCGACGCCGGGTGGCAGGGTGCCGAAGGCATTTCCCCAGTCACCGCCGAGCCGCGACGCGCAGAACGCATCCGCGACTGCGGTGGGCGCAAATCGAACGAGTAGTGAGCCCTGCAGGACCAACGCCATCTGCTCGACCACGCGGCGCGCGCGCACCTCGATGTCCGTGACGTCTGCGAGCTCTGCTTCGAGGGTCGTCAATGCCGTGTCGAGCCGACGGTCCGCGCCGGAGGCAAGCAGGACCTCGGTGCGGAAGGCCTCCCAGGCGCCCGGCTCACGGGCCATGCCGCGCAGCACGTCGAGCACGTTGACGTTGCCCGACCCCTCCCAGATGGAGTTGAGCGGAGCCTCGCGGTAGAGCTGCGCCATCGGGAAGTCCTCGACGAACCCGTTGCCGCCGAAGCACTCGAGTGCCTCGGCCGCGACGTTGGGTCCGCGCTTGCACACCCAGTACTTGCCGACGGCGAGCCCGACCCGGCGGAAGGCCACCTCGTCGTCGTCGACCGCCGCGGCGAGTCGCGTCATCAAAGTCGTGGCAGCCTCGGACTCGATCGCCAGGTCGGCGAGCACCATGCGCATGAGCGGCTGGTCGGCGAGATAGCGGCCGAACGCCTGCCGGTGACGGGCGTGGTGAGTCGCCTGTGCGACCGCTTCGCGCATCAGCGTGGCGGTACCCACGACGCAGTCGAGCCGCGTCATCGTCACCATCTCGATGATCGTGCGGACGCCCTTGCCCTCGTCGCCAAGTCGCCACGCGACGGTGTCGTCGAACTCCGGCTCACTCGACGCGTTGGACCTGTTGCCGAGCTTGTCCTTCAGGCGCTGGATCCGGAACGTGTTGCGTTCCCCGTCGGGCAGCATGCGCGGCACGATGAAGCAGGTGAGCCCGCCGGGCGCCTGCGCGAGCACGAGGAACATGTCGCACATCGGCGCCGAGGTGAACCACTTGTGTCCGGTGAGTCGATACGTGCCGTCGGCTGCCGGCACCGCGACGGTGCTGTTGGTGCGTACGTCGGAGCCGCCCTGCTTCTCCGTCATGCCCATGCCGGCGAGGCAGCCGTCCTTGTCCGCCGGCACGCGAAGGCCAGGGTCATAGCTGCGCGACATCAGCCGCGGCTCCCACTCGGCGGCGAGCTTCGGGTCCACGCGCAGGGCAGGAACAGCGGCGTGCGTCATCGAGATCGGGCACCCGTGGCCTCCCTCGGTGTGTGACCAGACGGAGAACGCCGCGGCACGGGCGACCTGGGCGCCGGGCTTCGGGTCGGTCCAGGGCGTCGAGTGCAGGCCCGCCTCGACCGCGACCGTCATCAGCTGGTGCCATGCCGGGTGGAACTCCACCTCGTCGATGCGGTGGCCGTAGCGGTCGTGGGTCACGAGCTTGGGCGGGTTGACGTTGGCGAGGCGGCCCCATTCCTGGGCTTCCGCGCTGCCGGCACGGTGTCCGAGCTCGCTCAGCTGCTCGACCGCCCAGCCCGCCTGATGACGCTGGACGCCCTCGACGAGGGCGAGGTCTGTCCCGAAAACGTCGTAGTCGACGAGCGGGGGTGGCTGGTTGGTGACGTCATGGGTCGCCGTCATGTCGCCCAGTGAATCAGGTCGAACAGGCGCTCGTCGCCGTACCGTTCCTGCGTGGCGTCCGCGCGTGAGCTGGTCGGCTCGACCGTGCGCCGGGCGTGGCACGACCGCATCCTGGGCCTCGCGGCGGAGGCCGGCTTCTGGCAGCTGCTGTCCCTGCCGTCGCTGATCCTGGCCGTCCTCGGCATCATCGGGTTCTTCAGCGGGCCGTTGGGCGCCGACAACCTCAACCACCTGCAGAGCTCGATCGAGAAGGCGCTGGCGCACGTGATCGTGCCGAGCGCGGTGCACTCGACGATCGCTCCCGCCTTGCACCGGATCCTGTTCGGCGGGCGGGCCGACGTCGTGTCGATCAGCTTCGTCGTCTCGTTGTGGACCGGGTCGTCGGCAATGGCGACGTACGTCAACACGATCACGATCGCGTACGGGCTGCGCCAGCACCGTGGTGCGGTGCGGAGCCGGCTGCTGGCCCTTCGGCTCTACGTCAGCTTCGTGCTGGTCACGATCGTCTTGCTTCCGTCGCTCGTGCTCGGACCAGGTCGTCTCGAAGATGCCTTCCCTGACCGATGGCACAACGTCGTTCACAACGTGGTCGACATCGGCTACTGGCCGGTCCTGCTCGGCCTCTCGCTGTCGCTGCTCGCGACGCTCTACCACCAGGCGCTGCCGGTGCGGATCCCTTGGCGTCGGGCGCTACCGGGCGCGGCGCTCGCGGTGTTGGTGTGGGTGGTCGGCTCGATCTTCCTGCGCGACTGGCTGGACTTCGCCTTCCGCAAGACCGCGACCTATGGACCGTTGTCAGCGCCGGTCGCGGTCTTGCTGTTCCTCTACCTCACGGCGCTCGCGATCCTGCTCGGCGCGGAGCTCAACGCCGAGATCGACCGGTTGTGGCCGCGCCCCGAGACCGAAGCGGCAAGAGCGGAGCCTTAGGCTTACGCCGAGATCAGCGACGCAGGAGGACGAATGACCAGCGAGTCCGGCGGACACGATGTCGCACCCGGGATCTGGGTGGCGGTATTCGTGATCATTGCGGGCACCATCGTCGGCGGGATCGCGCTGATCGAGTGGAACTGGCCGGCGTTCTGGATCGGCATCGGGCTGTTCGTCGCGGGCTCGATCGGCGCCTACCTCGCCGGGATCATGGAGACCGTGACCGAGTTCGGGCCGGCTCCCGGACACGAGTAGTCCGCTGAGCAAGCGCCTCGCGGTCGCTGCAGTCCTGTTGACGCTGGGCGCGGGTGCGTGCGCGCCCGCGGCAAGCACTACCGGTCTTGACCAGCTGCCGCCGCGGCCGCAGTCTCTCCATGCCGCGACGCTGAGCGATGTCGCCGTCGACCTGGCGCATGAGGATGGCAGGCCGGTCCGCAAGTCGGTCTATCTGCGCCCATTGCGACGACTGGACGAGGTGTGTGCGCACGCCTCCGTGTCCTCGGTGGCTTCGGACGTCGAGTTCCTCGCGGGCGGAATCGTGAATGACCGCGTGACAGTGTCCGCGCCACACGCCGCAGCAGCTTCGGCGCTCGTGGCTGACGCGCGGCGCGGCACGGACTGCAAGGCGCTCGCAAGCCATCTGCTCGAGGAGACCGCGGAGGCGCGTCCTTCAGTTCACCCTGATTGGGGCGGCTACGCGGGAACGCTGGCCGCATGGCGCGCCCAGCACCGGGCGGACCGGGCGCATCCTGGGTCGTACCACCCGCGGCGGCCCAACGGCGTGGATGCCTATCAGGTCCCCGGCTCCTCGGGTCGCGTCTATTCGATGGTCGAGCGATTCTCGCCGCCGTTAGCCGCTGACCTCGTACTTGCATCGATCGAGAACTCGCTGATGCCAGGCCAGGTGCACGCCGTGTATGAGCTGAAGGCGGCGCAGTGTCAGCAGGTGATCTTCATGGGACCCGGCTTGGCCGCAGAGTTCGGGAACTCGAGCCTCGGTGCCTTCGTCGAGCTGAGCTCGGGCAACGGCGTCGGCCGTACGCCGTACGACGCTGATCGCGTGGACAAGGCGCGGATCACGCCACTGGGAAGAATCGGCGGGGAGCCCTGCACGACTTGAGGTGACTGATCCTCGGACGGGCGAAGTCCCTGGGGCCGCGGCTCAGCGCGGTGGAGGCGTATCGGGTGCTTCGACGCCGAGTTCGTCAAGGATGTCCGCGTACCGCCGCCGGGTCCGTTCGAGGGCGGCGGTATCCCCCCGCTGCTCGTGGGCATCGAGCAGCACCCGCCAAGCGTGATCCTGGAACGGATCAATGCGAATCGCCTGTTCTACTTCGCGGATGGCGGCGGCATGCGCGCCCACCTCAAGATGAAGCGTTGCCAGTGCGGCGGACGCCGCGGCGGCGTCGAGTCGAATGCGTTCTCGTTGACTGACCACCCAGTCCGCAGGACCGTCCTCGGGCAAGAGGTCGCCCGTGTAGGCGCCGACCGCGCGCGTGAGTACCGCGATTCGCTCCTCGGCGGGAGCCTCGCTGCGTCGCAGCTGTCGCCAGTCTCGAATGGCTGACTCGAACCGCAGGAGGTCGACGTCGTACGGCTCCGGCAGGGTCAGGGCGTAATGTTCGCCGCTGCGACGAATCAATGAAGGCTCGCCGCGCCGGCGCTCCGGATCGAGGACGTGGCGAAGGCTGGAGACAGCGACTTGCAGGTTGTGCCGCGCCCGATCGATTGTCATCTCCGGCCACAAGGCCTCGATGAGTGTCTCTTCGTGGACGCCCTGGCCGACGTGCAACGACAACAGCCGCAGCATGGCGCTGGCTCGGGGCCGTAGCTGTCGCCAGTCGACCTCCCGATCCTGCAACTGGAACGTATAGCCGCCGAAACAGCGAATCCGAGCAGCGACGGGAGTCTCTGGCATGCGATTGATGACCCAGCCGTACTCGGCGGCCGCCTCACGGGCCAGGGCACGAAGCCGATTCGCCGCCGTGGGATCGAGCTCTGCCTCGCTGAACCACACCACTGCGCGGGCGCCCGGCACGCCTGCGAGGCGCGCGCAGCTGTCGGCCTCGCGGATGAGGTCGATCGCTTCGCTTGCGTGCTGTTTCGCCGCCGCGTGGGCCTCGAGCGCGCGGACCCAGCACGTGATCACCGGGGCGTCCAGCTGCTCGGCTCGTTCGGCCGCCTCCTCGAACAGTGAGAGGCAGTCACCGTCCTCGAGCGCGACGCTCACTGCGTGTGCGAACGCGGCCAGGGCGCCGCCCCAGGCATCTTCCAGGTCATCGCACTCGGTCTTGATCGTGGCTGCGGTGTCGCCCGCACTCGGATCAAAGAATCCACGCGTGGCGCGTGCCATTCGGGCGAGCCATTGCTGGCCGGCGAGCTCTGCCTCCAGCGCGAGCTCGAGGAGTCGTGCGGACGCGTCGGCTCCACCTGTCACCCCGTCGACGATCGCGACGATGCATCGCGCCGTGAGTCGGATCGGCTCGCTCGAGGAATCCGCAAGTGAGCGGGCCAATGCACCGCCGTTCGCGAGGTTTCCATCAAGCATCGCCGCAGCGCAGGCAGCAAGCTGCCAACCGTCGTCGGATTGTGCCGGGGCCTCGCGCCAAAGCCGTGAGGGTTGGGCGCGCAGCGCGGCGCGCAGGCGCAAGTGCCAGTCACGAGATCTTTCGTGGGCGTAGGGCGCGCCGATCCCGAGGAACGCCTCAACAGCGACTCGTTCGGCCCTGCAGCGTTGTCGCGCTGCCGGCTCGGTGAACTCGACCTCAGCCTTGCGGTAGCACTCACGGGCCGCAGCGAGCCGGCCGCAAGCGACTTGCTGCCGTGCCTCGGCTATTCGCATCCACGGGTCGCCGGCCGACGACATCGCGGGGATGCTGGTGCGCGAGCTTCGCTGTCCGGCGGCTGCTGGGAGAGCGAGGTGCTGGCGGATCTGCTCAGCCGCACCCCAGTCACCTGCGCGGATCCATGCCCGCATGGCGGGCCGATCGTGCCCGACGCCCTGGAGAGCGGTCGCTGCGCGCCGATAGAGATCTTCGGTCTCGCTTGCGTTCAGGCGCACGGCGAGCGTCGCCTCCAGATGTCCTTGCAGCACCGCGTGATAGCGGTAGGAGTGCGGGCCCGTCCTGATCGTGAACAGATGTCGCCGGGCTAGGTCCTCGAGGATCTCGGCACTGTCGGTACGGTTCAGAAAGACGTCGCAGACCGTGGGGTCGAGGTGTACGAGCGCGCTGGTCTGGGTCAGAAAATCGACGACGGTCTCGGGAAGTCCGGCGAGCACGGTGTCTGTGAGATAGCTGGGCAGGAGCGATGCTTTTCCCCAGAGCTGAGCCACTGCCTGCCGCCGCGCGTCCAATGTCTTACCCGTGGTCGAGAGGTGGAACATGCGCAAGCCTGCCGCCCAGCCCTCGGTCTCACGACTGAGGGCGGCCGCATCCTCGGGGGGTAGCGGCTCCTGATAGTGCTGACCGAAGAGCTGCTCGACCTCCCAGGAGCGAAAGCGCAGGTCCTCGGCGTCGAGCCGCTTGACGTCGACATCCGACCGCAGCGTGGCGAGCAGCCACTCGGGCGTGGTCCGACTTGTCATGACCAACCGGCCGCGGCGAGGAAGCAGGGCGGCCAAGCGCAGGATCGCCGCCTGCATCGGGGTGCCCTCCACGAGATGGAGGTCATCAATGGCGAGGGTCACCGGAAAAGTCAGCTGCTCGATAACCCCGAACAGTGAGCCTGAGGTGTTGGGGGCCGAAGCGAGGCCGGTGATCTGGGCCAGAGCGTTCTGTAGCTCGGCGAAGATGGTCTCCGGCTCCACTGTCGCGTCATCCAGGGCGTGCCAGGCCACTTGGTTCTGGTCGATGCTGGCGTACTGCGCGAGAAGCGTCGTCTTGCCGGACCCGGGGGGTCCGACGATGACTGTGATTGGCAGGTTCGCAGCATCGTTAAGCACCCGAAGAAGCCGCTCACGGGGCATTCCCGGGTCTTGGAGTGGATTGGGAGGCGCGGCGCGTGCCCGCTTGCGCGCGGCATCTGTCAGGGGACGGCCGCCTTCCGCCGCTAAGGGAGAGCTGGGGTTAGATCCCTTGTGCAAGGAAAGTATCTCAATGCCAAACCAATGGGAAGATCCACCCAATCGCCCCAGATCAGACTAACTGCCCAGATCCACCCAAATGCCTCAGATCAGACCTTCACGGAGCGCGTACGCAACCGCGTGCGACCGATTCCGCAGCTGGAGCCGGCTCGTGATGTCGTGCAGGACGTTTTTCACCGTCCGTTCGGAGTACGCGAGATGGCCGGCGATCTCATGCGTGTCCATGCCCTCCGCGACGAGTCGCAGGACGCTGGTTTCGCGGTCGCTGAGTCCTGTCATCGACAGACCTCGCGGCGCGAGGACCTGGCGGTGCAGCCGGGAGACCTGGTTGAGCAAGCGACCGATGAGGTCGGGGGGAAGGCTGCCGTTGCCCGACTCCGTGATCTCGATCGCGCGGACCAGGCGCTCCGGGGTGGCCTCACTTCGAGGCACGACGCCGCAGATCCCCGCCTCGGCCGCCGAGACGAGATCAGCGTCGTCGAGCTCGGTGGGGACGAGGACGATCCGGACGCAACCTCGACGCTGCGCGCTGCGCACCGCGGCCATGGCGGAATCGTCGAGGCGCTGCGCGACGACCACGCCGATCGTGGTTTCGTCGACCTCCGTCGGATCGACGAGCCGAAGCTCCGGCCGTGGCCGGAGCGCGGCCGCGACGCCAGCCTCTGAAATGGGGTCGGTTGCCGCGATGTGGACCGGGATCCGCATGATTGCCTCCAAAGGCGTTGCAATGTGCGCGATCGGTACTTTGCGCGCGGCGCTCTTCGGGCACTCAACGCAGACTCAACGGGCCGACCTGAGCCCCGCGGTCGCTCACCCGACGGATGTGCGTGCCCGATGGGTTGTCCGAGGGTGCCTTGACGGTGGGGAGTACACAGTTCACGCTGCCGTCAAGATCGCCTTCGGACCTGAGTTCTGGAAGGGAGATGGCGCGAGCGCATGAGCGCCGACGATGCTGACGATCCCGGGCCTGACATGGGAGCGGAGTTCGGCGACCAGGCCTCGGCGGAGGTCAAGTCGTTCGTTGAGATGAACGACCTTGAAGGCCTGTTCGCCTACTTCCTGAGCAATCGATTCGAGATTGCCGCCGTGATGGCAGCGGTCGGCAACGCCGCGAACGGCGCCGGTGACGCGCTCGACGCGCTCGCCGAGAGCTATCCCGAACATTTCGTCGGCTGGTACGACTGGTGTGCAGACGGCGACATCCAACAGGAGCTTTACGCGCGGCAGCGGGTCGCCATGGTGATCGAGGAGCAGCGCATGCGTGCGCAGTCCGGGGAGTACGGCCCCAACTAGCGGCTTCCCGAACGCTTGCCCGATCGGACCTTGCGTCACCGCGCACCCCGACATCACGCTATGTCTCACTGCATTGAGTGGTGCCCGTCCCTACGAGGCCGTCGGGACGCATGGACGGAGCTGGGATGACTGATCAGCCAGACGACATGATGGATGCATTCGTCAACGAAGCCTATGAGGCTCGCAGCGAGGAGATCGAGGGCACCGAGTCCGAGGCGGAGATCGCGGCGCAGGAAGCCGCGCTCGCCGAGCAGTTCCGCGACACCTATCCGTACGTCATCAAGACGGCGATCGACGGCGGGCAGTGGGACGACCTGTTCCGCCATCTCGAGGAGAACGTCGTTGTTCTCGACGAGCTTGACGACACCGCGGGTCTTGAGTCCGGGCAGGCCATCGACGAGCTCGCCGAGTGGAACCCGCAGTGGTTTGCCGATCAGCTGATGGCCAGCTCTTCGGAACTGCGGTTCGCGCTCGATGCGCGCGCACGCGTTCACGCAGCGGTTGGCGCACTTTTGGTTGACGACCTACCACCGCTTGACGACTCACAGATGCCGCCACTGCCACCGGCTCCGCTTCCGGATGACCTGCCACCGCCACTGCTCGACGAGGCAGACGTTGTGCGGCAGCTCGTCGAGGCCGAAGACATCGAGGGACTGTTCAACTTCCTGGTTTCCAACCGCGCTCGCTTGCAAACAGTGGCCGACGCGCTAGCGGCCAACCGGGCAGCCGGCGACGCGCTCGACTCGTTTGCCGAGGCCAACGCCGATTTGTTCGATGAATGGGTCGCGTGGGCAGGTGATGACGTCGATCAGATGTTGAGTGAGCGTCCTCGAATCCGTCCGCTCGTGAAGGGCAAGACGCGGGTCACTCGCGTCGACGCCGGTCCGCTGGCCACCGAAACCGCGGGCGGCACCGCAGTGCGGGATACCTCTGAGTCGGGGCTGCTCGCGGCCAAGATTACGCAGGAGGCGAGATATGGTATCCAACTCGAAAATCATCTAAATCTGTACGGGATTCTCAACTCGTTTGCCGGTCGGATGTCCGACATTACGGGGCTCCTCGATCGCTACCCGGACGCGGGGGCAGCATTCGACGACTGGGTCCAGGCCCGCTCGAAAACGTTCGTCGACTGGTCGATGCAACTTCGTGCTGCTGACTTGGCCGAACTGAGCACCAGGCCGTCCGTCCGTGCTGCGATCGCCTCACGTGACCTCCCACCGTCCAGCGCGTCGCTCGCGGTGAGCGGCTTCGCGGGCGCGAACGATCTTCAGGGCCTCTTCGAGTATCTGCTTGAGGCTCCGCGCCATGCCGCCGCCATCATCGAGAACCTGCACGTCACGGCTGCAGACCGGCTGGACGCACTTGCGCAACGGTCGCCGGCGCATTTCGTCGGTTGGTTCGACTGGTGCGGCGACGCCGCGGTTCAGGTTGCTCTCCTGAGCCGGCCGGCGATCTCGGCGGTTGTCACGTCGGTACGAAACTCGACTCCGTTGCCTGACTCTCGCGACTCGGACTCTTCGGACTCGGGCTCGCAGATCCACACGGAGTTGCCCGGGTTCCGGGCAGAGAATGACGCCGATTCCGGTGTTCCGGTTGTTGATCCCGATGTCGCAGAGGCAGTAGCGACGACCCGCGAGCTGCTGATGGCCGGCGCGCTCGGCGCACTGCTCGGACACCTGTCTTCCATTCTGAGAACGCCATACGCGGCCGCGTTCGAGGCCAACTTGGACGAAGGGCTGTGGCGACAAGTCGATGCCGCCGCCACCGCTCAGCCGCGGGTGTTCGCCGAGCGGGTGGCAGGTTGTGGTGACCCGGCAGTGGACGAGCTTCTGGCTCGTCGTCCGGTGATCGCCGCGGTTCTGCGCGAGCAACGCCGAGTCGCGTCGTTCGCAACCCTGACCGACCGTCAGCTTCGCGAGATCGACGACACCAACGGGGAATCCGTCAAGGACCTGGACAACGGCGGCTCCACTACCTGGGTCGTCGGTGGGGTCGTTCTGCTGATCGGCAACGACCATGACGCCGACATCCAGCGCTACGTCAACTCTCAGCCTGACCGCATGGGCGGCAGCGTGAGAGTGCGCAAGGGCGGAATGTTCGGTTCCGGGGCGCTGACGTTCGACGACTGCCCAGCTGCCAAGCAGACGCTTGTCACATCGGCGGTCAAGCGATTCTCGTCGAAGAAGGTCGTGTTCGACTCGGCCGCCTCATCGTCCCAGTCGCGGTCCGGTCGACGCCAGCGCCGCTGACCTGCCGGCACCGATTTCCAGAGGCGACACTTCCAGCGGCGGAGGCCGTCGCGTCAGGAACGACCAGGCGAGTTCTTGCGACCTGAGTCTTCCTTGCCCGCGTCGCGGGTGCCGGCGAACTCCTCGATCCGGTGCGGCGGCATGCCCACCCGCTGGCGGAGCGGCAGATCGCCCATGGGGGTACGCCGCTCGGCTGCCCTGCCGGTGTTGTCCCCGTCATCGGCGTCGTCAGCGGACAGCCGCTCGACGCCCAGAAGGACCTCGCTGACCGGTGTGCCGAACTCGATCGGCACGGAAGGCACAAGAGGCGCGGTGACGACGAGGTCGAGTGTGGTGCGGTCTCGTCGTTTGTCGGCCGACTCGGCAAAGGATCGTTCCGACGTAGGTGGCGCGACGCGGAGGAGCACTGGCAGCTCGGTGTCGCTGAGCGAGCCGAGCTGACAATCCCTGGGAAGCATCTGACCGAGTGCGCCGGCGGTGAGGATCGTCCCCAGCAGTCGATGCTCGTCGTGCACGCTCGCGGCCGTGACCGTGATCTCGTAGGCCAGCTGGTACCACTGCACCGGCGCCTGGCGTGCCACCGGGCGACCACTCGAGTCGCGTACCTCGACGACATCGCCGCCTTGCCCGCTGAGATCGGCACGGACGTCAGCGAGGAACAGATGTAGTACGTCGGTCTTTGCACCGGTGCCGGGCCGATCACCGGGAGGCTCGAACGTCACGCCGGTTCCCTTGGGACAAGCGCGCTTGAGCCAGGCAGCCACGCTTGCATCGACGGCGTCGATCACCTCGCCAGTGTGCAACGGTCGGGAGATCGACTGGCGGCGTGCCGGGCTAGCTATTGGGGCAGCTGGTTAGCACCTTCGGGCAACAAATGCTGCCCCCGACCTGGCGCGACCGTGCGGCGTCACGTGTGGTCGGTGCTGCCACGCTGCCGATGTCGGAGTTCGTTCCCTGCTGGGAGGCCCTGCATGCCCACGTATCTGTCGCCAGGCGTCTACATGGAAGAGGTCTCCTCCGGGACCAAGCCCATTGAAGGCGTCGGCACCGCTCTCGCCGCGTTCGTCGGCTTCGCCGAGCGTGGGCCGGTCAACGAGCCGACGCTGGTCACGAACTGGACGCAGTTCACCCAGTCGTTCGGCGAGTTTGTGGAGGGTGCCTTCCTTGCGCACTCCGTATATGCCTACTTCCTCAACGGCGGGGGAGCCGCGTACGTCGTCCGCGTCGGATCGGACGGCACCGGTTCAGAACCGGCCGAGCCGACCGCACGGGCCGCCATCCCGGCCGCGGGCGAAGCCACGAAGGCGGCGTTCTCGGTTCGTGCTCTCGCGGCCGGCACGGCCGGTGACGGGATCACCGTGGAGGTCTCTGAGGCAACCGAGCCTTCCGAGGACAGCTTCAAGCTGACAGTCAAGCGTGCCGGCAAGGTCGAGGAGACCTTCGACAACGTCACGACCCGGCGCGGATCGCAGAACGTCGTGACTGTCGTGCGGGCGCAGTCGAAGCTCATCAACATCGAAGAGACGCGCGGGGCAGCGCTCGCTGTGCCGGCTCAGGGCGCGGACGTCGCGCTCAGCGGCGGCAACCACCCTGCCGTTCCTACCGTCACCGCGGACGACTACGTCGGGAACTCGAGCGCTCGCACCGGCTTCGCCGGCCTCGAGGCGATCGAGAACATCACGATGCTGGCGGTACCCGACCTGATGACGGCCTACCAGCAGGGGATCATCGACAACGACGGCCTGAAGGCCGTCCAGCTGGCGATGATCGCGCATTGCGAGCTGATGTCCGATCGTGTCGCGATCATCGATCCGCCACCGGGCCTGAACGCACAGCAGATCAAGGACTGGCGGATGGACTTCGCCGGCTACGACTCCAAGTTCGCGACGCTGTACTGGCCTTGGCTCAAAGTCATGGATCCAGCGAGCGGCAAGACGATCTCGATGCCGCCCAGCGGACAGATGGCCGGTGTGTGGGCCAGAAACGACGACACCCGCGGAGTGCACAAGGCCCCCGCAAATGAGGTGCTGCGGGGGGTGATCTCGCTCGACCTCAACATCACCAAGGGCGAGCAGGACCAGCTGAACCCGATTGGTATCAACTGCATCCGTTCCTTCCCCGGGCAGGGCATCCGCATCTGGGGAGCGCGCACGCTGAGCAGCGATCCGGAGTGGCGCTACCTCAACGTGAGGCGGCTGTTCAACTACGTCGAGAAGTCCATCTTGCTTGGCACCAACTGGGTCGTGTTCGAGCCGAACGACCGAATCCTGTGGGACAGCGTGCGACGCACGATCACGATGTTCCTCACGCGGGTCTGGCGCAGTGGTGCGCTCTTCGGCTCCACGCCGGAAGAGGCGTTCTACGTCAAGTGCGACGACGAGAACAACCCGGTTGAGAACCGCGATGTCGGGATTCTCACGGTCGACATCGCGATCGCGCCGGTCAAGCCTGCCGAGTTCGTCGTGTTCCGCATCTCACAGCTCACCCAGGGCGCTTCGCGCACTGAGTAGACCCGACCGACAGTAAAGGGAGAACAAGCATGACAATGCCCTCAGGTGGAGGCGGGTCCAGTACGGGTCAGAAGCCTCCGCTAACCGCGGCTCGGTTTGCGATCCGGATCGAAGGCAGCGCGAAGCCGGCGGCTGTCTTCACCGAGCTGGGCGGCATCAGCAGCGAGGTGGAGATCGTCGAGTACCTCGCGACGGACTCGGTCAGCGGTGCGGTGTCCCACACGAAGCAGTACGGCAAGACGAAGCCGCCAACGATCACTCTCAAGCGCGGTGTCGATGGCGATGCCAGCCTTTGGGCGTGGCACCAGATGGTCCTTGCCGGTGACCCGATGGCCAAGATGAGCTGCACCCTCGAGCTCATCGGCGTCGACGGCAAGCCGAAGGTGACGTATTGGCTGTCGGGCGCGTGGCCGGCGAAGCTCGATATCAGCGGGATCAAGGCGGGCGCGACCGAGGTCGTCGTCGAGACCGTCACTTTCACGTGCGAGGAGATCAAGCAGATGCCGCCAAGTGGGGGCTGAGTAGGTGACCGCGATGGAAACGATGCCCGTCCCCGGCGCGGATGATCTCTCCGCGCTGCGCACCGACTATCCGTTCATCCTGCCGCGGGGCTACGTCGACGAGCAGGGGCGGGTGCATCGGGACGGCGTGATGCGGCTGGCGACGGCGGCAGACGAGATCGCACCGCAAACCGACGCGAGGGTTCGTCAGAACCCGGCGTACCTCACGGTGCTGCTGCTCGCTCGAACGGTAAGTCGGCTCGGATCCGTCGCGTCGATCGACACCCTCGTGATCGAGAGCCTCTTCGCCTCAGACCTGGCGTTCCTGCAGGACCTCTATCAGCGAATCAACCAGCATGGCCACACCGAGGCGGGCGTGACCTGTCCGGCATGCGGTCACGACTTTGCGATTGACGTGGCAGGTGATGTGTCGGGGGAATCCTGACGTACGACGCCGACCGACTCTGGGAGGAGGCGGCGTACGTCGCGTACTACCTGCACTGGCCGCTCAGCGCGATCCTCGGCCTGGAGCACCCGACTCGCCAGCGGGTGATCGGAGAGATCGGAAAGATCAACACCCAACTGGCGGAGGGTGCCGAGGTCTGAGGAGGACGCCTTGCGGTGGGGATTCGGTCCGCGCGCGCGGAGGCGTCGACCTCCGGAGGTTGACGTGGCTGCGGCGCGCAGAACCGGTGACCCGAGGGTCCAGCGGTCTCCGGTCGACCCGCCCGTATTGCGTCGCCGTCCGATTCACGCGTGGACCGGCGTGCCGCCGCTTCGCACCACTCTCGCGCTGCGCCCGGTGACGATGATCCCTCCACCTCCGACGTGGCGGCAGCTGCCGGTGAGCCGGGCGCTCGTCCATCGGCCGTCGAAGTCTGCGCCGCGTGGTCGGGTCGACGGTCTCGCGGACGTGTTCGAGCTCGAACAGCCCACTGCTTATCCCGAACGGTCCTCTGCCTTTGAGGCGGGCGATGGGTCAACATCTGAGCAGGCCGAGCCGCCGGTGGCGGTGCCTGCGTTGCTGTCGCTGTCGACCGGTGTCCCGCACCCTCTGACGGCGGAGTTGGGGGCCGAGGAGGTCCAGCCTCCGACACGGCAGCCGCGCCGCCTCCCGGTACATGACCGCGCGCCACTGCCCGCGCCACTCCTCGGTGAGGCGGTCGAGGACCTCGTTGGCGAGCCGCAGGAGCCGGCAGTTCATCGACGTCCCTCGGCTGCCTTGCGGCGCCTTCAGGACTACCGCCCGCCGTGGGCGACCGACGATCTCGGCGGTGCGATGCCGGCATCAGACGGACCGGGCGACGGGCCCCTCGCCAACGCATCGTCACCGGATCCGTACCCGCCGGCGCGACGGCTCGATCTGCCGGCCTCGGAACGCCGGCCGAGGGTTACCGAAGGGCGCGCTGTCGGCGCGGTATCCGCGTCCGCGGTAGCCGAGTTTGCGGCACCAGAGATGGCGCCGCTGATCGACATCGGTTCGCCGAGGGATGTTCCGCCACCCGCACGCGGCGATGGCGGGCGCCCACGGCCCCCGCAACGCCGGCTCGGACTAGGCGCCCCCCTGGTGCGACCCAGTGCCCAGCCTGTGGAGCACCTCGGACCGGCCGTTGGCGATGTGCCTTCGCCGGTCGAATCCGGCTCGTTGATCATCGATGCCTCGCCGGTCGACGGACTGGACCTGCCTCCGATCGTTCCCGAGCGTGACGTGCCGCTCGTGCTTCGCCCGGTTGCGCCGCCGCCTGCGCGCGATGGCCGCGTGCGGTCGGCGACTCATCTTCAGCCAGGCACAGCGCAAGGCGACCCACCGCCCCTCGGTCATGCGCTCGACCGAGGAGCCTCGCTGCCACCGACAGCCGGGGCGGTGGTTCCTCGAGAACCGGCATCGCGGACGAGTGAGCCGACGCTGCCCGACGCGCCCCCGCCCGAAGAACGCGCTACCCCCGCGCGTCCGATGTCGACGTCCGCCGACGACGTTCGCGACGCCTCGGCGATCGCGACCCGCGACGATGACGTCCGGCCTTCCGAGATGGCGCTTCGACCGACATCGATGGTGTACCGAGCGCGGCTAGGCGGGCTGCCGTCGCGGATCGACCAGCCACGGCATGCGCGGCCGGCTGAACATCGTGCCGAGGTGAGCCGTCCCGGGCCGTCCACGCCGACTCAGTCCGGGACAACGTCCAGCGTTGGCACGGCACCAGCATTGATCGCCCGCACGATCTCGGTCGCGACTGGAGTCGACGTCGGATCGGTACGCGTCCACAGAGGCAGTGCAGTAGCGACGGCGGCTCGTTCGATCGGCGCCAAAGCGTTCAGCTACGACGAGCAGGTTTTCTTGCCCGACGAGCTCGGCGGGCTGGACGACCCAGAGGCGCGAGCGTTGCTGGCGCATGAGCTCACCCACGTCGCGCAACAACGGCTCTTCGGTGCCGTGTTGCCGGCCGAGGGCTCACCGGACGGCCAGCTGCTCGAGGCTCAGGCGATCGAGGTAGAGCGCTTGGTGCGCGACGGCGCGCCGTTGCCACCGATGACGCACCTTCGGCTGGGAGCCGGATCGATATCCGCAGCCTCCTTCGCGTCATCCGGCGGCGCGACAGTTGCTCGGGCGGCGAGCGTCCAGCGTGCGGGTGAGGACATCCTCGCGTCCTGGTCCGCGGACGGGTTCGAGGCCCCGTCGAGCGAGGTGCCAGAAGAGGGGGCGGTGATTGACAGTGTCGGCGAGTTGTTCGCGAGGTCGGCGATGGTCGTTGCTCCACGAGCGGATGTGAGCGACGTGGTGCGGACCGCGACGGTTGCGGCAGAGACCCCCGCCCCTACCGCGGAGCAACGGCTCGTCGATCTCGATGACACCGACGCAATCGATGAGCTGGCGGTCCGGATCTATGGCTCGCTCCGCGGACGGCTTCAGTCGGAGTTGTTGGTAGATCGAGAGCGATCCGGCTCGCTCATGGACTTTCGGTAGGAGGACAAGATGCCCACTCCCGGAACGGCGCTCGCGAGCACCGCGACACGCGGTGCGCGTGGGGCGGAGAACGCCGCGCTCGGCCTCAATGGGATGTCGCACAAGTTCGTCGTGCGGATCGACAATGCCAGCTATGACCTCGGCACCTGGACCAAAGCCAGCGGGCTGAGCGTCAACTGGGACGTCTGCCAGTACCGCGCCGGCGATCACGGCAACGCGGTGTGGATCTACCCGGGAATGAGCAAGTACGAAACGATCAAGTTGACCCGTCAGGCATGCATCGACTCGGTGGTCGTCCAGAAGTGGCTCACGACGACCTCGAAGAGTCCGCAGCCGTTGACAGGCGCGATCGCCCTTGTGAACTGGATGGGCCTCACGATCGTGACCTGGGAGCTCAAGCAGTTCTTTCCGGTGGGGTGGTCGATCGCGGAGTTCGATGCGGGCACCGGCAAGGCGATCACTGAAACCCTGCAGCTTGCTCACACCGGCTTCCTCGACGACGAGGTGAAGAAGTGAGCCTCCCCTCGATGGCAGTGCCGATCCCCGGACGTCCACTGGCCACCCAGTCGCCGCCGACGCCGGGGGACTGGCCCAAATACGGCATGGCGATGCGCTTCAAGGTCACGATCGAGCATGCGAGCGCGGCCGGTATCAGCGATCTGGGCATGTGGTCAGGCTGCAAGGGCTTGAAGGTCACATTTGCTACGACCCCGGTGAAGATGGGTGGCGTCTACGCCTACGAGAGGCTGCTCCCCGACACCATCAAGTACCAGAACGTGACGCTGGAGCGGGGCGTCAACTACAGCGACTCGAGCAACGTGCAGTCATGGCTGGCCTCCGTTGCGAAAAACTGGCAGGACAGCACCTACCAGCGCGCCAGCATGTCGATCACGATGTACGACGCGACAGGTGGCAGCGCGATGGTGTGGACGCTGCGTGATGTGATCCCGGTTTCGTGGAGTGGCCCGTCGCTGAGCGCCACCGACAACAAGGTCGCGATCGAGACCCTCGAACTTGCCCACCAGGGCTTCTTGGCGACGGTGTGACGCGATGGCGCCTGACGCAACTCCGGACGGCCCGACGGCCGCGCTGACCTACAGCATCACCGACAACGACGGGCAAGGGGACGACGGGAAGGTGACCTTCCAGTTCAACCCGTCGTCGATCAAGATCTCGCAGAGCGCCAAGTTCGACAACAAGCCTCCCTCGAACAAGCTCGGCCGCGAGGAGCAGCTCAAGCAAGACGGCGCGACGACCATCGACATGGGCGACCTGATCTTCGACGGCACGCATGTCGGGAGTGCCGAGACCCTGTTCGAGTGGCTGAGGCCGCTTGTGTCGCCGCCAGGCAAAAATGAGGGTCGGCGTCCAAAGGTCGTCCATTTCATATGGGGGCCGATCGACTACCGGGTCGCGCTGGAAAGCGTCGCGGTGGCGTACGTCCGATTCAAGGAAGACGGCACACCAACCCGCGCGAAGGTGGACTTGAAGCTCCGCACGCAGGTGGCACTCCCGACTGGGACCAACCCGACATCGGGAGGTCTGGTCGGTCGGCAGGCTCGCGTCCTCGTGCAGGGGGAGAACCTGCAGCGGCTGTCACAACAGACGTACAACACTCCTGATGCCTGGCGGGCGATTGCCGATATCAACGGGATCGACGATCCATTGCGGGTGCCGACCGGCGCCCTGATCTACCTGCCCAACGCCGACGAGCTGCCGGTAGGAGGCCGTCATGGGCATTGAGAGTCCGACCTTCTACCGCACCGGCGAGGTCACAGTGCGGGCGACCGTCACCGTCGGCATCGGTGGGCTGCCACTGTCCGACGTACTGCGCTCTCGCATCAAGCGCACTGTCGTCGACACGAATCTCCAGCTCCCCGCAATGTTCGAGATCACGTTCGACGACAACGACGGCGATTCGCTCACGAAAGCCAACCTGGCGATCGGCTCGGAGATCACGATCTCCGCGGGCGCGCCGGGCGACGCGAACAGCAGCACCCTGATCAGTGGTGAGGTGACGTCGATCGAGGGTGCCTACGATCGCGACACCTGGCGGACGGTGGTGCGCGGCTACGACAAGACACATCGGTTGCAGCGGGCGAAGCGCACGCGGACGTTCCTCAATATGAAGGACTCCGACATCGTTCGGGAGATCGTCATGCAAGCCGGCCTCGTGGCGGGCGTCATCGAGGAGACCAGGGCGACGCACGACCATGTGGGCCAGATCGATCAGACCGACTGGGACTTCCTGCGGATGCGGGCTCGAGAAATCGGATACGAGTTCGGGCTCGGGGACGGGAAGTTCTATTTCCGCAAGTCCTCGTCGGCGATGGGATCGACCGGGCTGCCGGTCAAGCTGCTCATCGGAACGGACGTTCTGACCTTTGCGCCGCGCGTGACCAGCGGCAATCTAGCGGCCGAGGTCGAGGTGCGAGTGTGGGACTCCTCGGCACGCAAGGTTGTCGCCTCGCAGCACCCAATCGTCACGAAGTCGGCGACGTTGTTGAAGGCCAACGCGTCGAACATCGCGAACACCTTCTCCGGAGCCGCCGTCCCGGGCGCGCCGGAGGTGCCTCCGGGTCCTAGTGTCGGCAACCTTGGACCGGCGCCTAGCCAGAAGGCCTTCGTCGTCAACGATCGTCCGCTGGCCACCGGCTCGTCGATCGACTCGGCTGTCAGCGAGGTCGTGGCCGGTGTTGCCGACCACCTTGCGAGCAGCTTTGCCACTGCGTCGGGTCTTGCCGTCGGCAATCCGAAGATCTGCCCGGGCGCGGCGATCGAGATCGCGGAGATCCCCGATCCGTTCTCGGGCACCTGGATCATCACCAGTGCGGCACACGTCTTCGATGACACCGAAGGTGGCTACCGGACCCATTTCCGTGTCGACGGACGGCAGCAGCGTTCACTGCTCGGACTCACCACTGGCGGCGCAGAAGCCCGTGGCCGCCCGAGTCTTCCCGGGGTTTGCTGCGGGGTCGTCACCAACAACAACGACCCAACCCGGAAGGGCAACGTCAAGGTCGCGCTGCCGTGGCTCTCGCCGCAATACGAGTCTGACTGGGCGCCGGTCGTTCAGTTCGGCGCGGGGCCACGCAGCGGCGCGATGTTCCTTCCCGAGGTCGGTGACGAGGTGTTGGTGGCGTTCGAGTTCGGTGACTCCCGCCGTCCGTACGTCATCGGGGGATTGCTGACCCAGAAGAGCGAGTACTCCCTCGGTGGGCCGGCGGTGAAGCCATCTGGCATGGCCGCGTCGGTGGTGCGCCGCGGGTTCGTGTCCTCCGCGGGCAACGCACTTGTCTTCAACGACGAGCTACCTCCCGGTGAGGGTTCTGGACCACCGCTCACCTCGTCGTTCAGTCTCGGAACCGGGGACGGCAACCTCGCCCTCGTGATCGACCAGGTCGCAGGGACGATTGCGCTGACGTGCAAGCCGGCACCTCCGGCAAGCCGGAGCCCTGCAGGACAGGTCACGATCGAATGTGGCGACCTCGGGACCTTGAACCTCCAGACCGGAAGCGCCGGAACGATCAACATCAAGGCCGGCGAGGGCGGCTCCGTCAACATCGACGGCGGCGTGAACCTGAGCATGAAGGCCCAGGCGATGGTCGAGATCGAGAGCCAGGGGGTCGTCTCGATCAAGGGCTCGGCCATCAAACTCAACTAGGAGCCGGACTTGAAAAGCGACTTCGTCGGTACCGGGTGGGCCTTCCCGCTCGGGGTCAGCGCCAACGGAAGCGTCGCGCTGGCCAGCGGGCCGCGGAAGCTCGAACAGGCGATGCGGCTGATCCTCATGACCTATCCGGGGGAACGCCCGATGCGACCGCGCTTCGGCAGTCGGCTGCGCGACTTCATCTTCGCCGGCGCCAACGAGGTGACGGCGGCCGCGATCTCCCGGGAGGTCAGCGCCGCGCTGCTGATGTGGGAACCGAGAGTGGATGTGGAAGACGTCGACGTCAGTCTGGAGGACAGCGCCAGTGGCACGCTGTGGATCGACATCCACTATGTGATCAAGGCAACCAACGACGCGCGGAACCTGGTCTTCCCGTTCTATACGATCCCGGAGTCAGAGCCGGGCGCTGAAGCAATCGAGGCCGTCTCTCCCGACGTCGACATCGCCGGGGTCCACTGATGGCGCTGCCCGTACCCAACCTCGATGACCGGCGGTTTCAGGACCTGGTTGACGACGCCAAACGGCTGGTCCAGCAGCGAAACCCCCAGTGGACCGATCACAACGTCTCAGACCCGGGCGTGACGTTGATCGAGACCTTCGCGTACATGACCGATCAGCTTCTGTTCCGCCTCAACAGGGTGCCGGACAGGCTCTACGTGAAGTTCCTCGACCTGCTCGGTCTCCGGCTGCTCCCACCAACTCCGGCACGCGCGCCGGTGACGTTCTGGCTGTCTTCACCTGCGACGACGCCTCTACTGGTGAGCGCCGGCACCAAGACCGGCACCATGCGTACGGAGACCGAGAGCTCGGTCGTGTTCTCGACGTTGCGCGATCTTGACATCGTCCCGTGCAGCCTTTCTCGGGTCTGGGTAGCCGCAGCCGGTGCCGCGATAGATGAGGCCAGAGACGTGACCGCCACCCTTCAGCTGGGTGGCACCGCGATGGCGTTCACGGAGGTCCCGGTTGTTGGTGACGCGCTGCTTCTCGGCCTGAGCGATCCGGTGCCGTCATGCGCCGTGCGAATCGACTTCGACGGTCCCGTTCAGGGTGTCGGGGTGAACCCGCTGGCGCCTCCGCTCAGGTATGAGGCGTGGACCGGCGAGTCATGGGAGCCGTGCGAGGTGGGCCGGGATGAGACCGGTGGCTGGAACCGACCGGGTGCCATCGTGGTGCACGTGCCGGACGGGCACGCGGCGCACATCATCAACGGCGAGCGCGCCGGCTGGTTGAGGTTGACCGTCACTGAACCGGCAGAGGGTCAGCCCGCCTACAGCAGGGCACCACTCATCCGTTCGCTCACCGCCTGCACGGTCGGTGGCACGACCGATGCCGTGCACGCAGACATCGTGGAGTTCGAGGCGTTGGGGGAGTCAGCAGGCGTCGCCGGACAGACCTTCGCTCTTGCGTCGACACCAGTTCTCGCCGGCGCCGCTGCGCCGGTTGTCCAGGTCAGCTCAGCCGATGGTTGGCAGGAATGGACCGAGGTCGAGCACTTCGCGGACAGCGGGCCGGTGGATCGGCACTTCGTCCTCGACGCCGTCTCCGGTCAGGTGCTCTTCGGCCCGGTTGTGCGGCAGGAAGACGGCACGGTTCGTCAGTACGGCGCAATCCCCGAGGACGGTCAGCAGATTCGGATCGAGCGGTACGCGGTCGGCGGCGGTCTCGCCGGCAACGTTTCCGAGAATGCGATCCAATCCCTCAAGTCGTCGATCCCTTTCGTCTCCGGTGTTGAGAATCGACGGCCCGCTCAGGGCGGAGTTGACGGGGAGAGCCTCGACGAGGCGAAGATCCGCGGGCCGTTGTTGTTGCGCACCCGAAGCCGTGCCGTGACCGCCGAGGACTTCGAGGTGATCACGCGGGAGGTGGCGCCGGACATCGCACGCGTCCGCTGTCTGGTCGCGGGCGAAGGCGCCGTTGCTCCCGGCACCGTCAAGGTGCTCATCGTCCCGGCGGCTGCGCGTGAAGGGGCTCGGATTCGGTTCGAGGACCTTCTCCCGTTGCCCCAGACTCTGGAGCAGATCGCGGCACGACTCGACGAGGTGCGCCTCGTCGGCACGACTGTGTCTGTCGAGCCGCCGCTCTATCGCGGAGTCACCGTCGTCACCCGGCTGATCGCGCGACCCAGGGTCAACATCAACCGGGTACGTGACGATGCGCTTGCCGCGCTGTACGACTTCCTCAGCCCGCTTCCTGGCGGGGGCCCCGGGGGTGGCGGCTGGCCGTTCGGCCGACCGGTGCAGACCGGCGAGATCTTCTCGATCCTGCAGCAGGTTCACGGCGTGGAGATGGTCGAGGACGTCCGGTTGTTCGCCGCCAATCCCGTGAGCGGCGAGCGAGGCAAGGAGAGCCAGCGGCTGAACCTTGAGAGCAACAGCTTGGTGTTCTCTTTCGAGCATCACGTGCGCATCGAGGAGCACTGATGCGTGCTGGCGTCCCGGGTATGAAGTCGCCGCATCCAATCGGCGAGCTGATGCCGGCGGTCTTCCAGGACGACCCCACCACGATGCGGTGGACTGACGGGCTCGACGAGGTGATCGCGCCGGTCATCGCCACGATCGACTGCCTGATCGCGTACGTGGATCCGATGTTGGCGCCGGAAGACTTCCTGCGCTGGCTTGCGGAATGGTTCGGCAGCGACCTGGATGAGAACTGGCCGCTGGAACGTCAGCGAGCCGTTGTCGCTGAGTCCGTCCGGCTGTATCGGCTGCGAGGAACGGCCGCCGGTCTGCGCGAACAACTCGAGCTGGCTACCGGCGGCACAATCGAGATTGCCGACTCTGGTGGCGTGACGGCGTCATTAACTCCCACACCGGCGGTCATCGAACCGAAGATGCCGTGGGTGTCGATTCGCCTCCGCGTCTCGGACCCCGAGGCAGTATCGGTCGCCACGCTCGATGGCATGATTCGAGCCTCCCGGCCGGCTCATGTGCCGCATGCCCTTGAGGTCGTCGGCCGATGATCATCTGTCGACAGTGTGGATTTCACAACGCGGAGGGCGATGACTTCTGCGGGTCGTGCGGCAGCTTCCTCGAGTGGACGGGCGAGCAAGCCAGAATCCCGCACCCGGCTCACTTGGTCACCGAGCAGCCGGCCCCCGCCGAGGATGCCGCCCGACTGAGTCTCATCAGGCGGATTCAGCAGGGCGCGCTGGAGATCATTTCTCCGAGTCTGCCGCCGGCCGCGCCAGGGGGACCGATGCGCCCGGGCGGCGCTCCGGGCGCACCCCCAAGGCGTGCCGGGGGGCCGTTGCCGCCTGCTGCTGCGCCGCGGACGCCGCCTCCACCGCCGCC
>DATAUF010000157.1:0-2313 GCA_036268405.1 Mycobacteriales bacterium
CAGATGCTCGTCCATCGCGTAGGGAATCCCGTCGTAGACGCGGATCACCTCAAACGCGCCGTCCCCGCGAATCAGCCCCTCATCGGTGACGGGAATCATCGCTTCGGCGACCGGCATGATCTCGCCGTCGAGCGAGGCGAGCGATTCGGCGCCGGTCGGACTCACGGCCGTACTCCCTGGGCCCATACCTCGGAGAGCCGCACGACGGTCGCCGCGGCAGCCGCCATGTCCTGGACCGAGGCCCACTCGCGCACCGAGTGGTACTCCTGACCGCCCGTGAAGATGTTCGGCGTCGGCAGGCCCATCTCGCTCAGGCGCGAACCATCGGTCCCGCCGCGGATGGGCCGGCGCACCGGATCGAGTCCCTCGGCCCGGATTGCCGCCTCGGCGGCCGCGACCACTGTGGGCACGCGGTCCAGGTACTCGCGCATGTTCCGGTACTGGCGTCGGATGTCCAGGCTCAGCTGCGCTCCCGGCGCGGCTGCCACGATCCGCTCGGCGGTCTCCTGCAGCAGCTGCCGATGCTGGAGCATGAGCTCCTCATCGAAGTCACGCACGATCGCACGAATCTCCGCGGTCGCAGCCGACCCGATCAGGGAATAGGGGTGGATGAATCCCTCGCGCCCCGAACTGGTGTCCGGGGTCAGGCGGTCGGAGGGAAGTTCGGCGACGATCTGGGCCGCCAGGCGCAGCGCGCTGACCAGCTTGCCGGTCGCATATCCCGGGTGGATGTCGACGCCATGGATAGTGGCGATCACCTCGTCGGCCGAGAACGTCTCGTCGTCCAGTCCGCCGAGTCCCGACCCATCCAGCGTGTAGGCGCACTGTGCGCCGAAGCGCTCGATGTCGAACAGGGTCGCGCCCTCGCCGATCTCCTCGTCGGGCGTGAACGCCACTCGCAAGGTGGGCCGGGGGAGCTCGGGATGAGCGGCCAGGTGGGCGACTGCCGCGACGATCTCGGCGATGCCCGCCTTGTCATCGGCGCCCAGGAGGGTGTCGCCGCTGGCGGTCACGATGTCATGCCCTTGCTTGGCGGCCAGCGCGGGCATCGAGACCGGATCAAGGCGCGTGCCGCCGCGCGGCAGCGTCAGCGTGTCGCCGGAGTAGTCGGTGTGCACGATCGGTTGCACTCCCTGGCCGGACGCATCGGGGCTCGTGTCCATGTGCGCGATCAAGCCGATCACCGGAGCGCCGGTCTGCGCTCCCGGGAGCGTTGCCGTCACGTAGCCGTGTTCGTTGAGCGAGGCATCGCCGAGACCGGCGTCCAGCAGCTCGTCGGCCAGCATCCGGCCAAGTTCCAACTGGCCCGGAGTGCTGGGAGACGCCGAGCGATCACGCGAGGACTGGGTATTGACTCGGACATAGCGCTCGAACCGACCCAGAACATCGGGCGCGAGGCGCCGGGCGAGCTCCGAGGTGTAGGCGGCGGGCATCCCCGCGAGTATCTCAATCCCGCTCGGTCGCGGCCTAGCCAGGAGGCGCTCCGGCGGTGCCCGCTTTGCGACATTTGGACATTGAGAGGTTTGTGTGCTCCCCGTTATGTTGCTAACCTGGAAATCGCAAAACGCATCTGGGGCAGCTTTCGAGTGGTACAGATGCGAAATCGATCCGTTCGTGGGCTAGCGGACATGATCGAATCAACAGAGCGTTGAGCGATTGTGCCGCAACGGACGCTCTTTCCGAGCTTTCTGACAACGATTCGTCGGAGGATTTTGACGCCTCGTCGCAAGCAGCCGGGCAATATCGCAGGATGTTCACGGGTTCGCTTCCGGCAGGGCGCACACTGGTGCATCGCCGGGACGACGATCGCCGCAAGGGGGATTTAGATTGATGCAGACCACGTCGCGTACCAGGACCTGGGTCGGAAGTCGCCGACGCGCCAGCGGCAACAATGGGCGCTCCGATCGTCACGCCGAGATCTCGCCGGTGTGGGAGGTTCTGCCCAGTGGCCATCAGGAGGTTGGCGCGCGCCCGGCCGTGTTGCAGCGAGACTCGCTGCTGCGGCGAGGGCTTGGGTTGGTTGACCTGACCGCTGCCTTCGCGGCCCTTCTGATCGTGATCACCGTGATCGACGCCGGCCGGGTCAGCTTGGTGCCCGGGGCGGTGCTGATCGTGCCGTTCGTCCTCCTCGCCGGAAAGGTGATCGGCCTCTACGACCGCGACCAGCACGTCCTACGCAAGACCACCATCGACGAGGCCCCGTCGATCTTCTACCTCTCGGTCCTGTATTCGCTCGCACTCTGGCTCGGCGAAGCGGTCCTCTTCCACGGCCTGCTTCAGCGGGCTCAGGTGTTCGGACTGCTCGTCATCACA